>JAZQBI010000193.1:0-2360 GCA_045545635.1 Clostridia bacterium | reverse complement strand
TATATCAGGCTTGTCACAAATGATAAAAACAGAAATATGAGTATAGCCGGTAGTATTTTGAATCTTTTTTTCATATTATTATATTTCTTCAATTTTAATAAGATTTGTATTGCCCGATTCTCCCGTCATGGCACCGCCTGTAATAACAAGCTTGTCCCCTTTTTGCAGAGAAAGCTTTTCCTCCGCAATTTTGTGATGAAACATATTTTTCCACCCGTGCAGTCAATGCAGGAAAAGCTGTTTATATTGAACAAAATTATGAGCTCATAGACAAATCCGATATATGTGTTGTATATTACAATCCCGACTATTTACCAGAAAATAATTCGCCCGATTATCAATCACGGAGCGGAACACACATTGCTTATGAATATGCCGTAAAGAAGGGCAAAAAAATCATATGTATACTATGAAAGAAGGACAAAGAAACCGATTACCGATTCGTTTGTCTTTTTCTTTTAATTTTTATTATAAGGCTATATCACCTGTAACAGACACCACAACTTGTTCTACCCTGTGCAAGTGCTTCGCTGAGAGAAATGGGATATGCCCCGTTTTTTAATGTCCTGCAGCTAGCATGGTGATATTTACTTCCTGTCTCCCCTATATACACAGTTTCAGAATTTCCTGCAGAATTACTTGAAACAGGATTCATCTGCTTTTCACTTGATTTTGCCGCTTTCTCGGCGGCTTTTTTCTGTGCCACTTCCTCGGCAGCTTTCTTTTGTGCTGCTTCCTCGGCGGCTTTCTTCTGTGCTGCTTCCTCGGCAGCTTTCTTCTGTGCTGTTTCTTCAGCAACTTCATCTTGTTTTTCTTTCAATGAATTTTCATCAATATCCTCTTGGACTTCTTTAGCAATTGTTTGCGTTTCTTCATCTTGTTTTGTGATTATTATTTCACTTGTAACCGATTCAGCATCAGACAACAAAATTTCATCCTCTGTTGAGGACGAACATCCGGTAGTAGCAATAAGTAAAACTAACAAAATCAAAACCGGCAAAATAATCTTGGAATTTATTATGTGTGGTTTCATAACATATAAATTATCAACGTTATCTTCTACATTACCTTTTACCTTGTCCGGTAAAGCCATATTTATGCACTCCTTTTATAACTTTTTCCAATTATTGTCACACCACTCATTAACGAAAAATATATCAAATACCCTCCTTATCGTTCTCATAAATTAAAAAGTGCGTAACCTCAACCGAAGTCACGCACAAAAAACGCAAACCCCGATTGTTGCTACACAAATCTTAACAATGAGAAGAAAACTCCTACATCCGCCAAGTGGAATTTGCATTTTTTACAAATTCATTTTTGACAGATGTAACAGGAAATAATCCCTATACATAAAAATATAGAGGTCTCTCCAATACATTGTTAATTTGTGTAGCAAATTTAGTATATCATATTTAATATGTTTTTACAAGCCATTTGTCATTTTTTTGCTTCGCCAAAAATTTTCATCACAAAAAAACTTGTCGCAAGACACTTATAGAGTATAACTCACAGATTTTTATTCTTGCTTGAATATGCAAAATCATTGAAGAACTGCCTATATGTATATAAAAAGAAGGACAAACGAACTGATTACCAATTCGTTTGACCTTCTTTTTTTAGTTTAATTAATATTGTGTTTTATTGGTTAACAATTTAATGACATCTTTTACAAGCTTCTCTACCCTGTGCAAGTGCTTCGCTGAGAGAAATTGGGTATGCCCCGTTTTTCAAAGTACTGCAACTCGCATAGTGATACTTATTTCCTGTTTCCCCTATATACACGATTTCAGAATTTCCTGCAGAATTACTTGGGACAGGGGGTGTATTTGCAATATTTTCCTTTGTTGATTCCCCGGAAACTTTCTCCGTTTCAGCTTCCTTATCGGCTTTCTTGGATGTTACTTCTTCGTCAGGTTGCTTATGTGCCGCCTCTTCCGGAACTTTCTCCTGTACCGCCTCCTTGAAATCTTTCTTCTGCTCCGCTTTTTCGACAATTTCCTCGTTTAGAACATCCTTATTTTCAATGGGTTCTTCCAATTCTTCCTCGGATTTTGCAGTTTCAGAATCTTCTTCCGTTTGAAAGTTATCATTCTGTTTGCAAATCACTTTGACCGAAATGGCTTCACTCCTTATGTCGGTACCATCGATAATTGCATAAACAGCGGTTTCCCCCTCAGCGACAGATATCAGAGAATCTCCGTCGAATTTTGCTATGCTTTCATCCTCACTTACAAAGGTGATTTCTGGTGTAACTGCATCTTCGGGAATTACTATACATTTCAGAGTTTTCTCGGCATTGATTTCTTCAAACACAATCGATCTGTCATGAAGATATATACTCTCAGGTGACACTGTGG
>JAZQBI010000192.1:0-3351 GCA_045545635.1 Clostridia bacterium | reverse complement strand
ATCAGTCCTGCATCAGAAGTAGTACAGAATGATGCAGAAACCGGTGAAGTTCCCAAACCGGATAAGGAAGACGTTAAAGACTCTTCACAGGATGTGAATGTAAACGAAGAACCTGCATCTGAAGAAACAACTGCTGCTGAGTCCATACCTGATTATGAGGAACAGGAACCGGTCAAAGAAACGAAAAAACTTGATCTGGGTGTTCTGAAAATCAGACTTGATGAAGAAGAACAGGAGGATGACGAGTTTGAAACTCTGTGGAATGAACTCGTTACATATTACAGATCGAGACGTATTCTTCCCGTTACGGTAACCGGTATTGAAAGAACTCAGCTCGCGGGTAATGTTGTGGTTACTTATTACAAGGACCAGAGAATTCTTGTTCCTATGACAGAGATGATGATTAATCTTTCTGAAGAGAGAGGCGAAGGCTACACACTTTCCGAAAGACTTGAGCGTGTATGTAACACAATGCTTGGTGCAGAAATTGATGTCATGATTAAGGGGATGGATAAAAAGAACGGCAGTGTTGTTGCAAGCCGACAGGACGCAATGATGCGTAAAAGAGAAAAGTTTTATCTTACTCCTTTGAGCGACGGTTTGCCACAGGTAAGAGAAGGCAGAATTGTTGAGGGACGAATAATCGGTGTAACACAGCTTGTTGCAAGAGTAGAATTATTCGGCGTTGAGACAACTCTTGCTGCATCTGAACTCAGCTGGGACTGGCTTCCCAATGTATCTGACAAATTCCATGTCGGCGACAAGCTTAATGTACTTATAAAAGAGCTGAAAGGTGACAGCATTGATAATTTAAGAATTGTTGCTGATGTAAAGAGCATTACGACAAATGTTTCTATGGAAAATCTTAAAAAATGTCAGGTTCAGAATAAGTACATCGGTGAAGTTACAAATATGAGAAATGGTGTTGCTTACATCAGGCTCAAGATAGGAGTCAATGCTATGGCTCATACAAATTATGACAGACGCACTCCCGGCAAGGGAGATATCGTAAGCTTTGTAATTACGAGAATAAATCCGGAATACGGAAATGTAACCGGAATTATAACTAAGATTATCAAGCAGTCGATTTAAAGCTTGGCGGCGGGGAGGGAGCAAAACCTCTTCGCCGCTTTTTAATATTCGGAGGTGAACATAAATGGCAAAATGCTATACAAATTATACGAACATAGGCAAATTTATCAGCAATATAAACGGCAACTGGAGAAACAGTATCTATATTACCTGCAGTGTATGCAAGCATAAAAAAGAATCGAGCTGTGATGACATACTTGTAAGCTTTGATGCAGACGGCAATCCGACATTTATAGCAGTAACTGATGCAAATTTTATTTTTGCAACCATTATTGATAAAAGCGAATGCCTTTGTGAAATAAGCAATGCAAAATTCAAATGTCTTTTTGAGAGATTTATAAAAAAACACACATCCGAAGACATCGGATGTCCTTTTTTGCAGCTCACTCAAATCGTTTTTAAAGATTGTCCGGATACGTGTATTTGATAAGAGATATCTTCAGTTATAGGGAAAAATTCCCTGCTTTTTGGCAATCTACAGGGAAACTGACACATATTTAAACAGTTATCTTCTGAAAGTATATTTAAAAAATTTGAAAATCTTTTTAAAATATATGCGTAAGGCGTAATAAGACGCTTTAACAAAAAAGGAGGCATAGAAAAAGAATGAAAAAAGAAAAGAAAGTAAAGAGGATTACATGTCCGTACTGTGGAGCCAATGCAGTTCTTCGTGAAGATAAATATGTGCACGGAGACAGAGCAAAAGGAGAGTGGCTTTATGTATGTTCCAATTATCCGCAGTGCGATGCATATGTAAGCACACACAAAGGAACAAAAATTCCAAGAGGCTCTCTGGCAACAGGTGAGCTGAGGAATAAACGAATCAGGGCACACAAAATATTTGACCTGATCTGGAAAGAAAACATAATGAGTAAGAAAGAGGCGTACAGATGGATGGAATATTTTATGGGACTTCCAAAGGATGAGGGGCACATCGGATTTTTCTCCGATTACAGATGTGATCAGCTGATGACAAAGGCAAAAGAACTTCTCAGGAATAACCATATTGAAATTCCGGTTAATACATAAAACGGAGGAAAGGAATATGATGAGTGAAAAAGATAAAAGGCTGATTGAAGAAAATATGGATAAGCTTGAAGTTACAATCAAGTCGCTGGCAATAAAATTTAATGTCCCGGCGTGCGATTTTGAAGATTACCGTCAGACGGCATATCTTACACTTTGCAATAAAGCAAATAAGTACGACGGAAGTACACAGTTTATCACCTTTGCAAATACAGTGATTATAAATGCGATGATTGATAAATATCGTAGAGAGAAAAACAGAAACATAGAAAAGGTATCTCTTAACGACGCTTGTTTCGAAAGTGAGGATGAAACTAATCTTATGGATTTTCTGGCATCAGAAAACGATACTGAAAATGAGGTCCTTACAAGAATTACAAATGATATGGTAAAGAAATACATACAAAATGCTAAGGATAAATGCACAGCCAAAACAACAGTGCGCGGTTTTGAGGCACTTGAGCTGAAGCTTGAAGGATATAGCGGGGAGGAAATTGCGTGCATGTTTAATGTTCCGTCAAACTCTGTAAGGAGCTGGATGAGTAAAGCGAAAAAACTTTTATTATGCGAAAATGACTTTGTAGAGCTGGTAAGAGGATAAATATTTAAAATTTATTTGTTGCGCTTTTTGTTTTTCTTTCGTAAGAATATATTAGAAAGAGAAACGGAGGAATAAATATGGTAACTTACTACACAGCATTAGGAAGAATGATAACAAAAAATGAAAACGGAACAAAAATTCCGATTATTGTAATTGAGAATTCTGAATATCAGATGAGTATTGATGAACTTATTATCTGGGGAAGTCTTCACTGGAACTTCTTAGTTAAGGATGCACTCGAAAAAGAGTACAGCAGAAAAAAGACAAAAAACAGAATCTTTAACGATACGACATTTGAGCAGACTCTAAGAAGACTTGAAACCAGAGGCTTGGTCGTATCCGGAACAGATTACCTGGCAGCAGATGCTTTGTACGGTCTTATTGGAAAGCTTAAGATAAGACCTGTGAGATTTGCTCTTGCGGACAAGCTTAAGAGTATGGCATATTTGTATTTTGTGCAGGGAGTTCCTTTTGCAAAATGTTATACGGCATATTTTGGAACCGAGATTACTCAAAATGAAAAGAATGTTTTAAGGCTATCAAAAAGAGTCGGAATAACAGCGTCGGAAATTATTAAGTGCGGTGAAAATGATATTAAGGATATCAATAGCGAATACGATATAATGGATAAG
>JAZQBI010000191.1:0-20235 GCA_045545635.1 Clostridia bacterium | reverse complement strand
GTTACACCTGCTGTAAGTGTTGTCTTGAAGGTTTGCCATTCATCACCGCTGGCAGTTACAGTCCAATAATCATAATCATGTGTACCTGTCATATAGCCTGTTTCAGGGTATAAATCCACTGCAAATATTGGTTCGGGATTTGTTTCGGGAGCAGCATTTTGTGCCTCTACCATGATTACATAGTTTTTACCGGATTGGAATGTTTTGTCAGAATGTGCTTTATTTGCTCCACCGTATACAGGCATATCCGTACTCAAGGTTTTTTCTGAAGGATATGTAACCTGAAGAACATGTGTTCCAAGCTTCTCATCCAACACATAGGATGTATACGGTGTGCTGTTACTTCCGTTATAGGATATATTAAAATTAGTTACATCCCTGCCTGCGAAAATGTGAGAAGGCATCTCAGCCTTGGAGTCCTCATAATTCGGTGTCTCTGCAAATACTGTTGGGATGCCGAGAACGAGCATTCCGAATACAAGCAAGAGACTAATGACTCTTTTAAAACTTTTTGCTTTCATAAAATTCTCTCCTTTAAATATATTATATATTTTTTGGTTATACCAAATAAAAACTAATTAAAAAGGCTTACATTTTCAAAGCTTATATCAATGTTTTCGCCATATTCCGAAAGCTTTGAAACACATTTTGAAACTCTTCCAAGCTCATTTGACTGATTGACATTATGTATAGCTGATGAATTGTTGAAAATTGCCATTTCGCTCATATCATCATACATATACTCAAATTTAAGAACCTTTGCCACATCCTCAAGCGGTATCATAAGGTGTCCGTTTTTGTAATACGGCTTGTATGCTACTTTTTGAGAGGTGCCGCCAAATGTAAATCTATCGTGGTTCTCTGTGAATTCCATCACATTACCGTCTATATCAAGTACAACACCGCTATCAGACAGAGTTTCGCTTCCACCATAAAGCTTTGTGATAAGCTTTGCAGGAACCATAATGGTGTTATCCTTTAGTTCCGGCTTTGCATAAGATACATCTACTGCACCGCTTTGTGTAATAACCACTCCGCAACCCGGCTTTAAGAAGCTGATGGTTTCAGTGTTGAGAGCCTCAACGGCAGCTTGTGCAGTCTTATACTCTGCGTTTTTGACAAGCTTTGTAAACTCCTCCTGTGAAGGTGTCTGTCCTGCTTCGTAGAGCTTGACATAGCAATCCTCTTTGTAGGTATTGGTAAGGAATTCCATGTTCTCTGCCGACTGCTCATCGGCACTTACATCATAGTACTCAAATATAACCTCACCATCTACTACAAGGAGTATCATACAACCGCCTGCGGTGTTTATAACACCATACATCATCTTGTGCTTATTGCCGTCGGTCAGGTGGTAATTCTCTTTTACTGCAAGAACACCGTTTTTGCTTCCCGTGGTACGCTGAAGTTCGACAAGATGATTCTTGATTATAAGGTAATACCCCTTATTGGCTGCGGTATAGGAAACCTGATTTGTAAATTTGTTCATACCAAGGCTCAACATTCCTGTTGTTGTATTTTGGTCGCCGGGCAAGTCAAATGCTGCATCAAAGCAATATATTATGGTGCCCGATGCCATACCAAAGTTCTTTGTTCCAACATAGTTGTAAGCCTTTGATCCTATATTTTCTATGGAATCATCACCGCCGCTGACGGTACCTGTCCACATATCCTTGTTAGTAACCTTTACCAGATTGAGATAACCGCTGTTAAAAAGACTTTTGTCAAGATAATAATTAGTTATGTAGTCTACTCTCTCATTGAGCTTTTCCTGACTGTAATTGCCGCCACGCAGTCCTGCGAGTGTCATAGTCTTTGAAATATAGTTTCTGAGGCGTTCTGCAGTTCCAAACTTGAAGGTTCCAACCTCTGTACCCTCGTTTGAGATACTCATGGTTTTGTTTGCCTGTTCTACTGCGATATTGAGGTTTGTTTTGTCAAGTGCCGAGTACAAACCTACAACAAAGTTTCCGATTCCACCGACATTCTCCCACTGCGATGCCAGATCTCTCGAACTGTTGATGGCTTCGACCTTCCAATAATACTCGGTATTTGGAGTGGTGTCGGTAAACTTGTATATATTGATTTTCGATGTGTCCTCTTTGACAATATTCTTAAACTCGGGATCCGTAGCTATAATTACCTTGTATGCATTGGCACCAAAAGCCTCCTGCCAGTATAATTCAAGATCCTTGGCAGAAACTGTGGAACCGTTGTGCGGATAAAGAAGTCTGAATGGTGAAGAAGAAGCATCCAACTCAATATCATTTATAAGCCCGATATTTTCTATATCGAAGGTGTCGTTTAACACGCGAGGCATCTTCTTTGCCAATTCGGATTCGCTCTTTAGACGATAATCCTTGTTATCGGGGTCAACAAATGCATCGGTAGAGGGAATCTCCAGACTGTCATTATCCACTCCAAAAGTTGTGGAGAAGGTTGCGTACTTGGCATCCTGAGCAGCAATCCTGCCCTTGCCGTCACCTACCGAAAGGTTACCGCTGAATACATTGAAATATTTAGGGTTCTTGCCCGTTTCCACCCATTCCTTAAGAATCGGATATGTTTTAAAATACAGCTCAGGATACATAATCTCACTGCGTAAAAGTTCGAGTGTGTTACTGTGGTTCTCTCTCTCAAACATTGTGTTTGTAGAGATGGGATCGTCACCGCCCCATGCATCATGCCAGTTCCATGGCTTTGGTGAATCTATTACGGTGTTTCCGATCCAATTCATCGCACCGCCGCCGTTTGAGTTCATACCGATTTCCGCACCCACGATTATGTTCTGCTCTATCGTGTTTCCGTGCTGATTATCATCCATATAGATACCTACAACACCTGCGATAAGCGAAGGATCTGCCGCCTCGAGTGTGTGCAGAAAGTTCTGTCTTATTATGTTGCCTCGCTGAAGCTGATTGTTACCCTGATACACAGCTCCCGCATCCGCAGTTTCACGCAGAACATCATAGAACTCGTTGCGCTCATATACATTGTTGTTTCCACCAACATTGAGGGCGTGCTTTCGAGAATGGGTAACGATATTGTTGCGAACCGTACCGCCTACACCATAAGCCTGCAATGCCTGTCTGTTGATAACCCTCATATTTGCCGCGGTGATGAAGTTGTCCTCGATGATATTGCCCGATGGTGTGAGTGTATCGTAGTTTCCGCCACCGGCGTTTATTGCAGAGCTTCCTATGGTATCGAACACACAGCCTCGTATATTCATATCATAGCAGGCATCATTACTGCCATATGAATTGGTAAGCACATGCAAATCACCCGTTACGATTCGTGCCGAGCCTGTTGCATTTAAACCAATTCCCTCTATGTTTTTGAATTTGCAATCAACAAAATCCACATTGACCGTGTCTCTCATATCGACTCCGTGGTATCTTGACTGTGTAAATTCAAGTCCCGAAAAGGTAACATTGGAGAGCTTGTTAATTTTGAGAATTGCATCGTTCTCTACTGCCATCTCGATTTTGGAATCCTTTATTGAATACGGCGGATAAATGTAGAGAAGCATTTTGTCCAGATCAATATAGAATTCGCCGGGCATATCAAGCTCTTCTATGAGGTTATATACCTTCCACCTCTTGGACCAGGGGTTTTTGTACGAATAACCCGTATTTCCGTCTGTGTATACATATTTGTTTACTGTATCAATACTTGTAATCGGCGTTGCCTCAATACACGAATAGTCATTTGATGCATAGGCACGAATCCAAGCGTGTTTTGCTGTTGTCCAGCGGTTTGGCTCCTCGTCAAGATACTTGAAGTAATTTAGAGAATTTGTGGCTTCGAAAATTGCATATTGAGGTCCGTTGGGCCATTGAGCAATATCGCAAATGTAATCATCTATGTACAGATAGTTGTAACCACCTGTTTTGGTAAGAGAGTCAAAGCCTGTGCCGACACCAGAAAAATCATACATATCGTTTGCGGTCAGCCCCTGCTCCGCAAGGTCAAGAACAATCACTTTGCTCTTTGCTCCGTCACGCAAAAGAGCAAGCGTCTGCGCATCAGTTACCGCAGTTGCATTAGATATATCAAGCGGTACTGAGCCTTTGAAACGAACTGTTTCGCCTTCATAGGCTCTGTATACTATTGGGTTTTCCTTTGTGCCAGAGTCACCTTCATCAAAGTTCACCTTTCTTGTGTAGTAATCACCGCCGCGAAAGATAACCTCCGAAACACTTATTCCATTTTCCTTAAGTTCTCTTACTCTTTTTCTGGCACCGTCAAGGGTTTTTAGCGGTGCCTCGGGTGTTCCTACCGCATCATCACTGCCCTGTGTCGAAACATATAGCACATTTTCTTCCAGTGCCGGTGTAACAATTACCATACCGCAGGATATAAGCATTACTATCAATAAAGAAATTATTTTTTTCATATCATTCCTCTTTCTTTATACTTAGCCTATTTCTTATATATTACTACACCTTCGGTAATGGCAAGATACGCCGGTACAACTATCTTGTCATACTCGCCAAGAGCTCCCGTATCATCATAGGTCATTATATCGTCTATTGTGCCTTTTCTTATGCTGACACCTCTTGGTGATTCCTCTACTACAAAAACTGCTCTTCCCTCTACCCTGCAGGTTACCATATTTGCAATATTCTTCATATATGCAGGATCGGAAAGTTCGGTTTCCGTGAGAGTGTGCGGAAGTACCGTTGACATACGCATCATACCATCGTTTGTAAAGAGTGCATATCCCTCGTAGAGACCGCCCCAGTAACGAGCGCCGGAAATTCCGCCCATGGGATAACCCTTGTTCTCGCTGTAATCATAGCAAATCCCGATGGAATTGAGTTCATTTAATGCGTTGATGTTGTATCTTACAATATCGCCCGGTTCAAGCAAGCTTATGCTTGCAGGTCTGCCTTTTGTATCATATCCGGGATTTGCGGGATCCATAGTAACAGGTATGGATTCCTGGCTGTCATCTGTATCAACAAAGACTGTGTCCTCTGTGTAATCAAGTGTTAACACATTTGCTGTACCAACTGTTTCCTGTGTGAGACGATAGCCGTGGAGTCTGGTTACATTGTCACCTTCCGAATTTACCGTTTTTGTGATTTTTTCTATAAGAAATGCCGTTGTCAAGTCAAGATTGGAAGCATTGACCTTGCCGGTAGAATACGCTATCGCCTCTGGAACAAGTGCATTCTTGTCTGAGGCATATGCATTCATAAGCAATCTGCGGTCTTTGTTTTCCATTGATTGAACAGAAAACATTCTTTCGTTATCATAATCGCTCGCAAGTGTCGGTATGGTAAAACATTTAACATTGCCGGAGGAATAGAAAAACAGATTTCCAAAACTATTACCATTTATGGTATATCCGGTTTCGTTGTCTTTCTTGTAGGTATTCCACTCGTCTTCCGTCCACTCATCGGGCTTTGTTATTATTGTTCTTGGTGCGAGATAATACCAGCCTCTGTGGTCGTTATCCGGCTTACCGAATTCCAAAGGCATGGTAATCGATGTCACGATTTTGCCTGTTGAATCATCCAAATCATAGAGCACCAGCTCACCTATTGCGTTTTGGAGTGAGCTAAACACATCCTTTGTATCCTCGGATGATCCGTTGAACTTGATTTTTTGACCGATTTCAAATTCCAGAAGAACGCCGTCTTCGGTATAAAGCTTTATTGCATAGAGTTCATCAAAGGACGAGTTGGTTTTACCTACATTTGTAACAAATGCTTTTTTGTAGCTGTCCTGAGTTCCTCCGTTCGATACATATGCCAAATTGCCCTTGAAATCAAAATAAAGTACATAATTACTTCCGTTTTTTATATCCAATGTAGTTACAAGGTCTGATTCATCTTTAATGGTGTACACCTCTGTGCCTGTAAAAAGTTCTATGGTATCGTTGGTTTTTATGCTGCTTGAAGCTGTAATCTCAATGGGCACTCTATCGCTTACCACGACCTCAAGACAGCTTCCATCCTTGCTTTTTAACACACTGATAACATCGCCAGCTTTTATGTCGGTAACTTTTATTTCATTTCCGTTTGCATCATATGCAAAAGCCTCTTCAACAGAATCGGCATCAAAATCCAAAGTCTTTATACCGGACATACTCTTGTAGATTGTTTCGGTATACAGACGAGTATCTTCGGTCTTTTTTACCTTTCCTACCAGATAGTCACGAATAATAATAACATCACAGGAGGAACCGCCCTTTGAACTAATGAGCGTTACATCACCATAGGGAAATTCAAAAATATCCTTGGTGTATTGCTTAAGAACCTTGTTGTTGTACACAACTGCCGCATTGGCACTCACAGAAACACTTATCACTCTGCCGTTAGAATCTGTATATTTTAATCTTCCTTGTCCGTAGCTGTAAAAATCCTTGGAATCAAAGCGATGAACAGTGTCAATTGTAGAAACATATACCAAAGTACCTATCACATCATTGTCTATGGTATAGTACGCATCAACTTCTCTTCCAAGCATAGAACGAACACTGACGCAACTGCCAATCTTTACTTTGAAGTCATCAATGACAGCGTAGTCGTTGCCGACTGCTGACTTTCCGTAATAGGTGGTAAGTCCATTGTCGGTAACCTTGCCCTCTATCTTCTCTAAATCAAGAAATCTTTTCATAAAGGTCTCATTGTTTTTTTCGTATGTCCACGAATCATTCGAAAGGCTTGCTTCATCAAGAATATATATTTCCATAGCATTAGAGAGTATTTTGGAAAGCTCGCCATAAGTTATAAAGTCGTTTGCCACTGCGGTCACATCGCTTGTAAGCTTGATGGTTTTTGCAACTTCCATATAACCTGCAGGATAGCCACCTTTTACCTCTGCGAGTGCTGAATAACCGAGCATATTTACGAGGACCTTGATTACTGCACCTTTTGTAATATCAAAATTCGGTCCGAAGCAAGTGTCGGAAATACCAACCATGTAGCCGTATTGGTACACTGTATTAATGGCTTCATACTCCTTGAGTGTTGAATCAACATCGTCGAAGATTTTTTCTTCGCTAAAATCTCCGTCGGAATCAAATGCATAATCCAGTGCACTTTCGTCAGCAACATCATCGGTCAATATACCGGCAATTATTCCGGCGAATTCTGCTCTGGAAATTGTTTTTTGGGGATTGTAATTGTCTTTATCTAATACATCAAGAGCAAACAGTAATTTTTCTGCATCATAGAATGCCTTTGTCTCTGCAGTCTGCTCAGAAGCAGCAACTGCAAAAGAGCTTGCCAGCATTGAAAACAACAATAAAAATGTTATGATTTTTTTCATGCTTTATCACTCCTCGCTCACTTTCATAGAATTCAAGATTGTGATTGCCTTTGCAATCATGGTTGCCGCCTCAGCCCTTGTACATCCAAGACGTGGACCAAAGGTCTTGTCCGGAAAGCCATTTATTATTGTATATTCCACAAGAGAAGAAACCGCATTTATTGCATAATTGTCAATTGTATCTGCGTCCAGAAAATCGGCTTGTTCATACATCTCGACATTTATGCCCATAGCTCTTGCCATAATAACACAAGCATCCTGCCTGGTAACGTTTTTTCCTACACCAAATGTTCCGTCACCATTGCCCGTAATAATTCCGTTTGACACACCAATCTTAAGATAATCTTCATACCACGCATCCTTTACGGCATCGCTGAAGACTATGTCTGTAGTTCCGCTGTTTATCTTAAATGCTTCCAAAACAAGCTTGAGAAACTGCTCTCTTGTAACATTGTTGTCGGGAGCAAATCTATTGGCGGTAACACCATCTATTACCCCAAGTTCCTTAAGGAAATAGATATCTGCATGTGCCCAGTGTCCTTCAGGAACATCATCAAAGGTCTTTACAACAGGTGTGGCCTCCTTGAGCTCTTTCTTAATGGTAACGCTGCTTCCATAGTCTTTGCGATTACCTCTTGTGCTTGTGGAGCCACCTTTTTCGTCCTCTTTGTCCTCTTCGTCTTTCTCAAGAGCATCCTTGAGTTCCAAAACAAGTTGGTTCTTTGTTATAAGTTTTCTTGCAACCGACTCATTGAATGCGGGCTTTCCTACATCATCGGACAACTTACCGTATATAGCAGCAACAGAATCCTCAATTCCAATTTCTTTGAGATTATCCTCTGTCATAATGCTTTCCAGATAACCCACACCAAGAACATTGGGATAGGCTATCGCATGCAGGATAATTGCTTCTTGTACGGTATCGACAAATTTACTGTATGAGGAATGACCTCCCTTTGTCAGCAGTGATTGCATATTAAGTCTTCCGTTATTGCTCATAAGCTCCTTATATATATTCAAAATATCTGAGGTAATTTTGTCTTCGAGCTTTAGTTCTGCAATGGAAAACTCACCGGCTTCATTATAGAGAGAAACATTGTTTGGATTGGTGTTGTAAAGCGACATTGCCGCCATCCTTACAATGTATTCGGCAATGGAGTCCTTATCTTCAAGCGACTGCTCCGATACATTTGCTTTAATAAGCTTTGAAGTTTCTGTTGCATCCGCATTTGTCACAATATCAGATGTAATCTCCAGAATTTCTGCATATTGCGGAAGCTTGTTTGCAATATTTTCTTCCTCAAACGATGCGAAGCTTTCTGCGATGTTTTCAATGTCTCCGGATTTGTCTATGGTAAATCCAATACTCTTACGCATAGCGAGTGATTCTTCAGCTGTTGATTCTGCTACTATGTAGTAATTGCCTTCCTCTATGGCGGTATCAAATGTCAGAACTGCCTCTGTCGTATCATCCGAGGTTGTTATGATTATATTATCGGTTATTTTATCAGTTCTTTCTTCATTTAAAACATACCAGTCAAAGCTCTGAACATTTGTTCCGATTTCGTTGATACTGTCAACAAGGCTCGCCTTGAGTGTCAATGAACCGAATACACCCATTGTAGTTTTGCCATCGGTTACATCCAACTTAATATGATGTATCGGATCTGTACCATCGGGAGTATCCTTTATAACAGGCTTTTTGACCTTTATGTCAATTCCCTTTTGGAAACCATCGTAATCCTCGGACTTTGCAAGGATTACATAATCTCCCGGAGTCTTGGTGACAGGCACATTAACGATGGCAGTGCCATCACCGCCTGCTTCTATGGTTATGTCTGTATCAATTTCTGTTCTGTCCTTGTTAAGAGCCAACCATGTGAAGTTCTGACTAAGCTTACCCTTTTCTTCAATCTGGTTGAGAACCTCAGCCTGAAGCTCTATTGTGTCGCCTGCAGAAATCTCAGTTTCGGTAAGGTTTGTAACCGAAATATCAAAGGCAATCTCTTCTGCAATATATGCAGTGGTAGCCTTAAAGTTAACCTTGGTACCCACAGGAGGTGATTCCAGTCCATTGTCGGAATACCAGCCTCCCGCTGTCGGATTTAATATACCGTAGCAAACATACGAAGCACTGGTTCCTGATGTTCCTGCAGTAAGGGTGGTCTTGAATGTCTCCCACTCGTCGCCTGTGGCGGTTACGGTCGTATATGCATAATCGTGGGTTCCCTTCATATATCCGGTTGACGGATACAAATCCACCGCAAATATCGGTTCTACATTAACCTCGGGTGCGGCATTTTGCACATCTACCATAACAACATAGTTCTTGCCCTCTTCCAGCATTGTTCCGGGATTTGTCGTACTGCTCGGAACATAGAGGTTAACCGCTCCGCCGTATACCGGTATTGCGCTGCTGAGGTTCTTGCCCTCGGCGTAGGTGACCTGTATTACATGTGTTTTGAGCGCATCAACATACAAGTACGATGTATATGGGGTAGTGTTACTTCCGTTGTAGGATACATTAAAATATGTTACATCCATGTTTCGGAATATATGTCCGGGTATTGTATCGCTTTTTACATAATCTGTGTAGTCTGTCTCTGCTGCAAATGTTATCGGGTAGATACCCCAAATCATTGTAAATGCGAGCAACAAACCAATTATTCTTTTTGCTTTCATAGAGTTTCCCCCTTTGTTATTTACTCAAGGTGAAGCATCCGTTTGCACTGCTTCCTGTCCATTTACCGGAAAGCCTTGCGGAGTTACTTACCGCAGTTATTCTCCAATAATACTCTGTACCGTTTTTGAGTTCGGTATCTGCAAGGTCAAGATAATTGTATGGAGTTTCCTTTGTCAAAACCGGCTCGGTAAAGGAGTCGTCCTCAAAAAACTCCACAATATATTTATTGGCTCCGAAAGCATTCTGCCATTCAAAGTTCAAATCGGTAATTTCGCTTCCGTCTGCAGGGTACTTAATGCAATAGTCAGCACCACTGAAATCTACCGCCCGTTGCAAACCGACATCACTTATATCAAAATTGGCATCAGTTAAGCTTCCCTCAAGGAGCTTTGAAAGATAAAAACCGGATACGAGTCTGTAATCGTGGCTTTTGGGATTAACAAACTCATCCGTTGCAGTGACAGCCATATTGTCATTCGTTTTACCCTCGGTTGTTGAAAATACCGAATATTTTGCATCCTGTGCCTTGACAACACCGAGATAAGGACCTACCGAAAGATTTTTGCTGTACAGATTATCTTTTTTGGGGTTTGCTTTGGTTTCTATCCACTTTTTGAGTTCGGGATATGCTTCATAATATATATCCTTATTGGGAATAGATGCCTCAAGCTGCGACAATGTGTCACTGTGATTGGTATAGTCAAACATTGTGTTTACAACAGTATCACTGTTACCACCCCATGCATCATGCCAATTCCACGGCTTTTCGCAGTTAATCATAACATTGTTTGTTACCTTCATTGCTCCGCCACCATTGGAATTGTAGCCAAGACTTACATTATATATGATGTTTTTGGTAATTATATTTCCCTGCTGGGCATCATCCATATATATGCCTACGGTTCCGCCATTCATATCGGGATCAAGCGGCTGAATATCGTGAATGTAATTATACTGAATGGTTGTTCCTCTTTGAAGCTGATTTTTTCCGCAATAAATTGCACCGGCATCTCCGACATCGCGGATTACATCACATATTTCATTTTTTTCTATGAGATGGTTGTTACCGCCAAACATAATTGCCGCACCGTCACAATGAGTTATAAGGTTGTTACGGAATGTATTTCCGCAACCGGAAAGCCGTACTGCTCCATAATCAATGGAACGACTGCTTATCATAGTAAAAACATTGTTTTCAATAATATTCTCCGACGGTATAAGCTTATCAGGATTTCCGCCGTGAGTGCAGACTGCAAGTGAGCCTATATTGCTGAAGGTACAATTCCTTATATCCATCTTGTAGGATGCATCATTACTTATAAAGCCAAGAGCGCTTGCGTTTACACCCTTACCGGTTGATATCGCCTGACTTCCTACTGCGTGTATGGCTCTGTTTGCAATGTTTTGAAATGTACAACCGACAAAATCAACATTTACTATATCTTTCATGTCTACGGCATTTCTTGCCGATTGACAAAATGTTATGCCGGAAAAGGTAACATTTGACACACCCTCAAGATACAACATGGTATTATCCTCTACAGACAGTTCAAGAGTGTTTAAACCCTCTATAGGATATATGTAGAGAAGCTTTTTGTCCTTGTCTATGTAGAATTCACCAGGAGTATCAAGCTCTTCTATGAGATTGTATATCTTCCATCTCTTTGTATACGGGTTGGAAAAATTGTACGGGGCATCAGCGTTTACCGTAATAATGTTATTTGCCGTATCTATGTCTGTAATGGTCGCAGTCATTCTTGCATAATCATAGTTTGCATACGCCATAATCCATGCATTTTCATCTATCTGCCATCTGTTCGGTTCATCGTCAGTATAAGTAAAAGACTTGGTGCCTCCATCCACTATACCGTAACGAGCATAACGGCTACCGTTGGGCCACTGGGCAAGACTTCCCTCCACTCCATTCATATACACGGTGTTGTAAGCATTTTTTTCGGTTGCATCGGAAATTTCGCTGTCTGTTATACCCTGCTTGCCAAGTTCTATACAGAGAATTTTGTCCCTGACACCAGACTTTAATCTGTTTGCAACATCTGCAGAAATATCAACTGTCGACGAAAAGCTCAATTCTACCGAACCCTTGAAAATAACTTTTTCACCATCATAAGCCTTATATACAACAGGCATAGTTTCCGTGCCGGAATCTTGACTTGTAAAATTAGTCTTACGCATTCGATATTCTCCACCGCGGAATATTACCTCCGTAACGGTTTTACCTTCCTCTTTGAGCTCCAATATCTTTTTTCGTGCACCTTCCAGAGTTTTGAGAGGTCTTTCGATAGTTCCGTATTCATAATCACTGCCGTCCGGAGATACATAAATAGTCTGTGTGTCTGCAGCAAAAGAGGTCATGCCACTGAACAAAACAATTGCAACAGCCAATATCCAAATTGTCTTTTTTATCATTGCTTACTTCCTTTTTACTGATTTTTCACATGTTCTGCCACTTGCTTTTTAACTTCTTCAAATACCTTTTGGAAGCCACTTTCTTCCAAGGACCTATTCCTTTTTCTTTCGTATTCTGCAACATCCTTAACGGTAATGGAATCTGCATATTCATCAACTACCGCAACTACCTGAGAATACTCTTTGTCTACATTTTCATCATCAAATCTGAAAGTTGATATGGGATATACAGCAGCTTCTTCATTCATGCGCTCTGTCTCTGTCCATACATCATCAGCCAGACCCTCAGTGAGATATGCATTGAACTGATTGCCGTACTTCCAGTCGCCCTGAGGCTTGTATCCTGATGTTTTGTTAAGTACTATCTTATTTTCTTCATTTAAAGTATAATGCTTACCTTCTATACCATAGCAAATGAGATTATATAATTCTACATTTGTATTCATAAGAGTAATGAGTTCCATTGCCTTTTCGGGATACTTACAAGTAGCACTTATAGCTGTCATAGCAGCAGTGGGAGTACCAAACCTTGCTTCTGTTATCGGCTGATATGTATAGTGGACACCTGTAAGGAGCTCTTCCATACCGGGTTTCCATGAGTTTGTTATAACTGCATATTTACCCTGCTGAACATCTGTTACATTGTTGTCTCTTTCTGCACTTGCAAAATCAGCACGGATATAGCCTTTTTTGTACCAGTCTCTGAGCTTTGCTTCTGCATATTTATATTCCTTTGTTTCGTATGTCTTAAACACCTTGTTTGTCTTGTTATCAACACATATCCAGTCAATACCAATATTGGTGTATTTATCCCAGAACCACAGCTTTGAACCGTGTCTTGCATTGTAGGGATAAAGATCAGGCTCATTTTTCTTGATAACTTCTAAAATAGGCTCAATATCATCCATTTTTTTAATCTTGCTAAGATCAAAATCATACTTTTCTATAAGATCTGTTCTTACGCCGACTGCCATTCTGGAAAACATAACCTGATTATTCGGTACTGCGTAGAGCTTTCCTTTGATTTTTGCAGCTTCCCAAACTTTATCCGGCATTACTGCCTTGAGTTCATCGCTAATCATATTTGTAATGTCATAGTATCCGCCATTTGTTGCAGCGTTTTCAAATGGATTAAGCCAATTGGAAGTAAAGCATAAATCAAAATTTCCGCCGGATGCCATACTCATCTTAAGTTTCTCGGAAAACGAAGATGAGCTTATAAATTCAATATTGAGTTTTGCGCCGATTGCAGGCTCAATAATTTTGTTTGCTTCTTCAAGGACAAGTGCAGTGTCAGCTTGTTCCTCACCCGGTACAAGCCAAGTAAGAGTTATGCCTTCGTCAGCATCCCCCTTTCCCTTATCGCACGCTGATGTGAGAACAAGTATCACACCTACCATTAAAAGTACCAATAATTTCTTTAACTTCATTTCTTTTTCCTCCTTTAATTTTTTATATATTAACCCTTTACACTACCTACCGTAAGACCTTTTACAAAATACTTCTGGAAAAACGGAAATATAAGAAGTGCGGGGCCTGCAACAATTATTGCCATAGCCATCCTCACCGTCTCTGT
The DNA here is from genome assembly GCA_045545635.1 of Clostridia bacterium. Taxonomy (GTDB): domain Bacteria; phylum Bacillota; class Clostridia; order UMGS1810; family UMGS1810; genus RGIG8748. The sequence continues at coordinate 6,265 of JAZQBI010000191.1, read as the reverse complement.
GGGAATCTCCTCCATATTGAGAAGTAAGGATGCCTGATCTGTTCCACTTTGTATAAGAGCAATGTTTTGCATAATATCCTGCAAAAGATACTGCAAACTGAACAGTTCACTGTCATTTATATAAAGCATAGGTGTTGACCAGTCATTCCACTTTGCCAAAAACATAAACAGGCTTATTGTTGCTATAACCGGTTTTGAAAGCGGAATTACAAATCTGAAATACAAGGTATACTGGCTGCCACCGTCTATTTTGACAGCTTCGAGCATTTCCTCCGGCAAAGCTGCAAAGAAGGTTCTTATCATAAAAACATACCATGGACTTATAAGCGACGGAAGAATATACACCCAGATTGTATCATCCAACTGGAGATATCTTGTTATAAGTATGTAAGATGGCACCATACCGCCCGAAAACAGCATTGTGAAATACAAATAAAAATTGACATATTTTCTTGGCTTAAACCACTTGGTTGACAAAGGATATGCCACCATAGTCATAAGAAGTACTCCGAGAACCATTGTAGCAAATGAAAAAATAGCTGTTACCTTATATGCATTTAAAACCTTGATTGGATTTTGAAATACATATTCATATGCCGCAAAGTCAATCCTCTTGGGAATCAACAAATAACCGTATTTTGAAACATCTGCTTCGTTAGAAAGCGATATTGCAAGAACCATAAGCAGAGGGTATATAATGAGAATACTCAAAGCTATGAAACTCAAATTTCTTCCTAATTGAAGTTCTTTTAATTTCTTCATTATAATCCTCCTTACAGTAATGTTTTTTCTTCATCTATCTTGCCTACAATATAATTTGTAAACAGAACAAGTACGAAGCCGACAACCGACTGCAAAAGTCCTGTTGCGGCAGAGACTCCCATATCACCATCCACTCTCATTGCACGGAAAATGTATGTATCAATAACATCTGTTGTGCTGTACAATGCACCGACATTTCGTGGTACCTGATAGAACAAACCAAAATCTGCTCTGAATATACCGCCAACCTTGAGTATAAGCTGCAAGCACATAATGCCTGCAAGGCAAGGAATCATAATGTATCTGTCAACCTGTCTTCTGTTTGCACCATCAACCTGTGCAGCTTCCACCATCGAGGTATCCACGCTCATAAGCGTTGCATAATAGAGCACCGAATCCATACCGACATGTTTCCATACAAAGGCAGTCGTAAGTATTGTCGGCCATGCCTCCGGTTTTGAATACCAATCTACCTTATCAAAGCCAAGTGCAACAAGAAGTCCATTTAAACTACCATTGATGGGATGCAATATAGAATATGCCATATATGCCACTACAACCCACGAAAGAAAATGTGGTGTAATAAACACGGTCTGGTACACTTTGGTTGCATTTCTGCTGCGAAGCTTGAAAAGCGACAAAGCAACAAGCACCGAAGCAAAAGTTCCTACCAAAATCATAATAGTGTTGTTAAGAAGCGTGTTTTTGGTTATTCTTGCAAAAACATTTGAAGTAAGAAGCAATTCAAAATTTTCAAATCCGCTCCATGGACAACCAAAAATTCCGTCTGCATAGTTGTAATCCTTGAAAGCAATTATTATACCGCACATAGGAAGATAACAAAAAACAAACACAAGTACCAAAGGCAGAATTGCCAAAGTACAAAGCTGAAAATTATCAATATTGCCTTTTCTTTTCAGCTTGGGGGCTTTTATGTCTGTCCTTCCTATGATTTTTTGTTTAGCCATTTTATTACATCACCTTTCTATTTTGCACAGTATATTAATATCGAACCTGTTTGGGGTGCGTATTTTGTGCCTTTGTATCGTTAAAACACTCACAAATACTTATAAACTCGTTGTGCTTCCCTTTGTTCTCTTGGCATTAGACATTTCGGTAGACACCGACGGTTGCACATCACCGATAGCATAGGGAAGACTCCTTTCAGAACTATTCATTCCAATAGGTGTACGATAGTCGCCACGCACTTTTTCTCTTGCAATTTTATCTTTGAAATCCGGTATATCAAGCTGAACGCTGTTTTCTATTGTACTGCACCATGACAAAATTCCTGCTGCAGAAAGTGCGGTCGCACGATAAACATCAAAATACGCATCTTCCTCACCTCTTAAATACCTGAGAAAATGATACACAACAAAAAAATCTATGCCACCATGACCTGAATTTTCTGCCTTTTTGTTTATAAAGTATTTGTCTTCGTATGTAGCATCCTCGGGATAATCCCAATCCGGAAACAGAATCCGCTGGTCATTGTAACGATGACCTGTTTCTATAAAAGATGTTGGAGTTTCGTCATCCCTTTTTGTTTCAAAATTGCCACATTCACAAGCCACACGAAACCATCTGCCCGTTGTACCGCATGCGTCGCAACCTGTTGTGTTGAATACCGAGCCATCATCCATTTCGACTAAAGAAAAACTCTTTATCGTATCTGTCGCATAACTGTTTCTTATTCCTCTCACTGCTTTGCCTATGACTTTTTTCGGCATTGTACCTGTAAGAAACATAAGTGGTCCCAATGTGTGCATATTGTAATAGCACGCAGGCATAATCTGTCTCCAATGGGTTATGTTTTCAACATCAACCTTTTCTGCTGTCCAATCCCACGAAGCTGCATGAGAATACTCAGCATCGGCAAAAACCACATTGCCGTATTCCTTGCTTGCTATCCTCTTTCTCATATCGGTAAACGCCTTGAAGTATATGCAGTTAACCGCAAGCATATATTTTGCATTGTTTCTCTCGGCACACTCTACAAGATCAAGACATGCTCCAAGTGATGGTGCCGCGGTAGTTTCACTAAGAACCGCTACTCCCTTGTTCATTGCCTTCATTGCAAGCTCTGCATGCTCATGAAAGTAATTGCAAAGCACCACGGCGTCCATTTCCGTTTCGAGAAATTCATCAAAATCAGTAAAGAATTTTGCATTGGGAAATTTCTTGCGTCTGTAGTTAAGCTCCTTTTCGTTTTTATCACAAAACGCAACTATCTCAGCTTCATCCTGCATCTGAAGCACAGCATTAGCTGCAAAGTCGCCTCTCATAACTCCTACAATTCCTATTTTGATAATTTGATTCATAACTTACTACCTTCCTGTCAATAGATATTTTAGAAATTTGAACTCTGTTTATAAAATTCTTACGTTTTTGGCATCTTCTGTAAAAATTTCCTGCCTTATATCTTCCTCTTTGTATGTAAGCCTTATATTTTCAAAGGTGACATTTTGAGCGTGCCTTACATATATACCCTTTGCAGGAACAGGATCAAGACGATGATACTCAGGATACAAAAAACCCATTTCACGAACCTTGAATTTGTGATTGTCGTCTTTAAATCCGCCCGGCAGATTTATATCGAGATTTTTGAAAATAATATTTTCCGCATATGACTTCGTTGAACCTGATATTATAATGCCGCCAAGACCTTCACACCATCCATTGTAATCATACAATGTATTAAGATACTCTTCAGAATCAGTCGGCTTACCGCCGTCTATTTCGACCATGTAGCTTCCCTTGGGTTTACCCTTTATTACATCTGCCTTGAGATTTTCTATCTCAAGGTTTATTATTCCCGATGGTGTTGACCTGCTTTCTCCTGCATACGCTCTGTTTCGCAAGCTTGCTGAAACAAATATTGGACCGGTGCAGTTTGTCATTTTAACATTTTTTATCTTTACATTTCGCACAACGGCACCATCTGCAGGAGTTATTTTAATTCCACATGCATACACATCATAAAACTCACAATCCTCGCATGTAACATTTTCAAAATCGCCTACTGACTCTGTTCCAATCTTGAAACCCGCACAATCGGATGAAACACGGCAGTTTTTTATACAGATATTTTTGCAAATTCTGCGTGATGTCGACTTTAAACATATTGCATCGTCTTCACTCGACACATCGCAATTTTCTATAAGAACATTCTCCGAGGAATCGATATCTATGCCGTCATTATTTCCGCTGCAACGATTGTAAATCTTGATTGAGTCCACATGTACATCTTTGCACTTGTCTATATGAAAACACCACGATATTGACTCCGTCATAGTAACACCGGAAACTCGTATGCCCTCGCAATTTACAAAGCGTACCAAAAAAGGTTTTTCCTTGAACTTTTTCTCATACAAGCCACCGTTTCCGCAGATTTTACCGTTACCGGAAAGCTCTATGTTTTTGACATTATTTGCAACCAGTAATGCCTTTCCGCGTATGATGCCGACTGCATCAACGAAGGTGCCGCCATAGTTTGAAAAATGCTCAAGATTCGGTATGCCGGAAATCTCCGCACCCTTTTCCAAAATTATTCTGGAATTATCTCTAAGAAACAGCGTTCCGGTCTTGTATACTCCTGAAGTGAATACAAGCACCTCTCCGTTTTCTGCACAGTTGTCAATTGCTTGCTGAATTTTTTGAGTTTCGATTGTCTGTCCATCTGCTATAATACCAAACTCTTCTGTTTTCACACTTATTCACTCTCCGGCAATGTATTTTCAAGTAAATCAACGAACCTTCTACTAAGCAGCTTCGTTACTTATATTTTATCGTATAAAATCAATCCCTTCAATAAACTATCTCAAGGTATTTGGTACACTATTTAAAGAAAGATAATTGCGGAAATTCTATTGAAAACACAAAACTACCGAATGATACTGAAAGAAATTATCACAAAATTTCACAATATCATTCGGTAGTTTCTTAATAAATTATTGTTCAGTCTTACTTACTGTCCATTTGTAGCGGCATATCTCTTGTATTCCTCCGACAATAGCTGTACTCCGTCAACCTTAGCATAATTAAGCACAAATCTTACTCTCTTATATTATCTGCAGGGGCTGTGCTTATCCAAGGTACTTTTTGATTTGTTTGGATGATATACCTTCCTCTGACGGTTTAATATACCCAAATTCCATTTTTTACCCTCATTATAACATAATTTTTAGCTTTTGTTTTCTTCTTTTCTTGCATTTTTGTATTGAGCAGGAGTAACACCGAAATATTCCTTGAATTTTTTAAAGAAATATCCCTTGTAATTGTAACCTATAACATCACAAATATCCAATATAGACATTGGTGTTTCTTCATCCATAATAAGCTCTGCTGCCTTTTCCATCCTCACGGAAGTAAGGTAATCTAAAAACTTTTTGCCGGTTTTGTCTTTGAAATAAGCACTGAAATAAACAGGACTCATAAACACCTGCCTTGCCACCTTTTCCAAAGATAACTGCTCACTTAAGTGCTCATGAACATATTTATTTACAATATCAATTACAGAGTCATCTGCCACACTGTTTTCCTTAATATCATTTGCACCGCGGTCAGATATCAGCTTGGCAAGCGTGGTTTTACGGCAAAGAACCACCTCTATTTCCATGTTGAAAACGGAAGAAAAATTCTCTATCATAGAATTCTGGAATTTTTCCATTGCAGTCTGAACATTATGATTGCGATGCAATATAAGCCACACCACATTGCTGTATGAGTAAAGTGCAAGAGAAAAAAAACCATCAATAGTTGAAAACGGGTACAATGATGCCAGAGCACGATATATCTGTTCGGAATTATATTTTTCATGCTTCCCGAGAAATGTTTGAAAGTCCTTTATATGAAAAACAACCATTGTGCAGGGTGTCTTTTCCAAATCCATATCGATTCCAAGTCGCTTCAATTCGGAGGTCACTTCGCTAATTTCGAGAACATTTCCGCACAGAATGTTGGAAAAGAATTGTACACGCATATCAACATCGTTATCGGAAGAAAATGCAGACACATTCTTATTTGAAGCAGAAAACATCTTACTGAGTTGCTCCGTGAGTCGTTTGTAATTCAACGGCTTTGTGAGATAGTCAACAACATTTCCGTACCGCAATGCTTTTTGTGCATACTCAAATTTCCTGTATGCACTTACCATAATAATTCTTATTTCAGGGTATTTATTCCAGCAAATATCTGCTATATCCAAACCATTTGGTTTAGGCATACATATGTCTGTAATAATTACATCCACCCTGTTTCCCTTCAAAAACTCTAAAGCATCATCACCGCAGGAAAAAACTCCGCACAAATTATAACCAATTTCCGCCCAGGGCATCAGCTTCTCCATGCTTTCAAGAGCAATTATATTATCATCTACAATAACGACATTTAATTTTTCCACTCCTGTTCCCTCCTCCTGAGCAATCTAACATATGATTATTATATCAAAGCCTCTTTGGGTTGTCTATCCACAATCTAAAGATGATTTTGTGTACAATCCATG
>JAZQBI010000190.1:0-2053 GCA_045545635.1 Clostridia bacterium | reverse complement strand
AGATTACCCTAGGAGAAGAAACAATGCTTGCTCCCGTAGGCAGTGTATTTGTTCTTTTGAGACCTCTCCGGTTTTCTATGAAAACAAAAGAAAAATGCCATCATTCCCATTGTACCGTGCAGCTCATATCGGATTTTTCGATGGCGGTTGCAAAGAAAAAAGAAGATATTCCGCCGGAGTTTGAGGGTTTGATTCTGCCTTTTGTTACACCGCCGGGCAAAACTGCGGAAACAGTAAAAAAACAGCTTTATTCAATAGTGTCCGACCTTTCTGTGTCAAGGGAGCTCAGCGAATTTTCCGCTTCTGCCTGTGCTGTGGGCATACTGGAGGAAGTTCATGCAAAGTTCAGAGCAGAATATCTTGACAATATGCATACATCATCCATTCTGTGCTACAAAATCAAGAAATACATATCGGAGCATTTGAGCGAGAGTCTGTCCCTGTCTGACATTTCGGACAAACTCGGAAAAACCTCAATATACTTAAACTCTGTTTTCAAAAAGGAAACGGGAACAACAATTTGTCAGTACATAAATGCTCAGAAAATACGGCTTATAGCCGAGCTTATGCATAACAAAGGTCTGCCATTCAGATTTGCTTGCGAAAGTGCCGGAATAACGGATTTATCCTATGGTTATCGCCTGTTCAAAAAACAGATGGGAGTAACGCCCGGTGAGTACAAAGTGTCAAGGAAAGAAAACAAGCCCAAAGAAAATATTTTTAATGGTATTGACATATGAAATAATTAGTATTATAATAATTTTCGTGGCTTTTTGGTTTAGTTTAACTAAACTTTTAACTTAATAATATGTGCTAGAACATTTACTAAACTTTTTATTTACCGGAAGGGGGCGACAAATGTCTGCAGAGTATTTTTTGGGGGCAGGCATTTGAGCACATGGAAATCGGAAGCAAACTCAAAAGATTAAGAATAAAGAACAATCTTACTCAGGAGGAACTGGCAGACCGCTGCGAGCTTTCCAAGGGCTTTATTTCTCAGGTGGAAAGGGATCTGGCTTCACCGTCAATATCCACATTGTCCGACCTTTTGCAGTGCCTTGGAACAGACCTTAAGGATTTCTTTAATGATGCGGCAGATACAGATGTCGTGTTTACCAAGGAGGATGTTTTTGTCAAGGAAAACAAAGAGGACAAAAATATTATTAACTGGATAGTTCCAAACTCCCAGAAGCATGATATGGAGCCAATAATCATCACGCTTCTTCCCGGTGGAGTTTCCTACAAGGATGATCCTCATGAGGGTGAGGAATTCGGATTTGTTCTTTCGGGAGCAATAACTCTTTATATAGGAAATGAAAAATTCCGTGTAAGGAAGAACGAAAGCTTTTACTATAAAGCCAATCAGCTGCATTATATAAAGAATAACGGAAAAACCAACGCCTCCGTGCTTTGGGTTTCTACTCCGCCTAATTTTTAATTTTTACAAAAGGAGTCCGGAAATGGAGCATCTTATCGAGCTTAAAAACATATGCAAAACCTTTGACGATACAGAGGTTCTTAAAAATATAAATCTCTACATAGATAAAAACGAATTTGTCACCCTGCTGGGACCGAGCGGTTGCGGCAAGTCTACTATGCTCAGAATTATTGCAGGATTTGAAGAGCCCGACGGAGGCGATGTGATATTTGAGGGCAAGAGCATCCTTGCTGTCCCTCCTTATGAACGAACAGTAAACACTGTTTTTCAGAAATATGCACTTTTTCCCCATCTCAATGTGGAGGACAATGTAGCCTTTGGACTTAAACTGAAAAAGCTTCCCGGAAACGAAATAAAAGAAAAGGTTTCCAAAATGCTTGAGCTTGTAAACCTCAAAGGCTACGAAAAGAGATCTGTCAATGCTCTTTCCGGCGGTCAGCAGCAGAGAGTTGCCATTGCCCGTGCGTTGGTAAATGAGCCATCGGTTCTTCTTCTTGATGAGCCTCTTGCGGCACTTGACCTTAAGCTTCGTCAGTCTATGCAGCTTGAGCTTAAGAATATGCAGAAAGAACTCGGAATTACCTTTATATATGTAACCCATGATCAGGAAGAGGC
>JAZQBI010000189.1:0-17808 GCA_045545635.1 Clostridia bacterium | reverse complement strand
TTCGACCTTAAATGCATAAAATTTAGTACAATTTTTATGCGGAGGACGAAGGTAGGCTTTCGCCTTGCGAGGACGACAAATAAAAAGTGTGCAAATTTTAAAAATTTAAGGCATACGGGGTTCAACTCCCGTGTGCTTAAGCAGTTGCGTCACTATCCGAACTCGCCAAAATCAAGTAAAATAGCCGTTTTTCTTCGTTGTCGGTCTTGAAATACGACAGTATTACTACGACCTGCCGCCTCGAAAAACAATCTATTTTGTCTTGATTTTGGTTCAAAGAATTTTCGGTGCTGTGTTTTTGCGTCAATGCGAGGCAGAAACGGAGCTAATGCTGACACATTTGCGAGTATTTTAACAATGCAGTGGCTAAAAAACACGCACCCAAAACGGGTTCGGATACTAACGCAACTGCTTAACGGAGTTTTGCTATGAATTATGTATTATCGTATCTTACACTTGCAGTTTTGTACATTTTCAGTACTACATCTGCAAGATATATAGAAATTTTCGGAATAGCACCGGATCTGATTTTTGTTTTTGCGGTGTGCTATTCAATGTACAATTTTCCTGTGAGTTCTGCAGTTCTTTGTGCAGTTTCGGGACTTGTGGTGGATTTGTACTCAGGAAGCTATATCGGACCAAACGCACTTCTTTATATGTATATAGGCATAGGTATTTCCAATTTTGCAAGCTCACTGATACGCAAGAATATGCTTACAACGATACTTGGGGTACTGGCAGTTTCTTTGGTATATCACACGTTAATGCTTGTTATAGATTATGTAATACCGCTGCACACTTCTTTCTGGTATCCTTTGGTAAGAATAGTTTTGCCTACGGCAATTTATGATGCTGTCTTTACCGTTGTGATATCGTTATGGGCAAAGAAACTCAGTGTTAACACAGTAAGGGGACTTTAAAATTGAGATTGAAAGATAAAAACTTCATAATGAAGCTTGTAGTTACCGTTCTTCTTTGTGCAGTATGTGTGAGACTTTTTTCTCTTCAGGTGATTAACGGAAAGATGTATCTTGCCGAGTCAAAAAACAAACTCACAAATACTATGGAGATAACTGCACCAAGGGGTATCATATATGATAGAAACGGAAGACCTCTCATATCAAACCGTGTGGGATTTTCCGTTCAGGTTGTATATGGGGAATCCTCTGCCGACAAAACCAATGACATACTTTTAAGCCTTGTTAATCTCCTGTCGGAAAACGGTGATGAATATGTGGATTCTCTTCCCATATCTTCAAAAAAATTCAAATTTACATACAAAAGCGACGACAAGAAGACCGCCACTCAAAAGGCCGGGGAGTTTAAGCAAAAGTATGATATCCCTTTGTCTTGTGACGGTAAACAGACTCTCAAGCATCTTGCTTTAAGGTACAAACTGGATTCCAGATACACTTATTCCGAAATCCGCAAAATTGTAGGCATGCGCTATGAGCTTGAAACAAGAGGTCTTGCCTATGGTGCACCGGTTACCGTTGCAAGCGATGTAAGTATGAAAACAGTATCAGTTCTTAAGGAGAACAACGGATATTACTCCAATATCAATGTTGTTACTTCCCCTTTCAGACAATATCTTCACGGCTCACTTGGTGCTCACATGCTTGGCAGAGTGGGTGTAATATATCAGGAAGAATATGAACTTCTCAAAGACCGTGATTACGGCATGAATGATATCATAGGAAAAGACGGACTGGAAAAATTTCTTGAGCCCTATATCAGGGGTACTGACGGACAAATCAATCATTCCAAGGATATAGGCACGGACACATATCTTCCCTATGAGATACCTGCCATTCCGGGGAATGATGCTATCCTTACCATAGATTATGAACTCCAGAAGGTGGCAGAGGAATCCCTCAAAAGCACAATTGACAACATCAAATCAAGAGGTTTTTCCTCAGGAGACGGTGCCGGTGCCGATGCAGGCGGCGGTGCAGTGGTTGTTCTTGATGTTCAGACAGGAGAAATTCTTGCCATGGCAAGCTATCCCGATTTTGATCCGGCAAACTTCACAAAGGATTACGACAAGCTTATAGAGGACAGCGGAAAGCCTATTTTCAACCGTGCAATAAGCGGCACATATCCTCCGGGCTCGGTGTTCAAAATTGTAACAGCCATAGCAGGACTTGAAGAGGGGGTAGTTACTCCCGATGAAACCATTGTGGATAACGGTAAATACGAACACTACGGTCAGACCTTTAATTGCTGGATATGGACTCAGGACGGCAGAACACACGGACCTCAGAATGTGGAGAATGCCATAGGTAATTCCTGTAACTATTATTTCTATGAAGTAGGAAAAAGGCTTGGCGAAAAGAAAATATACAAATATGCCGACGAAATGGGCCTTGGCAAAATGACCGGCATAGAAATAGAGGGTGAAACAGCAGGTGTGCTCGCCAACGAGGAATATAAGCAGGATGTTTTTCAGCAGGTGTGGTATCCCGGTGATACCCTGCAGATGGCAATAGGACAGTCGTTTAACCTTTTTACACCCTTGCAGATTGCAAACCTTACGGCAACCGTTGCAAACGGCGGAACATGCTACAAGCCTCATCTTACCAAGACCATCAGAAATTCGGTGGATTCTTCGGTTGTAAAGGAGTTCAAGCCTGAGGTTACCGGCAAGGTGGAAATGAGTGATTCAACCTATGAAGCCGTAACAAGAGGAATGTATCTTGGAAGCCGTGAGGGTACATCCTCCGCAGTGTTTGCGGATTTCCCCATAAATGTTTGTTCAAAGACAGGTTCTGCACAGGTTAATAAGGGTAGTGCCAACGGTGTATTTGCATCCTATGCCCCATACAAAAACCCTCAGATTGCCGTTGCCGTAGTTATAGAAAATGCAGGTTCGGGTTCGGCTCTTGCACCTATTGCCAGAGACATTTATGAAAAATACTTTGATATAGATGCAAAGCAGGAAGATGTGCCGGACAAAAAGAAAAATAAATTGTCATAATTTTAAAAAAATATTGAAAAAAATGTAGCCAAATATAAAAAAATATGTTACAATAACAAGGTGGTGTATAAATATGCCGGAAATAATTGCTTTTGTATCTCCAAAGGGGGGATGCGGTGCAACTTCGGTATGCGGTCTTTTGTGGTATGCACTCTCCAATATGGGATATAAGGTCCTTGGATTGGATATGTATTTTGAGGATTGTTCTCTGGATTTTTTTCTCGGAAGAGAAAATGACTATATATATACACTTTCCGATGTTCTGGATGATAATTGCCGGTTAGAGGATATATGCACACCGGAAGTTAGCGGATTTGTGAGGGGCGGCTATGATGAAGTTGGTTTCAGCTATCAAAAAGCCGGAGAGATTTTAAAAAAATCCGGCTATGACTACATTCTTGTAGACTGCAGGGCAGAGTCGGTTCCAGACTTTGCCGACAGAGTTGTTACTATCACAGATACCTCTCCGGTTTCGGTTCGTTTTTGCGAAGAATTTACAGGGAATATAAGCGATAAGCCGGTTTCTGTTGTAATAAACAAAATTGTTCCCCGCTTTATAGATGACGGACTTCACCCGACAGTTGATGTAATTATTGACAGCATCGGATGTACTCTTCTGGGACTTGTTCCTATGGATATGTATATAAACTATATCCCCCGGGACGGTATTACTGCAGATATTGGCGAATCAAGTCTTTACAGCTGTGTTTTGAATATCGCATCAAGAATAACAGGAAAAAGTGTTCCTGCATATGATATAGACGGATTTTTCCGCAGCGGCAGGGCATACAAATATTTTGCGAAGGGAAGGAAATAAATTGAACATTGCATTAATAGCTCACGACAAGAAAAAAGAACTGATGGTACAGTTTTGTATTGCCTACAAAGGTATTTTTGCAAAACACCATCTTGTAGCCACAGGCACCACCGGTGCTTTTATAACAGAGGCTACCGGACTGGAAGTGCACAAATTCCTTTCCGGATCTCAGGGCGGCGATCAGCAGATTGCGGCAAGAATAGCTTATAACGAAATTGATTTGGTTCTCTTCTTCAGGGATCCCCTTACTGCCAATACATACGAACCTGATGTTCTCAATGTTCTTAAGCTTTGCGATATATACAACATTCCGGTAGCTACAAATGTTGCTACGGCAGAGGTTCTTGTTCTCGGACTTGACAGGGGATATCTTGATTGGCGTGATATTGTCAATCCCAAACCCCGTAAGGATGCTTAATATTTGTCTGCATTTGACAATATTTATGTAACTTTGCAACAAGGTTAACCCTATTGTGTTGACACAAATATAAAAAAAATGATATTATGTATATATCATATATTATTCTGGAGGTGCTCTGCTTGAAAAAGGTAGCAGTTATAATGGGCAGCGACAGTGATCTGCCCGTAGTTGAAAAAGCAATAGATACTCTTAAGGATTTTGGAATACCCTTTGAGGTGCATGTGTATTCGGCACACCGTACACCGGAGGAAACAAAGAACTTTGTTTCCAAGGCAAAGGAAAATGGTTTTGGTGTAATGATAGCCGCTGCAGGTATGGCAGCCCATCTTGCAGGTGCAGTTGCAGCTAACACAGTTCTTCCGGTTATAGGAATCCCTGTAAGTGCAAAAAAATTAGACGGTCTTGATGCGCTTCTCAGCACTGTACAGATGCCATCGGGAATCCCTGTGGCTACGGTTGCGGTTGACGGAGCAAAGAATGCTGCAATACTTGCAGCTCAGATTCTTGCTCTTTCCGATGAAGAGCTTTATGCAAAGCTTGTTGAAGATCGCAGTAATGCAGCAAAGACAGTTCTCCAAAAAAATGCAAAAATAGAAGCAGCATATAATGCATAAATCAGTAAATAAGCGGAAAATAATTCCGCTTATTTGTATTTTTATTATAGAAAGCTAAAGGCGGTAAAAATGCCATATTTACGAAAGGAACGGCGATGTTTATGACAAAAATTCATGAAGAATGTGGTGTGTTCGGTATTATTAGTCCAAAGAAAAGTCATGTTGCGGCAAGCACTTACTATGGACTTTTTGCACTGCAGCACAGAGGACAGGAGAGTTGCGGAATAGTAGTTAACGATGATGGCGTTTTTGCATATCACCGTGACGAAGGTATAGTAAATGATGTATTTACAAAATCGGTAATGGACAAGCTTGGTATGGGTAATATGGCATTGGGCCATGTCCGCTACGGAACAGCCGACACCAAAGGAAGAGTAAATGCACAGCCTATGGTTGTAAACCATGTCAAAGGTCATACTGCTCTGGCTTTTAACGGCAGTATTACAAATTACTCCGAACTCAGGAAAAATCTTGAACTGGAGGGTTCCATTTTCCATACAAACAGTGATATTGAGATTATAGCCTATGAGGTTATCAAAAAGAGACTCGCTGCTGCCTCTCTGGAAAAGGCTCTGGAGGAAGCAATGGAGGATATAGACGGTGCATATTCCATAGTAATGATGTCCCCCACAAAGCTTATTGCCGCAAGGGATAAGCACGGTTTCAGACCTCTTTGCTACGGAAGAACTGCAGACGGTTCCTATGTTGTAGCTTCCGAAAGCTGTGCACTTGATTCTGTAAGTGCCACACTAATCCGTGAACTTGAGCCCGGCGAAATCGTAGTTTTCGGTAATGACGGAAGCGTTAAGGAAATAAAAGCTCATTGTAATAAATGCGACAAATCACTCTGTATATTTGAATATATTTACTTTGCAAGACCGGACTCTGTAATAGAGGGTAAGAGTGTTCACAAAGCAAAACTCAATGCAGGTAAGTATCTTGCCCAGGAACACCCTGTTGAGGCAGATGTGGTAATCGGCGTTCCCGATTCGGGACTTGATGCCGCAATGGGTTATGCAAGAGAATCCGGAATACCCTACGGTATTGGTTTCGTCAAGAATAAATACATCGGCAGAACCTTTATCGTTCCCGGTCAGGATGTCCGTGAGGATAAGGTAAAAATCAAGCTTAATGTAATTGCCGATACCGTAAGAGGAAAAAGGGTAGTCCTTGTGGATGACTCCATAGTAAGAGGAACCACAAGTGCCGTTATAGTTAAACTACTCAGGGAAGCAGGAGCCAAAGAGGTACACCTTCGCTCGTCTGCTCCGGCATTTTTAAACCCCTGTTATTACGGCACGGACATCGCCTCAAGAGATGTTCTCATAGCCTGCAACCATACCCACAGCGAGATGGAAAAAATAATGGGCGTTGATTCTTTGGGATTTTTGAGTGTTGACAATCTGTGCAAACTTATAGATGTTCCCGACAAATGCGGCTACTGTGATGCTTGCTTTACCAACAATTATCCTACGGAAATTCCGACAGAAAATAAAGAAAGAAAATACGATAAAAAAATATCTGAGAGTGAGGAATAATAAATGAAAAGTTTCAGTGAAAGCTATAAGGCCGCAGGTGTTGATATCACTGCAGGTTATCGTGCAGTTGAACTTATGAAAAAGCACATTGCAACAACAATGACGCAGGGCTCAATGTCTGACATAGGCGGTTTTGGCGGCTTGTTTGAACTTGATATAAGGGGGATGACAAATCCTGTTCTTGTAAGCGGAACCGACGGTGTCGGCACAAAGCTCAAGATGGCATTTATCATGGACAAGCACGACACGGTAGGTATTGACTGCGTGGCAATGTGTGTAAACGATATCATTTGCTGTGGTGCAAAGCCTTTTTTCTTCCTGGATTACATTGCCTGCGGTAAAAATGTTCCCGAAAAGATTGCAGATATCGTTAAGGGTATTGCAGACGGTTGTGTTCAGTCCGGTGCAGCACTTATTGGTGGCGAAACTGCAGAAATGCCCGGTTTCTATCCAATAGATGAATATGACCTTGCAGGATTCTCAGTTGGTATAGTCGACAAGAGTAAGGTTCTTAATAACAAGACAATAAAAGAGGGCGATATTATAATCGGTCTTCCATCAAGCGGTGTTCACTCCAACGGCTTCTCCCTTGTCCGTAAGGTATTTGATGTGGAAAATGCAGACATCAAATCCCCTGTAGCAGAGCTTGGCGGAAAGTCCATAGGCGAAACACTTCTTACCCCCACAAGAATTTATGTTAAGCCTATGTGTGCACTTTTTGAAGAGGTTACCGTAAAGGCAGTATCCCATATCACAGGCGGCGGCTTCTACGAAAATATTCCCAGAAGCATCCCCGATGGCTTTACAGCAAAAATTGACAAGGCTTCTGTAAAGATTCTTCCTATATTTGACCTTCTTCAGAAGAAGGGAGATATTCCAGAAAGAGACATGTTCAATACCTTCAATATGGGTGTCGGTATGAGCATAGTTGTAGACAAAAACGATGCTGACAAGGCGCTCTCTGTTCTCAAAGCAAACGGCGAGGATGCATACATAATTGGTGAAATCACCAAAGGTGAGGAAAGTGTGATCTTATGCTAAAGGCAAAGGTCTGCGTGCTTGTTTCCGGAGGAGGAACAAACCTTCAGGCGATTATTGATGCACAGAAAAGCGGTATAATAAATTCCGCAGAGGTAAGTGTGGTAGTTGCATCAAACCCCAATGCTTATGCTTTGGAAAGAGCTAAAAATAACGGCATTCCCACAGAAGTTGTTCACAAAAAGGCAATGCCCTCTCAGGAAGCTTTTGAAAAAGCTATTGTTGATATAATCGACAAATACGAGATTGATTTTATAGTGCTTGCAGGATTTATGTGTATTCTCTCCGAGAATTTCACGAAAAAATACCCCGAGAGGATAATAAATGTTCATCCGTCGCTTATACCGTCATTTTGCGGTAAGGGGTTCTACGGCCTGAAGGTTCACGAAGCCGCTTTGGAATACGGTGTAAAGGTTACCGGTGCCACAGTACATTTTGTAAACGAAATCCCCGACGGAGGCAGGATAATAGCTCAGAGGGCGGTGGAAATAAATCCCGATGACACAGCGGAAACTCTCCAGAGAAGAGTTATGGAAAATGCAGAGTGGATTATACTTCCGCAGTCTGTGGAAAATGTAGCAAAAGAAATATTAAATAGGAGATAAAAAAATGAATGTGTATGAAACAAATACAATGGGTTTAAGTGTAAAGGACAACTCATATGTTGGCAGAGGTATTGTTATAGGAAAGAGTGCCGACGGCAAAAATGCAGTTTTTGCATACTTCATTATGGGAAGAAGTGAAAACAGCCGTAACAGAATTTTTACTGCCGAAGGCGATGATATCACCATATATCCCTTTGATGCTTCAAAGGTAGAGGATCCCTCACTAATTATCTATTCACCCGTAAGAAAGCTCGGTTCACACCTCATCGTTACAAACGGAGACCAGACAGATACAATATATGATTTTCTAAAGGATGGCAAAACCTTTGAGGAAGCGCTGGAAACAAGAGAATTTGAACCCGACGGTCCCAACTGGACTCCAAGAATAAGCGGTATACTCAATTTTAAAGAAAAGGATTTTTCCTATAAAATGAGCATATTAAAAAGTGCTGATTTAGAGGGTAGTGCCTGCAACAGATACACCTTCTCCTACAAGGCACTCAAGGGACTCGGCCATTTCATACATACATACAACTGTGACGGAAATCCCATTCCCACTTTTACCGGAGAACCTGAAAGAGTGGAAATTCCAAATGATATAGATGCATTTACAAATGACATCTGGAACAATCTTAACGAAGCTAACAAAATATCCATTTATGTCCGCTATGTATCTCTTGAGGATGGAACATTTGAGGACAGAATGATAAACAAAAATCAGAAATAAGGAGAGACAGGCTATGAAAGAATTTGAATTAAAATACGGTTGTAACCCTAACCAGAAGCCATCAAAGATTTTTATGTCCAACGGAAAAGAGCTCCCCATAGAGATATTAAACGGCAGACCCGGTTACATTAATTTTCTTGATGCTTTCAACAGCTGGCAGCTTGTAAAGGAAATCAAAGAGGCTCTCGGTATGTGTGCGGCAACAAGCTTCAAGCATGTAAGTCCCACATCTGCGGCTGTAGGCATCAAAATGGATGAAAAGCTCAAAAAAGCCTGCTTCGTAGACGATATGCCGGGACTTGACGATTCTCCTCTGGCTACCGCATATGCAAGAGCAAGAGGCACAGACAGAATGTCATCCTTTGGTGACTGGATTGCTCTTTCTGACAAATGCGATGTAATGACTGCAAAGCTTATTGCCCGTGAGGTTTCCGACGGTGTTATTGCGCCTGATTATGAACCCGAAGCACTGGAAATTCTTAAAAATAAGAAAAAAGGTGCCTACAATGTAGTTAAAATAGATCCCGACTATGTTCCTGAGGCTGTTGAACACAAGGATGTGTACGGCATAACCTTTGAGCAGGGCAGAAATAACTATAAAATAGACGAAACGATTCTGGAAAATCTTGTTACAGACAATAAGGAATTTCCCGATGATGCAAAGAGAGACCTTATAATCGCTCTCATAACTCTCAAATATACTCAGTCCAATTCCGTATGTTATGCCAAGGATGGTCAGGCAATCGGTGTTGGAGCAGGTCAGCAGTCCAGAATTCACTGTACAAGACTTGCAGGTACAAAGGCTGACAACTGGCATCTCCGCCAGAGCAACAAGGTTCTTGCACTTCCTTTCCTTGATACTGTAAAGAGACCTGACAGGGACAATGCAATTGATGTTTATATCTCCGATGACAGCGAGGATCTTCTTGCAGACGGCGAGTGGCAGAAGCTCTTCAAGACAAAGCCCGAAGAATTTACAAAAGAGGAAAAGAGAGCATATCTCGATACGATAAAGGGTGTTGCATTAGGCTCTGATGCTTTCTTCCCCTTTGGTGATAACATCATAAGAGCGGCAAAGAGCGGAGTAAGCTATGTGGTACAGCCCGGTGGTTCAATCCGTGATGACAATGTTATCGAAGAGTGCAATAAGAGAGGCATTGCTATGGCAATGACCGGAATGAGACTTTTCCATCACTAAAATATAGGCAGTTCAGGAGGTAACAAATGAATATTATGGTTGTAGGCGGTGGCGGAAGAGAACACGCCATCATTAAGAAAATAAAAGAAAATCCAAATGTCACAACAATATACGCACTCCCCGGCAATGGCGGTATAGCTGCCGATGCTACCTGTGTGGATGTCGGTGCCAAGGATATAGACGGCATTGTAGCATTTGCCAAAGAAAATAATATTGATTTTGCAATTGTTGCACCTGATGATCCCTTGGTTTTGGGTGCAGTAGATGCATTAAATAAAATCGGTATCAAATGCTTTGGCCCTAAAGCAAATGCCGCAATAATTGAGGGAAGCAAGGTATTTTCCAAAAATCTTATGAAGAAATACGGCATTCCCACAGCAGAGTATGAGGTTTTCTCTGATATGGAGAGTGCACTGTCCTATCTTGATACAGCAGCTATCCCTGTTGTTGTCAAGGCAGACGGACTTGCACTTGGTAAGGGAGTTATAATAGCCAGTACACGTGAAGAGGCAAAAGATGCAGTTAAGTCTATGATGCTTGACAAGGTGTTTGGCGAAAGCGGAAGCAATGTGGTAATAGAGGAATTCTTAACAGGTCCTGAGGTTTCAGTACTTAGCTTCACAGATGGAAAGTCTATGGTTCCAATGGTATCATCCATGGATCACAAGAGGGCAAAAGATAACGACGAGGGACTCAATACCGGCGGTATGGGAACAGTTGCCCCCAATCCCTACTACACAGAGGAAATTGCGGCAGAATGTATGGAAAAGATTTTCCTTCCCACAATGAACGCAATGAACAGTGAGGGCAGAACCTTTGCAGGATGTCTGTACTTCGGACTTATGCTCACTCCCAAGGGTCCCAAGGTTATAGAATACAACTGCCGTTTTGGTGATCCCGAAACTCAGGTTGTTCTTCCTCTTCTTGAAACTGACCTTCTTGATATTATGATGGCAGTAGCAGACGAAAAGCTTGGAGATATGGATATATCCTTTAAGAATGAAAGTGCATGCTGTGTTGTTATGGCATCCGACGGATATCCCGGCAAATACGAAACCGGCTTTGAAATAACAATGCCAAAGGATAAGAATATCTATGTGGCAGGTGCTAAGATAAAAGACGGCAAAACAGTAACCGGAGGCGGAAGAGTTCTCGGTGTTACGGAAACTGCTCCCACTCTTAAGGAAGCAATTGACAAAGCCTACGAAACAGTAAAGACTGTAAGCTTTGAAAATGCCTACTATCGTAAGGACATAGGCAAGCGTGCATTGGAGGGTATCAGATAATGGTTTACAGAGTATATGTAGAAAAGAAAAAAGCCCTTGCTCATGAGGCAAATTCTCTCAAGGGCGATATAAAGAGTTTTCTCAGTATAGGCGGTATAGAAAATGTAAGAATAATTAACCGCTATGATGTGGAAAACATAAGCGAAGAGCTTTTTGACTATTGCAAAAACACAGTATTTTCCGAGCCTCAGCTTGATGATGTGACAGACAGTGTTTCCTGCAACAAGGATGATGTAGTGTTTGCTGTAGAATTTCTTCCCGGTCAGTTTGACCAGAGAGCAAACTCCGCTTCCGAATGTATCCAGCTTATTTCTCAGGGGGACAGACCTCTTGTTAAAACTGCAAAGGTTTATGTTCTTACAGGCAAGCTTACCGACGCACAGGTAGAGGAAATCAAGAAGTATGTAATAAACCCCGTGGAATCAAGAGAAGCATCTCTTGATGCTTACGATACACTTGAGCTTAAATATGAAGTGCCCTCCGAGGTTGCTACACTGAATGGTTTTATAGAACTGGATAGGGAAGGACTTACAAAGTTTTTAAATGACAATGGTCTTGCTATGGATATAGATGACCTTAGCTTCTGTCAGCAGTACTTCGTTTCCGAAAAACGTGATCCCACAATAACGGAAATAAAGATGATAGACACATACTGGTCTGACCACTGCAGACACACAACCTTCCTCACAACAATTGATTCAGTAAAGATTGAGGACGAAAATGTTCAGGCGGCATATGATGAATATCTGTCTGTAAGGGACTCTTTAAAGAGAACAAAGCCTATAAACCTTATGGATATGGCAACACTTGCAGTCAAGCACCTTCGTGCAAACGGAAAACTTGATAAGCTTGATGAATCCGAGGAAATAAATGCCTGCACCGTAAAAATTGATGTGGAGATGGACGGAAAACCCGAAAAGTGGCTTCTTCTCTTTAAGAACGAAACCCACAACCATCCTACGGAAATTGAACCTTTCGGCGGTGCGGCAACTTGCATAGGCGGTGCAATCCGAGATCCCCTTTCCGGAAGATCCTATGTATATGCGGCAATGCGTGTAACAGGTGCGGCAGATCCCACCCGTCCTGTATCAGACACAATGGAGGGCAAACTGCCTCAGCGTAAGATAGTTACCACTGCGGCAAACGGATATTCCTCCTACGGTAATCAGATTGGTCTTGCTACCGGTATGGTAGACGAAATATATCACGACGGCTATGTGGCAAAGAGAATGGAAATCGGTGCAGTTATTGCAGCCGCTCCTGCAGAAAATGTACGCCGTGAAAGACCTGCCCCCGGAGATGTTATAATCCTCCTTGGCGGCAGAACCGGAAGAGACGGTTGCGGCGGTGCAACAGGCTCCTCCAAATCTCATACTCTGGAATCCTTGGAAAGCTGCGGTGCAGAAGTACAGAAAGGTAACGCTCCCGAGGAGAGAAAACTCCAGAGATTATTCCGCAATCCTGTAGCTTCCAAACTCATAAAGCGTTGTAATGACTTTGGTGCAGGCGGTGTTTCCGTTGCCATAGGTGAGCTTGCAGATGGTCTTGTGGTAGACCTTAATGCTGTTCCCAAAAAGTACGAAGGTCTTGACGGTACAGAGCTTGCCATATCCGAATCTCAGGAGAGAATGGCAGTAGTTGTAGAAGCCAAGGATGCAGACAAGTTCATAGAGCTTGCAAACGGTGAAAACCTTGAGGCTACAAAGGTTGCCGTGGTTCAGGAAGAAGCTTATTTTGTAATGCACTGGAACGGAAAGAAGATAGTAAACCTTTCCAGAGAGTTCTTGAACTCCAACGGTGCACAAAAGCATATAACAGCGGAAATTCCCTGCGGAAAGGATTTCTCCAAAAAGATAGAGGGAAGCTTTTCCGACAACTTCAAAGCACTTGCCTCCGACCTTAATGTATGTTCAAGAAGAGGCTTGAGCGAGCGTTTTGACTCCACAATAGGCAAGGGTACAGTTCTTATGCCCTTTGGCGGAAAGCACCAGAGAACACCTATTCAGGCAATGGTCAACAAGATTTCCTCTCCTGACAAGCACACTGATGACTGTTCTGTAATGAGCTGGGGCTACAATCCCTTTATTACAGAGAAGAGTCCCTATCACGGTGCATATCTTGCAGTGCTTGAATCTGTGTGCAAGCTTGTTGCTACAGGTGCATCCTTTGAGGATGTGTATCTTACATTCCAGGAATATTTCGAAAAACCAAAGGCAGAATCTGCAAGATGGGGCAAGCCTATGGCGGCAATTCTCGGTGCATTCAAGGCACAGATGGAATACGAAATAGGTTCAATCGGCGGTAAGGACTCTATGAGCGGTTCTTTTGAAAATATAGATGTTCCGCCTACACTGGTTTCCTTTGCTGTTACAACAGACAAGATTCCCAACATCATTTCCCCCGAATTCAAAAAGGCAGGAAACAAGGTTTATCTTATTAAGCCCGAGTACACTTCATATATGATTCCCGATGCTGATTCTCAGAAAGACGTATTTGCAAAAGTTACTTCTCTTGTAAGAGAGGGCAAGGTTATTTCTGCATACACACCCACATATGGCGGTATTGCGGAAGCAATTCTCAAGATGTCAATGGGTAACGGATTCGGCTTTGAGTTTGAAGATAGCCTTACAACAGAGGAACTCTTTAACTACTGCTATGGTGCATTTGTGGTAGAAGCTACTGAGTCTGTAGACGGTGCAGTTCTTCTCGGTACCGTAACTGAAAAGGAAGAGTTTGCAAAAGGAAAAGAAAAGCTTTCTGCCGAGGAAATTTATGATATATACGAATCCAGACTGGAAAAGGTATATAAATTCAATGTTCCCTTTGAGGACAAATCGGTAGAAGCATTCAGCTATATGGCAGATACAAGAAAAGCTCCTGCTGTAAAGTGTGCAAAACCCAGAGTTCTTATTCCCGTATTCCCCGGTACCAACTGTGAATTCGATTCTGCAGGTGCTATGAACGATGCCGGAGCAGAAAGCAACATATTTGTTATCAATAACTTAAGTGCCGCTGCAATCACCGATTCTGTAAAGAAGTTTGCGGAAGAAATCCGTTCCTCTCAGGTGATATTTATCCCCGGCGGTTTCTCCGGCGGTGACGAACCTGACGGCTCTGCAAAGCTTATTACCGCATTTTTCCGTAATGATGAAATCAAAGAAGCCGTAACAGACCTTCTTGAGAACCGTGACGGTCTTATGTGCGGTATATGTAACGGTTTCCAGGCACTTATAAAGCTTGGACTTGTTCCTTACGGTAAGATAATCGATACTGATGAAAACTGTCCTACACTTACATTCAACACCATAGGACGCCATCAGTCTAAGATTGTAAGAACAAGAATAGCTTCCAATAAGTCTCCCTGGCTTGCAAACACAAACCCCGGTGAGGTTTATTCTGTTCCGATTTCCCACGGCGAAGGACGCTTCCTTGCATCCGAAGAGCTCATAAGAGAGCTTGCCGCAAACGGACAGATAGTTACACAGTACGCAGACCTTTGCGGTAATCCCACCTATGATATTCAGTACAATCCCAATGGTTCAATTCTTGCAGTTGAGGGTATCACATCCCCCGACGGCAGAGTTCTCGGTAAGATGGGACATACCGAAAGATACACAAACGGTCTCTACAAAAATGTGGACGGAAATTACAATATGGGCATATTTGATGCTTGTGTTAAGTATTTTAAATAATAAATCAAATAGTAACCCATAAAAATATCAGCACTCACAATTGAGTGCTGATATTATTTTTTGGTTACTATTTTTTATATTCGTAAAATGCTTTGTATGCTTTGTATGCTGTATAAATATCTGCCTTACTTGCAATTTCAAAGGGTGCGTGCATTGATAACAGTGCAACACCAACATCAATGGTATCCACGTTAAGGTTAGCAATGTATTTGGCAACTGTGCCGCCGCCTCCAAGGTCAACTCTTCCAAGCTCGCACATCTGCCAGTCAACATCAGCATCGTCAAATATCTTGCGTACAAGAGCTACATACTCTGCATTAGCATCGGATGTTCCTGCTTTTCCTCTGGCACCGGTGTATTTGCACACGGCTATACCTTCACCAAGACGGGCACTGTTCATATCTTCCATAACGGATTTGTAGTTTGCATCCAGTGCAGCAGCAACATCGGAGGAAAGACACATAGAAGATGTCAGGCATCTTTTGAGGTATATTTCGTTGTAATCACCTTTAAGTGCCATTATAATCTCCGAGAGGCAGTTTTCAAAAAACCTTGACTGCATACCTGTGTTTCCGTCACTTCCGGTTTCTTCCTTATCTGCCAGAAAGCATATGGCTGTTTTCTTTGGGGATGAAGTTTCCAGAATAGCTTTCAGTGCAGTGTATGCACAAACTCTGTCGTCCTGACCGTATGCACCTACCATAGAACGGTCAAATCCAACACTTGAGGCCTTGTATGCAGGAACAATTTCAATTTCCGCACTGGCAAAATCACATTCCTCAATGCCGTATTTTTCACTCAGTATGGATATAATATTGGATTTAAACTTCTCCTTTTCACAATCGGAAGGGATGGAGCCTGCCAATATGTTCAGGTCTTCTCCTGTAAATACATCGGACATTTTCTTTGTCATCTGTTCCTGTGCAAGATGTGGAAGAAGGTCTGTCACGGTAAATACAGGATCGTTTTCGTCTTCACCAATATTAATATCAATCACAGTTCCGTCGGATTTTACTGCAACACCGATTACAGACAGTGGAATAGCCATCCACTGATACTTTTTAATTCCGCCGTAATAATGTGTTTTAAAAAGCACCGTGTTTGCATCCTCATACAGCGGTGTAGGCTTGAGATCAAGTCGGGGACTGTCTATGTGTGCGGCAACAATGGATGCTCCGCTTTCAATATCGTCACTTCCGATAACTGCCAGAAGTATGTTTTTATTGCGGTTTATAAAGTATATTTTATCACCGGAGTTAAGCTTTTTTCCAACCTCAAATGGCTTGAAGCCTGCATCCGAGGCAAGCTTTACGGTTTCTTTTATGCACTGCCTTTCTGTTTTGGACGAATCGAGATATTTCATATAACCGTCACAGAAATCCATTACTTTTTTTGTATCAAGTTTTAACCAGGAATTTTGTTTTTCCATAATAATACCTCCTTTGTACATATATTGTACTACAGACACAAAAAAAATACAAGTACATTCCCTGTTAACTTTCTATTGATTTTACCATTGTCAGGGTGTATAATCAAAATGAATAGAAATGTGTTTGTGGTGGTTTTTATCCAAAACGGAGGTAAAAATGAAAAAAAATATTTCTGATGCATCTTCCGAAAAGGGAGTTCGCTTGTCCGGTGTTATAGAATCCTATTCCACCCGTACAAGCGTCGTAATGCTTGGTATAAAAATTCTTGAAGAAGTAATAGACCAAAAAAACCGAGGAATATACCACAGTGTGCTGACACCTGCAGATGTATTTGTATATCCGTCGGGGAATGTGAGGATTTCTGCAACTCCACAGAGAGTTCCCGAAAAATCAGACGAATTTACTCACCTTGTTCAGCTATATACAGCACCTGAGGCATATGACGGTGCCATTGCAGAGGTAGCCGTTATCTACTCTGTCGGAACCATTATGTACAAACTTTTAAATGGCGGTCTTGAGCCTTTCCGTCATTCTATGGATTCTGATTCCGCAGCCAATGCTTACAAGCTTCGCACAAGCGGAACAAGACTTGCAGCACCGGCAAATGCAGATGCACTGCTCTCTGCCATTATCCTGAAGGCTTGTGAATACAGTGTATCGAGAAGATACCTTTATCCTGAGGATATGCTTGAGGAATTGAGACTTCTTGCTGACGGCAATTATCAGAGAAAACCCCCTCGTCAGGAAGTTGTCAGCGAACCTGAAGAACATACAAAGAAACCTCTGCCGTGGAAGATAATAATTTCAGCAGTACTCTGCGGTGTGCTGTGTGTAGGTGTAGCTTCATTTGTTGCAAACTATGCAGTGAGGGGTATCTATGTCAAAGCAGAGCGGTACATGCGTGATGGGAAGTTCGATAAAGCCCGTGAGATGTTTTCTGAGATAGCTTGGTACAAAGATACAAAAGAAATGCTCTTGGAATGTGATTTCCGTCAGGCGGAGCATCTGGCAGAAAACGGTGAAGTGGATTCTGCAATAGAAATATTTGAGAATCTTTATGCTATAGGCTACGAAAAAGTCAAAAAAGAATTGGACGAGGCCCTTCTCCAAAAAGCCAAAAACCTCAGCGACGGGGGTAATAAGGAAGATGCAATGAAGATCATTCTTTCACTGGCTTCCGGCAGCAATACCGATGCTCAGGATATAATTAATGATAATAAATCTGATGAAGCAACGAAGCTGTACAAGGAAGGCAAATTTGATAAAGCAAGGGAAATTTTTGCCTCCCTTGGAGATGAAGATATGGTGGATGAATGCGATTACAGGCTTGCCTTGGGAAGTATGGAAAACGGCAATTACACCGATGCTATGGCAATATTTATTTCTCTTGACGGATATGGGGAAAGTGATAAGAATTATGCCCTTTGTGAAGAATGGCTGATAAGCGAAAATCAGAAAAACAATG
>JAZQBI010000188.1:0-2927 GCA_045545635.1 Clostridia bacterium | reverse complement strand
TTTCAAAAGTTTTGATAACTTCCGTACAATTTCTGAAGAATGGATTGTTCCTATTGATTCAAGAACTGCAAATGCTAATCTGTTAAGATTAAAAGACACAAGACTTATGATGATCGTTCGAAGATTGAGTTTGGATCCGGAAATTGAAAAATTAAGAGGCGCAAGTTTTTATACATATTTTTCAGATGATGACGGCCGTACCTTTTATGAAGGTAAAAGAATAAATGATAGTGAAGAATGTTTCTATTTGATGAATGACAGAATATTGCGTACTACCAGTGGCAGAATACTGATACCGGTATGCTATGTTCCCAGGGATTATATAAAAGAAGAACTGTTCGAAAAAGCAGGCATGTCCGGGTGTTTCTATTCAGACGATGAAGGGGAAACTTGGCATAATGGAGAATGGTTGCCGGCAGAAGACGTTGATCAGCTTTGTGAACCTATGGTAGCACAGGGACCTGATGGTTTGATACATATGTATATGCGTACAGGGTATGGATATTTGTACCATGCTGTGTCAAATAACGATGGGGAAAGCTTTGATAAAGCAATGCCTTCCTCACTACGTTCTCCTTGCGCTCCATTTACTTTAAAATACAATGATGACGCAAAGAAGTTTTATGCGATTTGGGACAATTCGTTTCCTGCACCAAGTCAAAACTATCCGAGAAGTCCTATCTGCCTTGCAGAAAGTGTTGATTGTGAAAACTGGAAAATGATTTGTGAGCTGGACAACAGCCCGATGAATGCATACGGTTATCCTATGATCTATTTTGCGGGAAATGATGTAATTATAACTTATTATGAAAGTCCCACCAGAATTCATAAGAGTCCATATCACAAACTTAAATTGAAAGTGATAGAACGAAGCGAGTTGCAATTATGAAAAAGACAGGCAGAATTGCAGATATACAACGATCATCTTTTCATGACGGTCCGGGTATAAGAACGACGATTTTCTTTAAGGGGTGTCCCTTACGGTGCAAATGGTGTCATAATCCGGAATGCATATCTACAGAAATACAAGAATTGTTTTATGCTAAAAACTGCATCGGATGTCAAAAATGTGCGGAAGGTTGCTTCTCTAATGCAAGAGTTCTCTGCGGAAAAGACTATAACGCGGATGAACTGATGGAAGAAATATTGCAAGATAAATTTTATTACAAAGATGGCGGGGTGACATTTTCAGGTGGTGAAGCCATGATGCAGAAGGAGTTTCTGGCGGAAATGATAACTCTTTGCAAAGAGCATAAAATACACTGTGCTGTTGAAACATCACTTATATACTTTTATGAGGATGTTTTAAAGATGTTTGATCTTGTAATTGCTGATTTTAAAATATGGGATGATGAGCTTCATCAATATTATACAGGTGTGAGCAATAAATACATAAAAAATAATTTTGTTAAGCTCAACGAGTTGAAGGTTCCGATCATTGCAAGAACGCCCATTATCCCGGAAATAGACCAGGGAATCCCTGAAATATCACAGTTTCTTTATAAGCTGGAAAATGTAATACAATATGAGCTTTTGCCTTATCACCCTTTGGGAAAAGAAAAGGAGAAGGCGTTGGGTATAACACAATATGAATTTAGTGTACCTGATAACAAATTGATGGAGGAGTTGAATAGATATGCTTTCATACGCTGACAGATTATTGTCTATGAGAAACACTAAAATTAAACATACCAATGAAAAGCGTATCCAGAACGGCTATACCGACCTTGACGATTTCGGTACTGTACCAATCTCGAAAAACTACGAGGTAGAGCCCTGGTACAACAGTTCTAACGGTAGTTTTTACGGCTTTGACGGAATGGCGGAAAACTTTTGTCGTGTGATTGGTGCTCACGAGCCTTATGTTGATCCTATGGAAATGCTTTGTGGCAGATGGAGAGATATGCTTGTAAACTATCGGGGAGATGTTCACTATTTGCCTGACTGGTTAAAAAAAAGACCGAAGATTATGGAGCTTATGAGTTCTGCAACAGATCAGTGGAGTAAACGTTGGGACGAACAACGCTTCCCTTACGACCACCTGAAGCCGTTGCAGGAAAAGTACAACATTCAAACAGGCATAGATGGTGATGCACATTTTGCTTGTGACTATTCCATTGGATTCCAGCTTGGATTTGGCGGTCTGCTTGAAAAAATAAAAAAGTACAGAAAAATAAATCCTGACAAAAGGGACTTTTATGACGCAGAAGAAAGAGTACTTCTTGCAATTATTGATTTTGTAAGACGCCATATTTTAAAGATTGAGGAAATGCTTTTAACAGAGGAAAGACCTGAAATAAAGGAAACCCTGGAAAAGATGCTTGAGAGCTGTAAAGCAATAGAATATGGTGCACCAAAGACCTTTTGGCAGGTGTGCCAGTGGACGGCATTTTTTAACTGTGCCTCAAGAATTTACACCCGTGACGGTGCAGGCTTTCAGCTGGATGTTTTGTTATATCCATTCTATGAAAAGGATAGAAAAGAGGGGATTTTAGACGATGAAACTGCAAAGTTTTTAATTGCAAATCTTTTGCTTATCGATCCTCATTATTACCAGATTTCAGGTGTTGACGAAAATGATCGTGATATGACTAACCATCTTTCGTATTTGATTTTGGAAGCTGCAGACAGTATAAATGTATCCTGTAACCTTACAGTTCGTGTACACGAAAACTGTGATAAGGAATTTCTGCAAAAAGCTGTTTACTATCTTTTGAAAAACAAAAACGGATGGCCGAGATTCTGCAATGATAAGGCGCTTGCGGAAGGGTATATGAAAAACGGTGTGGACAAAAAGACAGCTAGGGAAAGAATAGCGGTAGGATGCAACTGGATGTGCGTTCCCGGTAAGGAATTTCCGATGAATGACACAAGTCGGATCGTAGCCATGTCGTTCTGTGTGCCAAGGAGTTGAAAGGCAGAGTTGT
>JAZQBI010000187.1:0-5530 GCA_045545635.1 Clostridia bacterium | reverse complement strand
GCATTTGAGGCTTGCATGAAATTTATTTTTTATTATGCTGACTCATTGAACAAGGAAGAACTTGCGCAAGTCATAAAAGAATGTTTTAATTTCGATATATCTCCACAGAGAGCAAGCAATTATGGTCGAAATGTTGTATCGGAAAGTGAAACTATTAAATACGAATCAGGTGTTTTTTTGAGTAAATAACAAAAACAAATAAAGCCAGACAATTAACACCAATTATTATAAAATATCAATGTTAATTGTCTGACTTAAATTTTATCTATTTTTCCAAAAGAGAAACATATTTATAGACGGTTGTACGGCTCATCTCACACACTCTGGCAAGTTCTGAAACATTTAACTTGCCAGACTTAAAAGACGGATAATATTGCAAAAATATAGACGGTATATCTTCCTTTGTTATTTGCGGTCTGTCGATATTTGTCCCTTTTGATCTGGCGTTTTTAAATAAAAAAGTTGGACACATCATGGGTAAAAACCCTAAAATGATGTGTCCAACCAAAAAGTTTTACATTTTTAATTCAAAGAAATTTTCAAAAGTCTTAAAACCCTCTAAATTCCTTATTTATTCATTGCTTCCTGAACAGCAACTGCAACTGCAACTGTCATACCAACCATGGGGTTGTTACCTGCGCCGATAAGTCCCATCATTTCAACATGGGCGGGAACGGAGGAAGAACCTGCGAACTGTGCGTCGGAGTGCATTCTTCCGAGTGTATCTGTCATACCGTAGGAAGCAGGGCCTGCAGCCATATTGTCAGGATGGAGAGTTCTTCCTGTACCGCCGCCGGAAGCAACGGAGAAGTACTTCTTACCCTGTGCAACACATTCCTTCTTGTAGGTACCTGCAACGGGATGCTGGAATCTTGTGGGGTTGGTGGAGTTACCTGTGATGGAAACGTCTACGCCCTCAAGGTGCATTATTGCAACACCTTCTCTAACGTCATCGGAACCGTAGCAACGAACCTTCGCTCTTTCGCCATCGGAGTATGCTTTCTCCTTAATAACCTTAACTTCGCCTGTAGCGTAGTCAAACTGTGTCTGAACATATGTGAATCCGTTGATTCTGGAGATAATCTGTGCAGCATCCTTACCGAGACCGTTGAGGATTACACGGAGGGGTTCTTTACGAACCTTGTTTGCGCTCTTTGCAATACCGATAGCACCTTCTGCAGCAGCAAAGGATTCGTGACCTGCGAGGAATGCAAAACACTTTGTTTCTTCTCTTAAGAGCATTGCGCCAAGGTTACCGTGACCGAGACCAACCTTTCTGTCGTCTGCAACAGAGCCGTCGATACAGAAAGCCTGAAGACCTTCACCGATAACTTCTGCAGCATCAGCAGCAGTCTTGCAACCCTTCTTGATAGCAAGAGCAGCACCTACTACATATGCCCAAGCAGCATTTTCAAAGCAGATAGGCTGAATATCCTTAACGATTGTATAGGGATCGATGCCCTTGTCTTCGCAGATTTTCTTAGCTTCTTCAATAGAAGCAATGCCGTTGGCATTTAATACTGCGTTTATATTGTTAATTCTTCTTTCATAACTTTCAAATAAAGCCATCGTACTAACCTCCTTATTCGTGTCTGGGATCTATGAGCTTAGCTGCACTGTCAACTCTGCCGTACTGACCGCTTGCCTTTTCCAGTGCTTCGTTAGCATCCATACCCTTTTTGATCATATCCATCATCTTGCCGAGGTGTACGAATTTGTAACCGATAATTTCATCGTCTTCGTCAAGAGCAACATTTGTAACATAGCCTTCTGCCATTTCCAGATATCTGGGGCCCTTTGCAAGTGTACCGAACATAGTACCAACCTGACTTCTTAAGCCCTTACCGAGGTCTTCAAGACCTGCACCAACAGGGAGACCGCCCTCAGAGAAAGCTGTCTGTGTTCTTCCGTAAACAATCTGGAGGAAAAGCTCTCTCATTGCAGTGTTGATAGCATCACAAACAAGGTCTGTGTTGAGAGCTTCAAGAATTGTCTTTCCGGGGAGAATTTCTGATGCCATAGCGGCAGAGTGTGTCATACCGGAGCAACCGAGAGTTTCTACAAGAGCCTCCTGGATGATACCGTCTTTAACATTTAAAGTAAGCTTGCAGGCACCCTGCTGAGGAGCACACCAGCCCACACCGTGTGTAAGACCGGAAATGTCTTTGATTTCCTTGGATTTTGTCCAAAGACCTTCCTGGGGAATAGGAGCAGGACCGTGATTTGCGCCCTGTCTTACTACACACATATTTTCTACTTCTGAACTGTAAATCATTAGAGTAAAACCCCTTTCTCACCATTATAATAGATTATATACATAATAACATATTTTTCGCCCTGTTACAAGCGAAAATTACATATTTTAACAATTTATACAAAATTAAAGCCTTACAACATCTTTCATACTATACATTCCTGCGGTTTTTCCTTTGATGAACTGTGCCGCCTTGAGAGAACCAACGGCAAAGATTTCCTTGCTCATTGCCTTGTGGTTGATTTCTATAATCTCGTCGTTGCCTGCAAAGATTACATCATGCTCACCGACAATGGTGCCGCCGCGGACTGCGTGGATACCGATTTCATTTTTTGAACGCTTTTTACGTACGCAATGTCTGTCGTACACATATTCGGGAGCATTATTTAAGCTGTCGGCAATTTCGTCAGCTATCATAAGTGCCGTACCGCTGGGAGCATCTATCTTCTGATTGTGGTGCTTTTCTATAATCTCTATATCAAAGCTGTCCTCAAGAAGAGCCGCCGCCTTTCTTACAAGGCTAACAAGCAGGTTTACACCAAGAGACATATTGGCACTGAAAAATACTGCGGACTCCTTTGACAAGTCAACAAGTGCCGTCCTCTGCTCGTCGGAAAGTCCGGTAGTTGCCATAACAAGAGGCATTTTTGTCTTTCTGCAGTAGTTAATTATGCCGTCAAAGCACGCCGGATGTGAAAAATCTATAATAACATCTCCGCCCTCGGGAACCTCATCAAAAGACGGATATACCTTGTAGCCGGATTTTTCCTCTGTATTTATATCAACACCAAAGGCAATATTTATATCTTCTCTCTCCGATACAAGCCGGGAGATAACCTGTCCCATCTTACCGTTGCATCCGCTCAAAATAATATTTATCATATTCTTCCTCCGTTATATACATCAGGGGCAGATGCCGTTGCAGACCGAACATATGTCTGCATCGGGCATCAACCCCCAAAATAATTGCAAATTATTTAATAAGTCCGTAGTTTACCATTGCTTTTCTTAGGATTTCCTTGTTTGAATCACTTATCTCACAAAGAGGCATTCTAAGTGGCCCTGCATCGTAGCCAAGCATATTCATAGCTGCTTTTGCAGGTATGGGATTAACCTCAATAAAGAGTGCATCGACAAGCTCAATGGCATCGAGCTGGAGCTTGAGTGCTGTCTTTACATCACCGTCAAGATAGCTTGCTATCATGTCGTGAGTCTGTTTGGGTGCCACATTGGAAAGCACGGAAATTACGCCTTTACCTCCAAGGGACAGGATAGGAATAATCTGGTCGTCATTACCGGAGTAAATGGTCATATCGTCTCCGCAGAGCTGTGCAATTTTTGCAACCTGAGAAATATTTCCGCTGGCTTCCTTAACTGCTACGATATTTTCCACCTTGGAGAGCTCCTTGAGAGTCTCCGGTGCAATGTTGAGCCCTGTTCTCGATGGAACATTGTAGAGAATGATAGGAAGGCTGACAGACTGTGCAACCTTGGTGTAATGAGCAATAAGACCTCTCTGGGTGGTCTTGTTGTAGTATGGAGTAACAAGAAGAAGTGCATCTGCACCCAATTTTTCCGCACCCTGACTGAGTCTGATGCAATGTGCGGTATCATTAGTACCGGTACCTGCAATTACAGGAACTCTGCCGGCAACCTTCTTAACACAGTATTCTATAACCGACAGATGCTCCTCGTCGGGCATTGCGGCAGATTCTCCGGTGGTGCCGCATACAACGATAGCATCGGTGCTGCCGGCAATCTGGTCTTCTATTATCTTTCCAAAGCAATCGTAGTTAACACTGCCGTCTTCATTAAACGGGGTGATGATGGCAACTGCCGCACCTGTAAAAACAATTGGCTTCATTATAAATTACCTCCGAAATCAGTTATTTTCCCAATAAGAAATGAGCTTCTGGGCAATCTGCACAGCATTTGCTGCAGCTCCCTTTCTGATGTTATCGGCAACAACCCAAAGGTTAACACCGCTCTCCACACTTTCGTCACGGCGGATACGGCCTACATAGGTTTCGTTGGTGCCTGTGGCATTTGCAGCAAGAGGATACACATTGTTTTCGGGATCATCCTGAACAACAATGCCGGGTGCATTCTTAAGTACTTCTTTGAGTTCATCAAGGTCAAACTGCTTTTCAAACTCAAGATTGATGGATTCGCTGTGGCTGTTAAATACAGGCACACGAACTGTAGTAGCTGTAATTCTGAGGCTATCGTCACCTAAGATTTTGATGGTTTCGTTAACCATCTTCATTTCCTCCTTAGTGTATCCGTTGGGGAGGAAAACATCTATATGGGGAAGACAGTTGTTTGCAATGGCGTGGGGGAACTTCTTGGGTTCTTCGCCCTTCAAGCCGTTTTCAAGATCCTGCCAGCCTGCAAGACCTGCACCGGAAACTGCCTGATATGTGGAATATACGATTCTCTTGATTTTGTACTTGTCATGGAGAGGTTTTAATGCAACCATAGCCTGAATTGTGGAGCAGTTGGGGTTAGCGATAATACCCTTGTGCTTTAAGATATCGTCAGGGTTAACCTCGGGAACAACGAGAGGAACTTCAGGGTCCATTCTCCATGCACTGGAGTTATCTATAACAACTACACCCTTGGAGGCAGCTATAGGAGCAAACTTCTCACTTGTGGAGCCGCCTGCTGAGAAGAGAGCAATGTCAATGTCCTTGTCAAAGGAGTTTTCTGTAAGCTCTTCTACAACGTATTCCTTACCCATAAATTCAACCTTGCTTCCTGCAGAACGCTTGGAAGCCATAAGGTAATAGTTTTCCACAGGGAGCTGAAGCTCTTCAAGAACTTTCAGGAAAGTTCTGCCTACCATACCGGTAGCTCCAACCACTGCAATGTTGTACTTCTTCATAATATATCAATCCTTTCAAAGTAAAAAAATTACATTAAAAAAGCCGGCAACAGAGCCGACTGCACACATAATAAAAAGGTACAGATAGCTCTCCGCAAATGCTGTGCCGCTTCCCCGATGTGAGAAGCTCTCCGCAATACAGCACATGTATGCGACAGTCACAACGCTGTTAACGATGCAACCAGAGGTGGTGCAAATCAGGTACATCACGACTTCGGCGCTTTTTCCTTTCTCATCAGTGTACGAGTCCTGAACCTCTGCACTGCAATACTGATAAAAAGCGCACCTCTATCTAATCACACACAGTATAACACTTTTACTTGGCAAAGTCAATGGGTTACAGAGATTTTTTCCTTAAATTACGATTTTGTTAAAAGTCTTGACTGAAACAT
>JAZQBI010000186.1:0-24111 GCA_045545635.1 Clostridia bacterium | reverse complement strand
GCTACTGGTGATGGTGAATTTACATATGTGATTGAAGATGTGAATAATGGTAATGTATCAGGAAGATTGAATTTTTACTCAATTCCTATTACCGCAGGAAACACTTTTATCCCCGAAATTCAAACAAACGCTTTGACAGGCAATAAAAATGAAGTCTATCTTAATTCTAACAATGGAATAATTAAAGCGGATGAATACATAAGTGGAGATAGCGAAAAGGTTCTGGTTGAAATTGGTTATGTAGGAAATGGTACCGTTGTTGGTGGCGGAGCTTATACAAAAGGTGATTCGGTTACTTTAAGTGCTACGGCAAATGAAGGTTACAGTTTCAAAGAGTGGTACAACGAAGATGGAGTTGTATCTAATGAGAGCATATATCGTTTCCCAGCTATTTCAGATGTAGAAATCTATGCAAAATTTGAAAGAGTAAATATTGTTGATAGTCGTTTCACCATAAACATTGATGAGGATTATGCGGACAAAATGTATGTTAAGGCGTATAAAAATGATGGCATAACAAACAATATCAGCGTAAATATGTTTGATTTTTCTAATATTTCTGCTGAACTTGATTTGAAATATGTATTATATGATAATGATAAGGTAATAGACGAGATTATACGAGAAGCAAAATTTGATAAAAGTTACGGAGGATACGTAATTGACAGCGTTGATTTAAGTCAATGCGACATTATGGAAATTTACGATTCAAGTGACAACTTGCTTGCTACCCTGATGAATAATGACACATGTGAAATAAGGGCGTTGGATAGTCTTGAAAATTCTCTTATCTTCAACGCTGGTTATGTAGGTGTTGATTTAGATGTGTATAATCAATCTGCAAGTCAGCAAACATTGAGAGCGTATTTGGGAATATATGATAATGATAATAGACTGATAGATTTATTATCTTCGGATTCAATTATTCTTGAATCAAACACATCAAATAATCTCAATATTGATGAAAAAATAGACATAAAAAATGCAGATAGCACCTACCATATAAAACTATTCGTTTGGGAAGACGGAAATTCACTAATGCCGTTAAGTAAAACACAAGAGGTTATAGTCAATGAATAGTTAAATATTAAAATCTACATTGTAAATCAACTTGAAAAGGCAATCTAAAACGGATTGCCTTTTTCCTATGTTTCAAGGATGATTTTTGCCTTATGGTAAAATATAACCTTGAAAGGAGGTTTATACAATGAAAATTATTACAAATGAAATCGTAAAAAGATTTGAACTATATCTGTATGAGGAAGAAAAGAGCGACAACACCATAGAAAAATATATGCGGGACATTCGCTTCTTCCGTGAGTGGCTTAGTGGCAAGCCTGTTTTTTGTTTGGAATATAAAACCGATAATTATGAATTATACAAGCTAAAATCCCTGAAATATGGCTCTACTGTTCCAGCTGAATATATGATTTTCTGAATTTTTTCAAAAATATTAGATTTACCCTTGACAAAATTCCTATTACCATAAATATATGTTAAAGTCAATCGCGAGTAAAGTTGTTTGTCGTCAAATGGAAAATATTTTTACCCTATTGTAGGGTAATCCCCTTCGTAATTAATATAATAATGTATTTTACACCGAAAAAGCGGGGTTTCAGGGGGATGCAATACCCCAAGAAAACAACTCATCTCACTTTATCAATTTTCCAAGACCTTTCTCCGCCTTTTCGTATTCGGCAAGGAGCTTCTTGAAATTATCATAATAGTGGGGATATTTTCCCACTTCGCCCACCACATATGCATAGCATTTCTGATAGCCGTAGAACATATCGTCAGAATACTCTATGAATTCTTTTCTATCGGTTGCTCTTATCTGTGCTCTGAAATACTCCATTGGTTCTCTGGTTGCCCTGATTTCCTTTATCTTGTCAGCATTGTCTTCTCTTAATTTGCGGGCACTTTCGATATGCATTATCCAGTCTTCGTTATACACCTCGTTTTCGTAGAGAAGGGCAAGCTCGTTTATATCCTTCATGACTTCCTGCGACATTGTTATGTAATCCTGTGCAAGTGCAGAAGCTTTTGCAGCTGCACTATTCGCCCGAAAAGTACAAACGGCAATCAAGCCCACAACAAGAATTACCAAAAAAGCAACTATTCCGATTTTGACACCTCGGGGAATCTTTTTTATTTTTTGGATAAGACTTGTCTTTTTTGTATTTGCAATATTTGCTCTTGCCTTTCGTGCTTCTTCTATATTTATGCCGCATTTGGGACAGGTTTTTTCGTCTTTTTCCAGCTTTGCCCAGCAATCGGGGCATCGGTTGTCACTGCCCGCTGTATCAACCTGGCAAAAAGGGCATATTTTTTCCCCATCGGGAATCTTTTTGTTACAATTCCGGCAATGCATTTTTCTTCTCTCCTTGATTGTTATCTATTTTGTATCAAACCTTTCGAGAAAGGAATGCCTTTCTCCGTTTGTTTTATATTCAATAAAAGTGTCAAGATGTACATTGTGCAAGCTCTTTAAAAGATTATGTTCCACATCGGGATTTACCTTGGAAATATTTTTAATAAGCTCTTTTATCTCCTTGCGTTTGGAAAGCTCTTCCATATCTGCCTTTGACGCATTTTCCGTAAATTTGCAGGCACAGGCAATAAACTCAAGGCTGTTATACCTTGCCCAGGAAATTATGCTCTCCTCACGGATGCAGTACATAGGCCGTATAAGCTCCATACCCGGAAAGTTTGTGCTTTTGAGTCTTGGGAGCATTGCCTGAAGCTGTGAGCCGTACATCATACCCA
This sequence comes from Clostridia bacterium, assembly GCA_045545635.1. GTDB lineage: Bacteria > Bacillota > Clostridia > UMGS1810 > UMGS1810 > RGIG8748. Next base: position 21,345 of record JAZQBI010000186.1, on the reverse strand, counting down.
TGAGGGTAGTTTCTATGACATCATTCATATGATGGCCGAGGGCAATTTTGTTGCAACCCAGTTTTTTTGCTTCGGAGTAGAGATACCCTCTCCTCATCCTTGCACAAAGATAACAGGGGGATTGAGTAACGGAATCGGCTACATCAAATATATCCGTATTAAAAATATGTATGGGTACATCCAGAAGATTTGCATTTTCTTTGATTTTGTTAAGGTTCTTCTCGTTATACCCCGGATCCATAACAAGGTACACTGCCTCAAAAGGCACTTTGCTTATTCTGACAAGCTGCTGCATGAGCTTTGCCATAAGCATAGAGTCCTTGCCCCCCGATATACATACGGCAATTTTGTCACCCTCATCTATGAGGCGGTATCGCTGAACTGCTGCTATAAAGGGATTCCATATATCTTTTCTGTATTTTTTTATGATGCTTCTCTCGGCAAGCTGATTTAAGCTAAGTTCTCTTGACATCTAATCTATAATACCTCCGCCAACAACAACATCTCCGTCGTAAACCACCACAGATTGTCCCGAAGCAATGGCTCTTTGGGGCTCATCAAATACTATTTTCACCTTTTTGTCACCCTCAAAATACACGGTTGCATCCTGCTCTGTCTGGTTGTAGCGAACCTTTGCCTTGGCTTTTATTTGTTTTTCGTCACATTGTATCAGAAGATTGAAATCCGAAGAGGTAAGCTCCTTCTGAAAAAGTTCGTGGTTTTCCGACAGAATTACACGATTTTTTTCTGCATCCTTATCCTTTACATACATAGGCTTTCCAAAGGCAATGCCAAGTCCCTTGCGCTGTCCCACCGTGTAGGAAATAATTCCCTTGTGTCTGCCGAGAATATTGCCCTTGGTATCCACAAAATCACCATCGGGATATTCCTTGCTTGTATAGTTCTTTATAACACGGGCATAGTCACCGTCGGGAACAAAGCATATATCCTGACTGTCGCTTTTGTGTGCAGTGACAAAGCCCTGCTCCAAAGCAATAGAGCGTGCCTCTTCCTTGGTTATTTCCCCAAGGGGAAAGTACAGTGATGGAAGTTTTTCTTTGTCTATTGGATAGAGCACATAGCTCTGGTCTTTTTTTACATCTTTGGCTTTCAGAAGACGTCCGTTTTTGTCCGTTCTTGCATAATGTCCCGTAACGAGGATATGGCAGCCAAGCTCCCTTGCCTTGTCAAAAAGCACACCGAACTTTAGCTTTTTGTTGCAAACTATGCAGGGATTGGGGGTAGCTCCTCTTTCGTATTCTTTCACAAAATTATCTATAACCGAGCATCTGAATTCCTCCCTGAGGTCCATCACAATATGCTCCATTCCAAGCTTTTGGCAGACCTTAGCGGCATCCACGGCATCCTCAATATCAGACTCCTTGCCGCAAAGCTTCATGGTAACTCCGATGCACTCAAATCCTGCCTTTTGTGCAAGATATGCACACACACTGGAATCCACTCCGCCGCTCATGGCAATCAATGCTTTTTTACTCATAATTTCAACAAATCCTTTATAACCTCTGAGGCAATAATCAGTCCTGCAACCGGCGGTACAAAGGGATTTGAGCCGGGGGGAACTTTTTCGCCTTCGGTTTCTGTTTTCTGCTTTTGGGGTTTTTCGGGGGAATAGACCACCTTGAGCTTTTCTATATTTCTCTTTTTTAATTCATATCTCATAACACGGGCAAGGGGACAAACAGATGTGTCATAAATATCTGCCACGGTAAGCTCCAAAGGATTGACCTTGTTTCCCGTGCCCATTGATGAAATCACAGGAACGCCAAGTCGGCTGCAACGCTCTATTATATCTATTTTTGCAGTTACGGTATCTATTGCATCCACCACATAGTCAAAGGCGGAAAAGTCAAACTCATCCGCTTTTTCGGGAAGATAGAATACATCGTGCACCGTTACATTGCACTTTGGATTTATGTCTGCTATCCTCTCTTTAAAGACCTCAGTTTTGTTTCGTCCCACAGTGGAGTGGAGAGCTATAATCTGCCTGTTAATATTGGAAACACTTACCGTGTCACTGTCTGTTATGTGGAGATTGCCCACACCCATTCTGGCAAGCGCCTCCACGGTGTAGCCGCCCACACCGCCAAGCCCGAATACTGCCACGGTGGAGGATTCCATTATTTTGGTGGAATCTTTGCCCCACAAAAGCTCACTTCTTGAAAATTGCATATCAATTCTGCTTTCTTACGATTTTATATTCATCATACATACTGAAATACGGGCACTGATAGTGAGACTGGCTCATATATCTTGCCACATCGTCCTCATCAAGGTTAATACTGCAAACCTCTTCGTCCTCGTCATAGTATGCACACATTTCGCACTGAGTTATTCTGTTTTCTTTCATGCTAGTTCCTCTTGTAAATACCGCTTATTCCCTTGTTTTCCGAGTCGTTCATATACAGGTCTGTAACCTTTATCCTCTTGTTTGCCTGTATTTCCAGAAGGATAAGTCTCTCGTCCTGAGTAAACACTGCTTTTTTTGCTTCCGGCTCAAGACACTTGAAATGGAGGGTTTCTTCCTCCCAATCCTCGTTCATACCCTTGTAGCTGAAAAGCACAAAACCTTCCCTTATGCCATAGGTTGAAATTTCAAGACCTGTTTCGTCGTTTGTGTACTTGCCGTTCCACTCCTTGTTTCCAAATCGGGGAACTTCCTGCCCGTAAAGAAGTCTGTGATATTTGCCTGTCCAGTTTTCCTCCCTGAGTGCTATATCGTCTGTCCACATATCGTCTACCGTTATAACTTCACCGTCGGTGGATATGGTAATCTTGAGGGTTTTCTGACCAAGGTTTACAACAAGGTATCTGCCGCTTTTGCTTTTTGTCTGTGCCTGAAATTCTTCGTTTCCTCTTGAGGATTCCATAAGAAAGCCCACTGTGATATCGTCCACGGCATTTGCCTCAAGAACCTTGAATTCCCCTGTGCTTTCATTTTCCCACATAAAAAGTCCTGTCCATCTTTCGGTTTCCACTACTTCGGATTCATCCTTGGAGCAGGAAATACAGCTTACACACATAATTATTATCATAAATACAAGCAATAGCTTTTTTGTCATAAAAGTACATCCCTTCAAAAAAGTAATACACATCAATTATACATTTTTTGTTTAGTTTTGTCAACACGGGCAGAAAGGGTACTTTGGCACTCCACTTGACAAAATACGACATAATTGATAAAATGACATTGATATCAAAATCAAAAAGGGTGATATATTTGAAAAAAGAAGGCAGAAAGATTAAAACTCTACCTCCTATGAACGTAGTGGGAACTGTGTTTATGCCCGGAAGGAACGGAGCTTCCAATCAGTTTTCCACCACGCTTGACATAACAGAAGCAGAAAATTTCATCCGTGAAAAAAGAAAAAACGGCATGCCCGGACTTGGTATGATGCATGTTTTGCTGGCGGCGTATGTTCAGACAGTTGCAGCATATCCGGGAATCAACCGTTTTATACGGGGACACAAAATTTATGCCAGAAACGGCATAGAAATGTGTCTTACGGTAAAAAAAGATATGACTCTGGACTCGCAGGAAACCGTAATAAAAATCCCTGCAAAGCCTGATGATACCATAGACGATGTGTATAACACAATAGCAAAAATGGTTGAGGAAAACAAAAAAGAGGGCGATACCAACTCCATGGACTTTGCCGCAAGAATACTCACATTCCTGCCAAGCGTTCTCCTTGTGGCAGTAATGTGGATAATCCGCTTTTTTGACTACTTCGGACTTCTTCCGAGATTTCTTACCAAGCTGAGTCCATTCCACAGCTCCATGTTTATAACAAATGTAGGCTCCCTTGGTATTCCTCCCATCTTCCATCATCTTTACGACTTTGGCAACATACCCCTTTTCATATCCCTTGGCATGAAGCACACCAAGTATGTGACTCAAAGTGACGGCAGTGTGGAAAAACGCAAGTTCGTTGACATAAATGTGGTTTGTGACGAAAGAATCTGCGACGGACACTACTATGCCTGTGCCTTCAAAAAGCTTAAACGCCTTTCGGAAAATGCGTGGCTGTTGGAAACTCCCTCAGAAAAAATAGTCAGTGATATAAAATAAAAAATGGTGGTGAAAAAATTCATCTGAATTTTTTCACCACCATTTTTGAATTTATACGGAATACTTCTTATTAAAGTCCTCGTATCTTCTTGCAAAGTCATTTTCACCGTCGTACTTAACATGGCTTAAGTATTCGTGAGTATCAAAGCTTCCGTGAGCAATCTCAAGCATGCAAACTGCAATGTTGGAGCAGTGGTCTGCCACTCTTTCGCAATTTGTAAGGATATCTGCAAGAATGAAGCCGTATTCCACCGTGCAATGTCCCTCTTTGAGCCTTTCGATATGGCTCGCCTTGATTTTTGTCTTGAGCTTGTCTATAACCTGCTCAAGGGGCTCTACATATTTTGCACCTTCAAGGTCACCCTTTACAAGAGAATCGGTGGTGAGGTCTATGATATCACACACCGCCTTCATAAATACATCAAGGTCTCTCTGAGCCTCGGGAGAGAAACTTATACCCTTGTCGTTCATTTCCTGAGCAACTTCAAGAATATTTACGGAGTGGTCGCTGATTCTTTCCACATCACCTATTACATGGAGAAGCTCTGTTAACTGCTTTGAATCCTGCTCGGTAAGGTCTTTTGCAGAGAGTTTAACAAGATATGTGCTGAGCTTGTCCTCATATCTGTCTACCTCGGATTCCGCTTCTATAAGATAGTCCACCTTGTTCTCGTCAAAGTTATTTATCATGGATGTGGCATCTATGATTGCCTTGCGGGTGATTTCCGCCATTTTGCATACAAGCTCACTGCACTTATCCACAGCAAAGCCGGGCATGGAAAGAAATCTTTCGTCCAGTGCACCAAAGGGATCTTCCTTGTCTTTTTTTGCACCCTTGATGCTTCTTTCTGCAAACTTTTCGATTGCAGAACAGAAAGGAATGAGGATAACGGTGGATATAACATTGAATGCTGTGTGCACTACCGCAATGTTAAAGGCAGTTACATTGTTATCCATAAATGCAAAATCCAATATTGCATTGAGGGCATAGAACACAACTGCAACAATTACAACGCCGATCATCTTGATATATACGCAGGAAACTGCAACTCTCTTGGAGTCGGTGTTGCCGCTTATGGAGGATATTACAGGAGTTATTGTTGTACCGATATTCTGTCCGAGAATAATAGGTATTGCCATTGAGTAAGGAATAGTTCCAGTAATGGCAAGAGCCTGAAGAATACCCACGGATGCGGAAGATGACTGAATGATTGCAGTAACAATGGTACCGGTGAGAATACCCAGAACAGGGTTTTCAAACATTACGAGTGCCTGAGCAAAGGCTTCGCTTTCTTTTAATCCGTCCATAGCACCGCTCATAGTTTCCATACCGAACATAAGAACTGCAAAGCCAAGAAGAATAGTTCCTATGCTCTTTCTCTTGTTGCTTGTACCCATCATGGTCATTACGACACCGATTGCCGCAAGTATGGGGGTAAATGAGGATGGCTTGAATATCTGTATCCACCAGGTGTCACCGCTGAGCCCTGTAAGTGAGAGAAGCCACGATGTAACCGTAGTACCAACATTGGCACCCATAATAATGCTGATTGTCTGTCCCAGCTTCATTATGCCGGAGTTAACAAAACCAACCAGCATAACCGTGGTAGCCGATGATGACTGAATAACTGCCGTTACAAAGAAACCAAGTAAAAATCCTTTGAATCTGTTGGAAGTCAGCTTTGCAAGAAAGCTCTCCAGCTTTCCTCCTGCAAGCTTTTTGAGGCTGTCGCCCATTACATCCATTCCGTAAAGGAACAGTGCAAGGCCGCCGATAAGGGTAAGCACATCAAAAAAATCCATGTTTTTTCCTCCGAAAATTTCATTATTACATAAATTATAATACACGGAATGTAAAATTAACAATCTTTTCTATGTTAAATCTATCTTAAATTCCCGGAGAATATTAATTGACTCAGGATACTTTCATCTCCAGTCTTATCTTGTCCGCTATCATAGCGATAAACTCGCTGTTGGTTGGCTTGCCTCTGGTACTTAATATTGTGTAACCGAAAAGGTCATTTAATACATCGGGGTTTCCTCTGTCCCATGCAACCTCTATGGCGTGACGGATGGCTCTCTCTACTCTTGAGGATGTGGTGTTGTAGTGCTTGGCTACTGTGGGATAAAGGAATTTGGTAATGGAATTTATGGCATCCATGTCCTCTATAACCATCATTATTGCATCTCTTATATACTGATATCCCTTAATGTGTGCAGGAACGCCAAGCTGCTGAATGTACATTGTGATGTTTGTCTCCAGATCACGGACACTCTTTTTCTTTACTCCTCCGCAGGATGCAGTTTTGGAACTGAGAACTTCGTCTATCCTGTCGGCAAGAGCTGACATATCAAAGGGCTTTATAAAATAGAAAGCCGCACCAAGACGGGTAGCATTGGCAATTATGGAATCATATCCGCTGGACGAAAAGACAATGATTGCAGGCTTTGGAACAAGCATATTGTTGTTTGCTACCCTGCTCATAAGAGTAAGTCCGTCCATTACGGGCATAACAATATCTGTAAGAACAAGGTCAGGTTTTGTTTCCAGAACCAGCTCATAACCCGTTTTTCCGTCATAAGCCGTTGCTACAACCTCGTAATCTTCCTTTGCGGACAAAAAGTCACGAACATTTTCGCAAAAATCTCTGTTATCATCCACAATAACAATTCTTTTCTTCTTTTTCATTTGAAATTACCTCCTAAAATATCGTATTTTTTTCAAAATCTTTAAGCTCATTTTAACTGTCACATATTTGCACCGCAACAAAGATTTTTACTTTCGTCAATATTTGTCATATTGCATTGGAGATAATTTATTTTCAGCATCATTATACATTTTTCGCACGGATTTGAACTTTTTTAAACAAAAAGTACAAGAATTTTGAACAAAAGCAAAAAAATTAAATAGTTTAAAGCCCGTCCGGATAATTGGCAGACGGGCTTGGACTATTTAATTGGTGCATATAAATGTTGTTGTTTTGAAATTCTGTTTCAAACTCTCGGGCAGATTTTTGTCGCTTATGAAGCAGTCAATATCAGATAGTGTAAGACCGACAAATTTTCCTTCTGTGTCAAATTTGTCACTTCCGCAAAGATACACAAGCTTCTTTGAATATTTTCTGAATGTATGCTGATTAAGAACACCTGACTCGCCCAGTGAAAGAATCTGTCCTTTGGAATTAAATGCAGTTGAAGAAAAGAAAGAGATGTCTATATTGAATTTTGTCAGGGACTCCAACATAAAATTGCCGCCAAGAATTCCCGGATATTCAACAACCTTTCCGCCGGTACAATAGGTATTTATGCCGTGCTCGCTTAAAAAATCTGCAAGAAGCATGTTGCATGTGACCACAGTTATGCCTTTTTTGCCGGTGAGGAAATGTCCTATGTATTGAGATGTAGATGAACCGTCAATAAAAACAACATCTCCGTTTTTTACTAAGGATGCAGCCTTTTTTGCAATGGCGTTTTTTACGGTTTTCATACTGTGCTGGCGGAATCGGAAAGGAGAAATATTGGCATCCTTGTATGTAACACCGCCGTAGCTTCTGGAAATGAGTCCTTGTTGTTGCAGCAGAGTTAAGTCCCTTCTTATACTTGCAGGACTGTATTTTATTTCTTTTACGAGATAATCAACCGTCACATAATGATTTTTCTTGAGTATTTTCATTATCTCGTCCATTCGTTCCTGCTGATACATAACAGCACCTCACTTGATTATTGTTGATTATTTTGAAAAGTTTTCGCCAAAGTTGATTTTTTGCGTTTATCAGATTATACTTGTTTTGATAACAAAAGTCAAGGAGATCAGCTATATGAAAAAGCCCGAAAAACTGTACGAAGGAAATATGCGAAAAAAATATCTGCTATTTGCGATTCCGCTTATTTTGTCAGCACTTCTTTCGCAGTCGTATAATTTCATAAATTCAATGATGATAGGCAAGCTTATAGGCAGTGAGGCTTTTGCGGCAGCTGCCGTTACTGCTGAACTTGTTGAGCTGCTCAATTCCGTTTTTTTCGGTTACCTTACGGGTATAGGAATATATGTTTCCGTGCTTTTCGGAAAAAGCGAATATGAAAAAATGTTAAATGCCATTAAGGTTAATTTTTTGATATCATCTGTTTTTGCAATAATAATATCCCTCACATGCAATCTGTTTTGCAAGCAAATTTTTGACATCCTGAATATAAATGATGAGGTTTATCAAAATGCAGAAATTTATTTCCGAACATATGCTTTGGGATATTTGGTTTTTCAGTTTAACTGGGGATTTACATATATTTCAAACGGTATGGGACTTACAAAAATTCCCCTTATGATTTCTGTTATAACCGGGGTTATCAATATAGGCTTGAACTACTTGTTTCTGTCTGTTCTCAATAAAGGGATAGGCTACAGTGCTTTGTCTACCGTGATTTCGTCGTCAATTACCACATTGGTTTATATTTGCATTTACATAAAACTATTTAAAAATATGGGATTGGGAATAAAAGGGGTAAAAATAACAAAAGAAGTTCTTAAAAACTCTGCCGATTACGGAACACCTACAATGTTCCAGCAGATAGTGATGTACGCCTGCACGGCATTGGTTTCGCCTCTTACCAATACTTGTACCACAGCGGCTATTTCGGGATATGCGGTAGCCAATAAAGCAAGAAACTTAATTTTGGCAATTTATCAAAATTCAAGCAAGGCTAATACCAATTTTATTGGTCAAGCTATGGGCGCAGGAAAGATTGATAAAATAAAAGAAGGAATAAAAGTGGGAATAACTCAAGGATTGATGTTTTTTGGCGTAACCTTAGCCGTTTTTATGATTTTCGCCAACGAATTTTCCACCCTGTTTTTAGACCCGAACAAGGATGCGGAAAGTCTTGGGGTAAGCGTCAATACAATAAGATTTTTGTTTCCGTTTATAGTGTTTAATGTTTTCAACAACCTTTTTCACGGAATTTTCAGGGCAGTAGGCTCCGGAAAACTAATGTTTATATCAACACTCATTTATGCAGTTTCATATGTAATATATGCCTACATTTTGTTTTCCGTATTGCCTTATGAAATACGAATCTACAGTGTGCACCTGGCTCTTGCCGCGGCATATATTACCGAATTGATATTTGCAACATATATCTTTTTTACTGGCAGATGGAAAACTCCGGAATATATAAAGCTTGAAAAAGAGCAGTAGTTTGGGAACAGGTAATTTTTTCTACAAAACATTTGAATAAAAAAATCATTTGCCAAAACTGACAAATGAGTTTTTTATAAAATCAATTACAGTTCAATCCATTTGCCGTGCTCGGGAGTAACAAACACACCGTCAGGCACAAGGCGTAAAAATTCTTCCTTTAATGTTTCAACAATATAAGGCTCGTCAACACCAAGAAAATCGTGGTGATGGGGAATGAGTACCTTGCATCCGATTTCTGCGGCAAATTTTGCCTTTTGGGCGATTTGTTCAGGCTTTGCGGAGCGTTGTATCAATGCGATATCAGGCTTTATCTCTTTGCAGAGGTTAATCTGCTCTATTGTGGGATCGTTGCCCCAGAGGAGGATTTTTGTTCCGTTGGGAAGCGTAAACAGGTAGTTGCGGTATTCCATACTTCCGATAGCCTGCAGAGCTGCTATGCCGGGATCGTTTTTGCAAATGTCATTATTTTCAATGCGGTCACACAAATCGTTGAAGCCCTGTCCCAAGTTTGTGTGTCTGCCGTAGAGTGCACGGATTTTCACATCGCCAAAATCCAACTCTGTATCGGGATACATTGGGTAGATGTTTGTTGGGGTGTAGTTAAGCCATCTTGCAAGAGGCATTGCTGTCTGGTCTCCGCAAAGAAGCTTTGGTTGGAATTTTTGAATAAGTCTGGGAATATCCGTAATGTGGTCCCAATGGGCGTGACCAAGACAGATAATGTCGCAGTTTTCCACTTCTTTCCATGTAATGTCAGTTCCCACACACTCTGTAATGTAGGGATCGGTCACCACAGTAAGATTGTTGAAGCGCATTTCAAAAGAGGTTACTGCAAGCCACTTAATAGAAACACCGTATTTGTTTTTCATAATATACCCTCCGTAATCTATGTATTTTTATAATATTATGATAGTGTAAAAGGCAATTTTTGTCAAGGAAGGCCTGCAATTTCATTGACAAGCATAAAAAAGGCAGTGTAAAAAATTCGTTTGAATTTTTACACTGCCTTTTTAAATGTTATTGAAAAGTAACCTTGCCTGCAAGTATATCTTCAACATTCTGCTTTCTTACAACAATGTGGCTTCCCGAAGGATATTTGTGAATAACTGCGTTATACACAACCTTTGCAAAATCGTCGGGATCGAGCAAGGTATTCTGGTCTTCGTCGGGATAAAGGCTTTTTCTCATTTTTGTTTTTGTTCTTCCGGGAGAAATGCAAACGGAAAAAATTCCGTCCTCTGCCCAGCACTTTGTTGCCATAACAACTGCCGCCTTTGTGGCACAGTATTCGCTCCAGGTTGCATGGGTTTCGATAGCTGCGGCAGAGCCTACATTTACTATTTCAAGATTCGGATTGTATTTGAGTCCCAGCTGAGTACAGTAGAATGTGCCGGACAGGTTTATGTCAAAGTGCTTCTTTGCATTTTCCAGATTAGCCTCTCTGACGGAGCAGGGTACCACATATCCTGCATTGTTTATCAGTATGTCGGGGGCAAATTCTTTCATAATTTTATCGATGCTGTTCCAGTCGGTTACATCCATTTCAAGACGGGAGGGTGCAAGAACACAGTAGCCTTCTGCTTCAAGAAGTGCTTTGATTGACTGTGCAATGCCTCCGCTTCCGCCGGTTATAAGAACTTTTTTCAAAAGTGTCATCTCCCTTCGGATTTTGCGTTATATGCAGTTACTTCGTGCATCCAATCCTTTGCCAATGCATAGAACTGCTTATATTTTTCGTAGTAGAATTGATATTGCTTGTGCTTTTCGGGATTTGGCTCTATTACATAATCCACAGAGGTCATATTTTCTGCCGCAGTCTGAATATCGGGATAAACTCCGCCTGCAACTGCACCCAGAATTGCCGAGCCGAGGCAAGGCCCTTCGGTTACCTTGGGAACGGTAATGGGGACATTGCTTATATCCGAATGTGCCTGCATCCAGAAACGGCTCTTTACCGCACCGCCGGAAATTACAATTTCGTTTAAGTTAAAGTCAGCACCGCGGAATACATCGATAATAGCTTCTGTTCCGTAGCAGATGCTCTCTATGATTGCTCTGTACATATGTGACGGCGTGTGGTTTAAGGAAAGTCCGTAGAACATTCCTCTCACATCGGGATCTACATAGGGTGTTCTGTTGCCCTGAAAGAAGTCCAGAGCAATAAGTCCGTCAGCTCCCACAGGCATATTTTCCGCCTCTTCGTTGAGCAGGTCGTAGACGGATTTACCCATTTTTTCAGCCTTTTCCTTAACCGTACCGCAGAGATTTCCCACAAACCACTCTATTATTGAGCCGGTGGAAGTCTGACCGCCCTCCACCATTTGCAGTCCTTTTACGATGCAGTCGGGATAAGAACCCCAGATACCCTTGGTGTGAACCTCGTCCTTTACCTGTGCAATGTGCAGGTGGGATGAACCTGTGATAAGTGCCATTTTTCCCGGTTGTACGGCATTTAGACCGATAACACCAACAAAGGCATCTGCACCGCCCTCGCCTACGGGTGTACCCTCTTTAAGACCAAGCTCCTTTGCCGCCTGAGGGGTTAGACCGCCCACAAATTCGCCCATGGGCAAAACTCTTGCAGGAAGCTTTTGGACAAGGTCCTCAAGACCTATCTTTTCGTAAAAATCAAGAGGATAACCGCCCTCGGAAGAGTTGTAGTACCACCGTGCAGAGGCACAGTTGATGCTGGCGGTGTACTGTCCTGTGAGCTTGTAGATGAGCCAGTCTGTACATTCATAAAATCTTGTTGCCTTGTTCCACAGTTCAGGCTCGTTTTCCTTTATCCAGAGAGCCTTGGCAGGCAAACACTCTGCGGAAACCATTCCGTAGCCGTTGTATTTAAGAGAGTCGTGACCGGAGCTGTAAATTCTTTTTGCCTGCTCCGAAGCACGGACATCCATCCACATAATGGCGTTTCGCAGGGGAACCATATCGTCTCCTGAGAGCATAACTGTGCAGCAGGTTGTATCGAGGCTCATTCCTTTGATGTCGGACGGATCTATTTTACTTGTTTCAATAGCTTTTCGTGATGCCTTGCAAATGGCTTCCCACCACTGGTCGGGACTTTGCTCCGCACGGCCCGAGGCAGGAGTGTAAAGTGTAATTTTTTCACTGCAGAAAACTACAGGAGTTCCTTGTAAATCAAAGATGCCGACTCTTGCTCCTCCGGTTCCCACATCGATACCTAAAACATATCCTGATTTACTCATATCGTTTACTCCTATTTTCAGAAATTTTCTAACAGATATTTTTCTGCCTTTGTATTCCAGAGGCCGTTATTTTCCTTAAGGAACTTGTCAAGAACGGCAAAGCGGGAATCCTTTTCCCCAAGAGAAGCAAAATCCTCAAGTGCGGTGAGGGGCATGTTGATGTGGGTATATATGAGCTTTTTGCCGCCGGGTATTTCGGGGAGATGCACAGTTGTGTCAATTGCAGCATCTATTCCGCCAATGTGGGTAATCATAACAGCAGGATCTATGAGTTTTTTGCCTATCATATCAACAACATCGTGCATATCCTCAACGGTGCTTCCGCTTGTTCCTGACACATGGTGCTGCTGATAGTGAACATTATAGAAATTGAAGTTTGCACTAAAGTTCTTATCAAGAGGACCTGCAAAGAAGTTGAGACAACCGTCAAAGCCGAGGATAGCATCGCCAAGCTCTACTACTGCAGGAACAGGTGCGTAAACAAAAACATCGTCAAAGCCGCCGCCGGAAAGTGCGAGAAGCTCGTCCTTGTCGGCAGATTTGGTAAACACAAGCTTTATGCCGTCTTTTTCCGCTTCTTCGGGGGAGAATATCTGCTTTGCACGGTTTAGTCTTGCTTCGTCTATATCTGTTACCACAAGCAAAGAGGGTTTTTCTTCTCCATGAAGAGCAATGTCTATTGCCACAAGCCCCATAGGACCGCAGCCGGCAAGAATGGCAACCTTGCCCCCCGGTCTCATACCTGTAAAGGGTTTTTGGTTTTCATCCAGATGTATACTTCCCTTGTAGCCTCTTACTATGCAGGAGGCAGGTTCAATAAGAGAACCCTTGAAGTAGCAATCGCTTTCCAGCTTAATAAGATAGTCATTTTCTATCATGTGGTCGTAAACGATGGAATATGTGGAAACGCCGCCGATTTCACAGAAGGAATATCCAACGGTCTGTATTCCGTCGATGTAGAAAAGTACCGGAGGCATAATTACCTTGTCGCCTGCCTTGTATCTGTCCTTCCATCTGTCTGTAACCTCCACAACCTCCGCACAGAATTCGTGACCGATAATAATGGGCTTTTCGCTTACGTTTTCGGGTACACGAAGGTGCTTTGCACCCTGCTTTGCAGTTTTGTATGTAGACATACATACACTGTCAGAAATAATTTTTATAAGAATTTCGCCGTCTTTGAGCTGAGGAAGTTCAAATTCCTCCAGACGTAAATCGTTTTCGCCGTACAAACGGACAGCCTTGGTTTTCATAAATTTTTCCTCCTCCATTGTCAGATACGGCCTGCACTGCCAAAGGTGCGCAGCTTGCCTTTTACAACTTCTTTCATCATATTTCTCGCATCCTCAAATACAATGAAAGGCCATATGGAGGGGTTCTCAACGCTGTTTAGCTTGTCTTTGAGTCCCTTGTTCATTGCACCTACAACATCGGAATATATGTTGATTTTGGTTATGCCGTGATGGATGGCATTCTGCATCTGATCATCGGGAGTTCCGCTTCCTCCGTGGAGAACGAGAGGTCTGTCGCAAACTGCGGTGATTTCATCCAGTCTGTCAATGCGAAGTTCGGGAGTTCTCTGATAAACACCGTGGGATGTTCCTATGGCAACAGCCAGTGCATCAACATCGGTGATTTCTACAAAATCTGCTACCTCCTGAGGAACGGTAAGGCTCTCTCCGGGATCTGTGTCGGTTCCTGTTTCGCTGATGCTTCCCACACTTGCATTGCCTACATGTCCAAGCTCAGCCTCAACGGTTACACCGTGTGCGTGAGCATACTTTGCGATTTCGGCAGTGTTTTTGGCATTGTTTTCAAAATCAAGCACAGAGCCGTCATACATAACGGAGCTAAAGCCTGAGTCAATAGCTCTTTTGATAAATTCAAAATCTGTTGCGTGGTCAAGATGCAGACAAATGGGAATATTGAAGTGCTCCGATGCGGAACGAATCATAGAGGAGAGCAGATTCATATCTCTTCCCTGCAAATCAACTCCAAGTGCCATAAGAAGTGCAGGAGACCTTTCCTCCTCGCAAGCCTCCAGAACAGACTTCATCATATCGTAGTTGCTGATATCAAATGCAGGAAGAGCATAGTGATTTATGCGGGCATCTTCCAGCATTTCCTTCATAGTTACAAGCATAATACAACCTCCTATAATTTTTTTGGTAATTATATCATTATTTTTATCATTTGTCAAATACAAATGTTAAAAATTGACATTAACAAAAATTTGTTGTAAAATATCACCATTAATTGTTTTGGGAGAAGTAATATGAAAGCAGAAAAACTATTGATGTCCGAGGTTGCAACTCTTTATTACGAAAAAAATCTGACTCAGCAGGAAATTGCAAAAAAGCTGAATATTTCCAGACAGACAGTATCCAGACTTATTGGTGATGCAATTGACGAAAGTATTGTGGAAATCATTATTCACAATCCCGAACAGAATTGCAGAGAGCTTGAAAAGAAAATTTGTGACAGGTTTGGCATACGAGGCTGTGTAGTCTGCAATGTAAGCGGAAGAAATGAAGAGGTAAACCGTCTTATGGCAGTTAAGGCGGCAGTCAGCTACATATTGCCCCGCATAAAAGAGAACAACCGCAAAATTGCCATTTCATGGGGGAGAACAGTGCAGGAGTTTATAGCCAATCTTCCAAAGGTCTCAACAAGCGGAAATGTGGTTTTTCCTCTTTTTGGTGCTACGGACAACGAAAATTCGTATTTTTCTTCAAACGAGCTTGCACGCAAAATGGCAGACAAGCTGGATGCAACATTAAAGTGTGCATGGTTTCCCTATCTGGTAGATGACGATAAGGACTGCAAATTGTTAAAGCAGCTTTCCTACTACAAAAAAATGCAGGATATGTGGAACAGTGCCGACATTGCCATTGTGGGTATAGGAAATACCGAGGTTATGGATATTTTCGGAAAAACCTTTGGTTACAGAGATATGGGACTTAAGACCATCGGTGATGTTGCAACTCACTTTTTTGATAAAAACGGAAATCTTGTTAACCTGTATGAAAATACCCTGTGTGCATCTGCCGAAAATATAAAGAATGCAAAGGAAACCGTTGCCATCGCCTGCGGCAAGGAAAAGGCTGAGGCTATTGTCGGTGCACTGCGGACAGGAATGATTGATACGCTTATTACCGACGAAAATACGGCAAGATACGTGCAGGGGATGTAAAATAAAGATAACCAAAAAGGCAGTGTAAAAAATTCAAACAAATTTTTTACACTGCCTTTTTAAATTTTATTCCTCTGCCGAATATTCTTTTGCAATTACATTTTCTGTTCTGCCGCTTGGGAGTACAATCTCCATTTCAACCTCTTTGGAGGATTTTATATCGAGAGAAAATTTGTCCCCGTTTATCTTCCAGGACACATCAACATATCCGAATCCTGTAGGTACTCTGCCCTTTGCGTGGGTAAGTCCCATAAGATGAGGCTCCACCCTTATTTTTTCGTATCCGCTTTTAAGCGGCTTTACGCCAAGTATCATAGCTGTCATTTCATACACGGGAGTGCAGGACCAGCCGTGACACTCGCTTCGGGAGAAGCTTGCACTTTCGCCCCAGGTGGTGCAATGCTTTTCTATCATGTTGTCCCACTGAGAGAGCAGCTCCGGTGCATACTCGTCATACAGTCCAACCTTGTCAAGGGCACGGAGCAGGTCATAAATCTTGCTGAAACTGGATTTTGCCACACCGTCCTCTGTCATCATCTTTTTTGCAAGGGTAAGGGCATCGTCTCCTGTTACCGTGTCGGAGAGAATTGCCCACACGCCGGTGTGCTCGCAGTATGTTTTGTAGCCGAGAACATCCACATAAAGACCTTTTTCGCTGTCAAAGAAGTGCTTGTTTATTGCCTTTGTAAGGTCAGCGTGGAGTCTGCGGTAGTCCGATGCAAGTCCGGTATATCCGCACTCTTCGCATATTTCAATGGCATCCTTAAGAGCCGATGCATACATTATATTATATATGGCAAGAGGGGCCTTTTCCCCGTTTGGAGGAAGTCCTCTGTTCCACTCCGTAACCCAGTCTATAAAACGGCATCCGTCTGTGGGATTGATTATTCCCTCCGGTGTTTTCCATCCCTCAAAGTATGAAACGCAAAATCCCACTGCACCCACAATGGATTTTACAAAATCAATATCTCCTGTGAACCTTAAATATGCACGGATGTGTTCAATAAAGTAAACCGAAGACATATGGAGAACCTGCACCCACATATTGGGAGATGTGGAGGCAATCATTCCGTCTGGCTGCAAGGAACCCAGAGTATCGATAATGACTTTTTTCTGCATAAGGGAGTCGTTGGATATTGCCCAGGCATACTTTGACTCAAAACGGGCATCGCCGATATATTGCTGGTCCTCGTAGAAGGGACAATCTGCAAATGTTTCGTGAGTACAGCACTCAAGGGTATTGAGGCTTATGTCCCACATCTTGCTGTACTTGTCATCGGAGCACTCAAAACTTCCGATTCCGCCTGCTATGGCATCCTTGGTAAAGTCGTAGTTATATCTTGCGGCATACATACGGAAGTATTCAGGCTTCTTGGTACATTCCACACGAATGAAACGGAAGGTGCGGAAGAAGAAAATATCATGCTCCTGACTGTCTCCCGATGCTGTAAAGGTTTCGTAGTGGTCGCCGTTGTCCCAGTCACCGTAGATTATAGCTCCGTCGGCATTGTCACGCATATCCTTGTACAGAGTTCCGTCAGGAGCTTTGGTTAGAGGACATTCGGTATAGATGATATCCATCTTTGTTCCCTTGGGGGCTTTCCATTCGTAGCGGACCATTGCGGTAGTATAATATTTCGGATCAAGAACAATATTGTAGTTGCCGTTTTCGTCATAAAATTCCCGAACCGCTTCCACGGGAACCTTTTCGTTCAGGTCAAGAAGCTGTATGGGCCTTTTTTCCAGCATATACTGCTCCTTTACGCCCCAGCTGTTGTAGTGGCCTCTTTGGGTGTCGGGGGTATACAGAACTTCAAGGTCAACCTTTTCGTATTCCTCGTTTCCCTCAATGATTTCAAAGGGTGCAATAGTTACCATACACTTGTCGCGCCAGGTGTAGGAAATGTGCTTTGCCCGTGTGATGGAAAAACTTTCGTCAGATACAATTTTTTCTTCGCCCTTGTCTGTAACCACCGTCCCGTCAAAGTACAGTGCCGCTCTGTCACGCGGGCAGGTGGTGGAAAACCTGTGTCCCTCCTGAGGAGATATGTGGAGCACAACCACCTTTATTTCATTTATTCCCTCTTTCAGGGCATATGCACAGTCAAGCTCCTCGTAATGCTTTACAAATTTTGTGCTTTTGCAGGGGCCGTGGCAGATTTCTTTGCCGTTTATGTAGAGGCGGTATCTTGTCTCGGCACTTATCCGTACAGGAAAGCTTTTTGGCTTGCCGTCTGCCGTGAATTTTTTTGTGAAATTGTACAGTGATGCCTTGCCGTAAACCGGCGGAGGAGATATCCATTTTGCATTCATTATTATATTCACTCCTGATATTCATTTCAATTTTTATTTGATTATACCGAAAAATTAATGTAAATACAATTAAAAAATCGGACATCTTATATATATTGACTTTTATGTTACGGTTATGTTACAATAAATTAAATTACATAAATTCGGAGTGATTTATATGAAGGAATTCAAATTCACCAGAAACAGATATATTTTTCTTTATGACATTCTGGGTGCCTGCATCATATATATGCTGAGTATCCTCTTTGTTTTCGGACTTTCCAGTGCCACCGTCAGGGTTACCACATATTTACCTGTGTTCGTATGCACCATTACAGCGGTTTGCGGTGTGTACTACATTGCAGGAGTATATCGGGTACTTTGGCAGTTTGCCGGAACAAAGGACTATGCAAGGATGGGCATGGCATCAGTGATAGCCGTCGCACTGGCTCTTATACTGTCTTTGTCCCTCAGATATATTTTTGAAAGTACATATACAAGCACCATAAGAAATGTATTGCGGCTTAGCTTGCTTATGTCTATGGGACTTGTCATATACTCGGCTTTTCTGAGAATGTTTATAAGAGCTTTTGCAAAAATACCTGCTCATCACGACTCAGGCAGTGACGAACCCGAAAAGAAAAAGGTTCTTGTTGTGGGTGCAGGTGTTGCCGCATCCATGCTCATAAGAGATATGGCAACCAACGAGAATTTCAACTTCAAAATAATCGGTATGGTGGATGATAACCCGTCAAAACTTGGCAGTGTTTTCTGCGGATATCAGGTTCTCGGAGACCGAAACGATATCCCATCCATTTGCAAGAGACTCTCTGTTGACGAAATTTTTATAGCAGTTCCCTCTGCCAGCACAACAGACAAAAATGAGATAATAGAAATCTGTACCAGAACAAAAGCAAAAGTAAAGATTGTGCCTGCTCTGGATGAAGCCATAGCTTCCCCCGGAAGTAAAAAACTTATAAGAAGCGTTCAGATAGAGGACCTTCTTGACCGTCAGGCGATAGTTCTGGATAATGAGGAAATTTCCGGATACATAGAGGGCAAAACCGTCCTCGTGACAGGCGGAGGCGGCTCCATCGGTTCGGAGCTTTGCCGTCAGATAATGCGTTACAATCCGTCTAACCTTGTTATTGTGGATATATATGAAAATAATGCATATGACCTTCAGATGGAGCTGAACCGTATGTACCCCGACAATCCTCCAACAGTGCTTATTGCATCTGTCCGTGACAAGGAAAGACTTGAGGAAATATTTGATACCTACAAGCCATACATAGTGTTCCATGCAGCGGCACATAAGCATGTTCCCCTTATGGAGCAAAGCCCCGGAGAAGCCATAAAGAACAATGTTTTCGGAACATATAATGTGGCTCTTTGTGCCGACAAGTACGGAGTGAAAAGATTTGTTATGATTTCCACCGACAAGGCGGTAAATCCCACAAACATAATGGGTGCCACCAAGCGTATGTGCGAAATGGTAGTTCAGGCAATGCAGAAGATAAGCAGCACGGAATTTGTGGCAGTTCGTTTTGGAAATGTTCTGGGCTCCAACGGAAGTGTAATACCGCTTTTCAAACGACAGATAGAAAATGGTGGTCCCGTTACGGTAACACACAAGGATATAACAAGATTTTTTATGACAATACCCGAGGCGGCACAGCTTGTGCTTCAGGCGGCTTCCTATGCTAAGGGAGGAGAAATCTTTGTTCTTGATATGGGCAAACCAGTCAGAATATACGACCTTGCAAAGAATATTATAAAGCTCTCCGGATACACTCCCGGAGTGGATATCAAGATAGCGGTTACGGGACTTCGTCCGGGCGAAAAGCTTTTTGAGGAGCTTCTTATGAACGAAGAGGGACTCAAAAAAACCCGCCATGAAAAGATTTTTGTGGGTGCACCCCTGGATGTCAGCATGGACAAGCTCGGTGCAGACCTCAAGCTTCTGGAGGAAGCGGCAGAGAGTAATAATATAGAAAAAATCAAGGATATAGTAGAAAAGGTAGTTCCAACATACATAAGAAACCCCGAAACCGTTAACAAAACCGAAAAAGCAACTGTCTGATGGTAGGAGTTGTTATTTTCAAAGACTTTGAAACCGGCTCCTATGAGAATATGACCGTGACCTGCTTTGCAGGCAATAGCTTTGCAGACATAGAGAGAAGCGGTGAATTTGTTTCGTATCTTGTTTCCGCCGGCACAATAAAGGTTAAATTTGTTGCCGGAACAGAGGATGCATCATTTTGTCCGTCATACAGTGAGATTTATAGGATATGCAGTGAAGCCAAGAGATTTCTGTGCGAAAACAGCTATTGCACCGTGGCGGAATTTGCAGGAAGCGAGACTGAAATTTCTTTTCGCTTCCGTTCGGGAAAGTGCGGTGTCTATGCTCCCGTCGATATGAGAAATCTCAGAAATCCGAAAGCTGACGATATATATGCTCTCTGCAGTGAAGTTAAGGGCAAAGAGCCGCTTTATCTGTCGCTTATTTGCGATGTGCTCAACTTCGCCGTGCAGACACTCTTTGATGCCGAGGAAGAGATTTACGGTTTTTCTGGCACGGGAATTTATATAAACACCTCAGTGTTTCTGCAAAAATTTAATCTCAGCAAAAAATTTCCCAAAAACAGAAACCGATACAGACGCCACAGGGTTGACATTCGGAAAACAAAAAAGGTTTCCTTTGCTGTGGAAACGGAATCTGCACCGTCTACCACAGGAGCAAAAGTAATAAACGGCTACCGCTGTCTTAAAAGAAATGTGCTGGAGCTTGTTTCGGATATCTTCACAGTGTCAGACCTTCTTGACTTGCCAAAGTCGGAGAAACTGCATTCTCTTGCGGAGGTATTTTATGAGGAGCTCAAAGATGTGCTGAGAGTGTATACCTTTGCATTTGATGCACGGTCACATATATATTATATCGGCATAAAGGATGCACTGTCCCTTGTAACCTGCGGCGAAAGTATGGCAGAGCCTTTGGTAAAGCCTGCAGGAGTACTCAGTGCAAATATGAAGCTTCGGGAAAAACTGCCAAATCCTGATTACTACACATCGTCGGGAAAAGGCTTATGGAAGGACTAAATGTTATGAAAATCAAAGAAGGATTTATACTTAAGAGTGTTGCGGACAGTTTTGTTGTTGTGCCTACGGGTGCAAACATTGTGGATTTTTCCGCTATGATAACTCTTAACGAAACGGGAGCTTTTCTTTGGGAAACTCTCAAAAATGATGTAACAGAGGAAGAACTCACATCCGCACTTATGTCGGAATACGAAGTTGATAAAGAAATAGCAGATGAGGATGTGGCGGAATTTGTCTCTGTTCTCAGGGAGAAAAAGGTAATAG
>JAZQBI010000185.1:0-11487 GCA_045545635.1 Clostridia bacterium | reverse complement strand
GAATAAATTTACATCCCCTTTTTGCTATCAAAGGCTTTGAGCAAAGGCTATAATTATCGGCATTGTAAGAAGTGTAGCAAGCGTGGAAAAAGAAACCAGATTTACGCCAAGTTCCTCATTACGGTCAAACATAACTGCAAGCATTGCCGTCTTTACTGCAACGGGAGATGCAACTGCTATGGTCATACTTGTAAGCATTGCACTCGGAATTTTCATAATATACATAAGTGCTATGGCAATAAGCGGAATTATTACAAGTCTCATTGCGGACACGATGTATATGTGCTTATTTTTCAGGGATTTCAAAAGATTTGATTTTGAAATATAGTATCCGATAATTATCATAGGAAGCGGTGTATTGAGACTGCCTATATGGTTTATGGAACTTCTTATCACAGAGTTTACAGGGATAGAAAAAACAAAAAGAATAATTCCAATTGCAACAGCAATTACCCCGGGATTAATCAGTTTCTTTAAAGAAAATCCCGAATTATCCCTGCCTACATACCATATTCCGTATGTCCACGACAAGAGGTTGAACATAACAACATAGGAAGAACCAAAGAACACACCAACATCACCCAGAATTGCCGCCTGCAACGGAAGAGCCATATAGCCTGCGTTGGAAAAAATTGTAGCATAGTGACAAATTGCACTGCTGTCGTCTTTCTTCTTTGCGGGATATATTATTCTCGCAATGATTATTCCTACCACATGAAAAAGAAGCGAAAGTCCAAGACTTATGCCGAGGTCTGCCAGAAGATTTACATCAAACTCTCTTATGTAGGAATTTATTATAATAGCAGGTGTTGACAGGTACAAAACTACATTGGTGCAGGTCTTAACGCCCGAATCTGTAATGAGCTTGTATTTTCCGCAGAAAAAGCCTGCCAGAACAAGAAGAAGTAAAACAACAATCTGCTGTGCCACCAATAAAAAATTCTGTAACATTTAATAGTCTCCAAATCTAATATATTTTAAACAAAACTAATTCTATTCCTTTGCGCAAAAAATGTCAATAGATTTCATAAAAAAAGTCATATTGCGAAAAATTACCACCTAAGCACACTGCATATTTTGATAAAAAATACCCACACTATAACTGCAATGCATTGCTCTAATATAAAAGGAGTGTTTTTTATGTCAAAGGCTAAGAAGAATCAGGAAAATCAGATTAAGAACGACAACAACAAAAACAACAAGAACAACAATAATAACAACAGCAATAACAATAACATCAACGAAAAACTCTGAGACAACAAAAAAGGACGCACTCCCCAATGAGGAATGCGTCCTTTCACTTATTCTGAAATATTAGCTTCAGTTATTGTGTAGACCTCTGTTTTACCGAGAATGTGTTTGTCACTGCATCTCTGAGCGACATATATCTCATCGCCTACTCCCGCAACTGTGGAAGAAAGCATAAGAGTGTTTGTGTCTACATAAGTTGCAGAAACCAGAGTATCATTGACAAAAACCTTACTCTTTTCCGTAAAGCCGGAGCCCTTTATGGTAGTTGCCGTACTGCCAATTGATGCATTGTCTATATATATGGGATCAATTCCATATTTGATTTCCGTAGCTGTAAAGGGACTGACAGAATCATAGGCAAAATTTTCGCCATACAGCTCATCATACATAAGTGCCTGAAGCTTTTGAAGATACAGAGGATTTTCCTTATCGTCACGATAGTATCTGTGAAGTCTGTTGATGTAGCTTCCGTTAAGTCCAAGCATCTCTGTTACTCTGGAATTGAGCTGGTATGCATATAAATCTTCGTCATTTACGGGAATATCGTAGTTTGCCCATACAACATACTCTGTCTGGAAAAGGTCCTTGTTTGTAAGGCTCTCCTTGGAGATACTCATAGCAGGAAGATGGTCTCCGTAGAACACGATAACGGTGGGTTCATTGAACTGCTTAACTTTTTCTATAAAATCGCCAACAAACATATCCATCTCATGGAGCTGATTGATATAGTACTCGTAACCTATCTTGTACACTTCATCATCTATGCCGCTTTCCACAACGATTGTCTGAGTATCATCAATAACCTCTGTGGGATATTTACCGTGGCTTTGCACGGAAACACCGAACACAAAATCTCTTCCTTCTGTAGAATTGAGGCACTTGAACACCTCGTCAATAAGGATTTTGTCCTTTGCCCAGTTGTTGGGGTTACGTTCTACATCGTGCATATACTCAACAGGGATAAAGGTATCAAATCCAAGGTTTGCATAATTACGGTGTCTGTCATAGAAAGTACCTGTATGGTTATGAACCGCATGAGTAGCATATCCGTAATTTTTAAGGTCATAGCAAAGAGAGCTTGCAGTATGGTCCAATGTGATAGTCTTATAAGGGTACTCGCAGGTACCGAACATTCCAACACTCATACCGGTGAGAACCTCGAACTCTGCATTACATGTTCCGCCGCCAAGTCCCGGAATACGCAAAAATCCTGAGGAACACTGTTCTTTGAGCGCCGTGAAAACAGGAATCGGATTCTCATTATATACAACATCTATCATATTGTTAACATCAAAAAATGACTCCAGCTGAATATACACAATATTGGGCTGAACCTGAGGTGTAAGATTGTTTGGATAGGTTTCGTCCAGATTGTTTGTAATCTCTTTGATGCTATCTGCACTGTAATCTACCGGCTTGTCCACACCACGGTTAACAGCACTGCAGGAAAAACTATATGCAAAACCATAGTTCTTATATGCTTCGGGAAGATTTGCAAAAGCATCAGGATCGTTATAAATGGTATATGAGCTTGCCATAGCCACAGTACATATAAGTCCCGAAATAACAATATATACCGTAGCGGAAGCGTAATTTGGCACAACTCTTGGAGCAAACTTAAGCACAAGTACTATAACGACCACTGCCACAATGACCATGGAACAGATAGATATAATCTGTATTGGCTTGACATAAGCGTTCATTATATCCAGTGCAGATTTTACAATAGAAAAATCTACCGCTGCCAGCGGCGTGTTCCGATACGTGAGAATAATTGCATTTGTAACACCAAGTGCCGCCCACAAAAGTATGACAATGGCAAGAACAAAGTACCTGCGTTTAAAAAACAAGCACAAGGTTATTGTACACAAAATTATGGAAAAATTGGACATAAAAAATCCAAAGTGATAGACCATAAAGCTAAATGCAAGAGGAACAGAATGTCTGCCCAGAACCTCAAGAACAAACGTTATAACAAATGCTATGGCTACGCAAATAAGAAAATCTGTATATTTAATGTTTTTTAAATTATTTTTGAATTCCGAAAAAGAATTCTTTAAAACATCTTTGTTTATCATTACAAAAGCCTCCGTTAAAATTACAGACCTTTTTGACTACAAACTGTAGTATAACACAAAAAAATACATTTTTCAAGATATTATTAGTTCCAACGCATCCAATTTATTCAGAGTCCACAAAACGTGTAATATTATAGGCTCTTCTCTCTTTGTAATCAAAAAGAAGAACGCCGTACGAAAATCTTTCCGGATGCATATGCTTCATAACTTCCTTGGCGGGAACATCGTAATATTCGGGAAAGAATTCCTTTTTAAGTTTCTCATCACGAAATACCGCATAAGTTTTTTCCAAAAGGGACAAATCGGGTTTATCAAACCATTCCGGTCTTTTTCCCGGTCTGAAATTAATAAGATAGTCCATCTTGAGCTTTTCAAAAAACTCTGTTCCCATATGCGAAAAGCAATTCAGAAGTATTTCATAAAGTTTTTGTTTTGAAAAAGCATACCCTGCAGGGTAACTGTCCGAGAAACTATCGGATATGTACTTAAACACATCATATTCCGATGGATGTTTTTCAAACAAATAATTCATAGTATTCACAAATGAACCGCTGTTATAGTATCTCTCCAGTGCTTCCTCAACGCCTTTAATCTCAAGAATATCATCATAGGACATAAACTCATTGGATATGACCTCGTAGGGCGGAAAAGGGCTGTACACATAACCAAATTCTTTCTCCTGAGCACGGATTTTTGAACCCTTGAGAAGTTTTAAAAAGCCAAGCTGAAGAACATGAGGTTTCAGGCGGATTACATCATTAAAAGATTTTTTAAAGGATTCGATATCCTCATAAGGCAATCCGGCTATAAGGTCGAGATGAAGATGAACATTCCCGTACGAGCGGAGCTTTTCCACATTTTCTGCAAGTTTTTTATAAGAAATATTCCGTTCAATGGCTTTCATGGTCTTGGAATTTGTGGTCTGCACACCAATCTCAAACCGAAGCATACCCTCTCTTACCGAGGAAGCAATTTCTATTGTTTCATCATCAAGAATATCACCGGCAATTTCCATATGAAATACAGTGTTACCGTTGCGGCTTGCAATATGTCTTAAGATTTCTTTTGCCCGTTTGGGGTTTGCATTAAAGGTACGGTCAACAAATTTTACCAGCGGCACACATCCGTCTATAAAACAGTCAAGCTCTCTTTTTACCCTGTCCACATTTACAAACCGAACTCTGGAATCCTTGCCGGATATGCAATAAGTACACCCGAAAGGACATCCACGGGAGCTCTCATAATATACTATTTTGTCTTTGCATTGTTCAAAGCCATCTTCGTAGGCAAACGGAAGTGAATTAAGATCACAAATATCCGTTTCCTCGGGATTTGAAATTATTTTCCCCTCACTTCGATATGTAATTCCGCAAACATCAGCAACTTTACCGCAATTTGTCACGGCTTTGAGGTAATTGGCAAGGGTAATCTCCCCTTCTCCCCCTATTACTGCATCTATCTGCGGATTATCCGAAAGTATATTAACCGAATCAAACATAACCTCATATCCGCCGAGTATAATTTTTATTTCGGGATTTGTGCACTTGAGTACGGCAGAGAGCTTCAATACCATATCTATATTCCAGATATAACAGGAAAATGCTACGCAATCCGCCCCGACACTATGGATATCTCTGCAAATGCTGTCAATGGTATCATTTATGGAATATTCTTTTATTATACAGTCGCATAAATCGGATACGGCATTTTTGAGGCACCGTACCGAAAGCGAACTGTGAATATATTTTGCATTGAGAGCACATAATATAACTTTCATTTTTTCTCCTCGGTTATACAAAAATTATTTATAGTATATTCTATCTTCAAAAACTGCAGTTATTACACCTGCAATTTCTGTTTTCAAAAATTCTTCTTTTCCTTTGATTTCTATTTTCTGGGGATTCATTGTTACAAGCTCTGCAAGAACATCAGCATCGCAATACCCATATTCGGTCATGCAAACTTCGTTGTCCGGCATACACCCTGTAATTTTCACCTCTCCGCCGCTTGCCGTAAGCTCCACGCTGTCTGCCGAATCGGATGATATTTGTGCAAAATATTTAAGCAAATCAACAAAATCCGCTTCGTCATTGATGGCAACAATCCTGTCTGCCTCTGCACTTGTTGCATTATCTATAAGATTTGATATATCCCTGCACATAAACCGATAGAAAGCAAATGGATTTATCCCCTTGTTGACTTTGAGATAAACATACATTCTTCCGGGTATCTCTTTCATAAAATCATGGCTCAGGACATTGGAAAGTATTATTCCCTTTTCGTCAGCGTTAAAGCAAGCATACACTCTTGTAAGTTTTTTGTTAATCTCGAACTTTATTATTCTGTCACGAATGTATCTTGTAAGCTCGCAACAAATTTGATAAAGTCCTTCATCATCTGTTTCTGCTTCAATTTCCGTAGCATCTTCTTCGGAATGAATTTTATATTTTACTGCTTTTGCA
Source organism: Clostridia bacterium (assembly GCA_045545635.1). Lineage (GTDB taxonomy): Bacteria > Bacillota > Clostridia > UMGS1810 > UMGS1810 > RGIG8748. Next base: position 5,696 of record JAZQBI010000185.1, on the reverse strand, counting down.
TTCATAAAATCCGTAAGGCTTACGGAGCAATCAACATCCTCTTTTGTAAAAATAATTTTTGAACACAACATTCTCACAACCTTTACGGGAATATTATGTGTAGATTATGCTATATTATTTATTCAAAAGTAATTGCACTTCCGTAATCGGTCAGAGGTCCGTTCCCCAGGCAAACAACATCACAACCGTTTGAATTGCAGAAATCCACGATTTTTTTACCATCACAGTGATCCATTATATTTCCAAAAAAATACGCTGTATTTCCGACACAAAAGGATGCTCCGCCAATAAATCCGCTATCAAACCCCGGAAGCAAAATATACCCCGGAGATATAATGACGGATTCTATATCAGCACAGCAGGCTTTTTCGTATATCACCCTGTCGGCAGTAATTAAAGCATTGTCACCGACTTTGCATATACTGCAACCGCTGTAACCCTGTGGTACGTTTATTTTATTCTTATCCTTTGCCAAATCCAATAGAACAGTATCGGTATGCCTAAAGTTATGAAACACACTGTTTCCGACTACCTTAACATTATATGCCACATCTTTTGGGTAGTTACTTTGTACACTTGCTTTGCCTTTTAAAATTTTTATTTCGGAATCTGACAGAATTTTTTCGTATTCTTCTGCAAGCTCCGGATCGCATACAAGAGTACCATCCAAGAGCACCGCTTGCATATCGGGGTGATAACCCAGAGGCGGCAGAACTCTGTCGCAAAGGAGGCTTCTGAACACAGTAAAACCTAGTCTTTCAAGGTGACAATGTATGTCTTCCGAAATATTTCCTGCAACAATTATTTTCAAAACAAGTCACCTCCGGCAAAGGAATTACATATCATAATATTACAACAACTAACAGCAGATGCCGTTAGTTGATTATATAGGAATCCGGGCTATGCACCGGCATGCCCGGACTCCGCTTATTATCTTGTGACAAAATCGGAAATAAGTCTGATTGCACCATCAAGATCGGACAAGCTCACACACTCAACAGGAGTGTGTATATACCTTGTGGGAATAGAAACGGCTCCTGTCTTGACACCTATTCCGGAGGTATGGATTGCACCTGCATCCGTACCGCCAAAGCTGAGAACCTCGTGCTGAACATTTACCGATGCATTTTCTGCACTTTGTCTTAGTGCATCGTTAACTTCCTTATGGGTTATGATGGAGTCATCCATATATTTTATGCATGGACCTTCTCCCAATTTAACTGCCATTCGCTTGCATTCGGGTGTATCTCCGGTGTCGGTTACATCAACGGCAAGTGCCATATCAGGGCAAATGCTGTTGGCACACACCTTGGCACCTCTGCAGCCGATTTCCTCCTGAACTGTAAAGGCAAAATATAAATCGTTTGGTGTTTCCTTTATTCCCTCCAGTACTTTCATAAGCACATAAACGCCTGCACGATTATCCATAGCCTTTGAAAAGGCATAATCACCGTTTGTGCTGAAAGTACCTTCAAACACCGCACTGTCACCTATTTTTACAAGTTTGGAAGCTTCCACAGCATTTTTAGCTCCGATATCTATATACATACGAGTTAAATCCAGATCCTTTTTGACATCAGTTTTTTCCTCATATGCAACCACTCCGCGGACACCGTTTTCGAACACTACCGATTGGTAGAGAGAACACTGAGGCATAACTCCTCCAATGGGTGAAAACCTTATAAAGCCGTTATCATCTATAAAATTGACAAAAAGACCTATTTCATCTACATGGGCGGCAAGGAGAAGTTTCTTGCCAGTTCCGTTTTTGTGTACAATGAGATTACCGAGATTGTCTCTGTATATTTCGTCAGCATACGGTTTTAATTCTTTTGAGATAAATTCACATATTCTGTCCTCTCTGCCGGAGGGCGAATATATACCTGTGAGTTTTTTGAGTAATTCCATAAACTATCTCCTATTCAAATAGCGGTGTTGAAAAATATCTTTCTGCAGTATCGGGAAGAACTGTAACAACTGTCTTGCCCTTGCCAAGCTTTTTGGCAAGCTTTATTGCCGCCGCAACATTTGTACCGCTGGATATTCCGCAAAGTATACCCTCTTTGGAAGCAAGCTCCTTGGATACACGAATTGCCTCTTCATCGCCGATAATGCATATGTCGTTATATATGTTGCAATTGAGTATTGCGGGAATGAGACCGTCACCTATACCCATCTGCACGTGAGTTCCTATGGAACCTCCGGAAAGGATTGCAGCGTGTTCCGGCTCAACAGCCCAGATTTCTATATCGGGATTATATTTCTTTAATGTTTCTCCAATTCCGGTTATTGTACCGCCTGTACCAATGCCGGAGCAAAAGCCATGTATGGGACCGTTTACGGATTCTATTATTTCCATACCGGTCTGGTTACGCTGAATTTCGGGATTGGCAGGATTTTCGAACTGCTGAGGAACAAATACATTCTCCTCCTCTTCCTGCATCCTGAGTGCCATTGAAAGACATTCATCAATACAAGCACCTATGTTTCCTGCATCGTGAACAAGAATAACCTCTGCACCGTAGTGATTAACCAGTTTACGTCTCTCTTCACTAACGGAATCAGGCATTATAATTCTTGTTTTAAAGCCAAGAACTGCACCAACAAGTGCAAGGCCTATACCTTGATTTCCGCTTGTAGGTTCCACTATTATTGTATCCTTGGTTATGAGGCCTTTTTCCATAGCTCTTTTTATCATATTGTATGCAGTACGGGTTTTGATGGAACCGCCTACATTGAGTCCTTCAAATTTAACGTAGATATCTGCACTGTCGCTATCTGTCAGTTTATTTAATCGTATCATTGGTGTATTGCCCATTGCTTCGAGAATATTATTGTATACCATATCTGCCTCCGCGAAGAAATTATAAATTTGCACAGCATCTATATAATAGCATTTTTGACATTCTTTGTCAAATAGTAAAACCTGCTTTTGAAAATTCCGTATCCTCCAAAATGGGTTACGATCGATTCGGAATTCAAAAAGCAGGCTTTAGTCTAATTATATCCTTTTTTTACAAGTTTTATTCTTTTAATTTATAGTTATTTGAGATGTTACGGGAAGAATCTGAACATAGGTGTTTCCGGGATTGAGCTTAAGCTCTGTTCCGTCAGCAAGCTTATATTCAGTCTGTGCCTTTCTGTCGGACTTGGACCATGTTATTTCAACAGCTTTTCCGTCTGTGATGTAGTATCCTGTTCCGCTGCCTACAGTTTCCAGATCCTGTCTGCCCTTATTTTCTGTATCGGGAAGATTGAAGTTGCGAACCTGATATACTATGATATTCTTTGCAGAAATAGGTTCACCGTTCTGGAGCATATGCTCCTTCTGACCGATGTATCTTGTATAGGTCTTCTTTTCAGCATCATACTTATAATTTACAGTATACATTGTTGAATAAGGAAGACTGATTTCTGTTGCCTCTTTAGCTTCACCCTTGAGGGCAGTATCTTCTTCATTATAGGGAAGATGCTTGGTATCACTCGTTCTTTTGTAGTGACGGCAGATATCAGCATATTCCAAAACTCTCCATATTTCTGCATAGAGGTTGTGCCAAGTGTTGTCATATGTGTTGTCACGGAAGAAGTGTACACCGTCATTACCCTGAATACCGTTGATATTGTTAACTCCCAGAAGCTTCATATCCTGTCCTGCTTTGGGACTCCATCCTGCGTGAGTATAGATAGCATCATGTTCTACCGCATAATCAAGGAAGTAGTGCCTGGAAGAACGGATAGGTCCAACCTTTTCTATCTCGGAGGGATTCTTGAAAATAGCCATCATTCTTGTAGCTCCGCCCTCAACTATGATTTCATAAACCATATAAGCTTTTTCCAGACCGCACTGAGGTCTTGAGGAAGGACCATCATTGTCTATCATAACAGCCAAAGGTCTGTCGTTAGTTGACATCATCTTGAGAAAAGGATCTTTTGGTTCTTCAACAACAGTTTCAGCTTTTGGTTTGGTTTCCTTATCCTTGGAAACAGCATCTTTGCTTCCGCATCCGGAAAGCACAAGAATAGACAAAACGAGCATTAAAGAAAGTAATTTTTTCATAAGTACCTCCAAGTGTTTTATTTTAATTAGATTTTACTACCACATTGATTTAGTGTCAACAAATAGCATATTTTGTGATGTAAATGTAATGAAACTCAAAATATTGATGTGTAATATGCAAAATATTTGTATTAAATCTTGACTTGAATTGCCAATTGGAGTATAATATAGTGTGTTCGCTGGTGTGGCTCAGTCGGTAGAGCAATTGATTCGTAATGAGCAGGACTCATTGAAAAAATCAGCAGGTTGCACAAGCGATGTTGAAATCTCAATAAATTAGATTTTGACAACCATTACATTTTAATATTAGGGGTCTCAAAACCCCTGTATATGCTGGTGTAGCACAGTTGGTAGTGCATTCGATTCGTAATCGAAAGGTCACGTGTTCAAGTCACGCCACCAGCTCCAAAAAAGCCGTTCAGATCGCTTTGAACGGCTTTTTGTTGCCCATTTTTCGTTGCCATTTTGGGCAACAAGATTTTTTAATTCTTATTTAATTTTATATGAGGGTTATAAACCAGTCCCTCTTCAGTCCAACGTTTTTCTTCTTCCTCAATAGATAAATTAGGAAATCCTTTTTCTATAATTTCATCATACGAGGCGTACTCTTCAATAGCGTAACCATTGTTTTCAAAGTCTTCATAGTCTCTAATAGTTTCATCTAGTCTTTCTGTTAATTCTTGCACTCTATTTTCTAACGTATATATTTCCGCATCTTCATCCGGTACCGAACTTCTCTTTTTCAAATTAATGAGTTCTTCTTTTGCTCTTTCTAATTTTCTTTCAATATAAGCGTAAGGTGTTGGTTCGGTAGCAAATTTTGATTGCACAATTTCAGCAACACAATCTTCCGCAAGTTTACGATTACCAAGCAACCAAATTTCAATAGTAGTATTTATGTCATGAACTCTATAAATGGGTGTAGGTTCTGGAAGAATTTTTATAAACTCTAAAACAAAATTCCTGTCATTCCCAATTGCAGTATGTATAACGTCAACATCATAGTTTTCTAATGATGCCAATAATGTATCACGGTAATTAGTTGGTAGATAATCGGCACCATCAAAAATCCAATCCTCATATATCGGAATCGGACATCCATCTTTGAATAAATCATATAACATATCTAATACTGCTTCTTTTTCTTCAAAACTTACTATTCTTTTTCTCTTCTTTCCCATGTTTATTCCCCCTAATGTTCTAAATGTTTATATTTTTCATACGTTCTTTTATTTTTTGTGTATAGTCTTTGCCAAATGCTGCGTCCTCCGCAGAATCATACATAAGCGTTGTTCCGTCGGAAATTCCTAAATACTTTTCAACATAAAGGCAAGCGTAGGCATCGGCATCAATTTCTTCTTTTTGTTCTATAAAATCTAATGTATTACTATCTGTATGAACCTTGTAATTCTTAAAAAACTCTTCATTGCTTTTATATTCCTGCCAACAATGCCGAAGTTCATGAGCGACTGAATGAATTTGACGTGAACGTCCTCTATTGATAATAAATATCGTATCACCTATTGGCACATCCTCGTCAGGAATACTTTCATCAAAGTAAGTCATTCTTCGACCAGAATCAGTTCCTAAACCACCAGGATTCGTAGCGATAATTTGAGGACACACAATATCTAAATAC
>JAZQBI010000184.1:0-3021 GCA_045545635.1 Clostridia bacterium | reverse complement strand
ACAGAATACTTTCTGCAATTAAATCGGCTGTTTCAGAATTTGTATTAAGACCTTTTGTCCAAAACTCATATATTTCATCGCAACCGGAAAAGAGAAATTTCTGTGAAGAAATTTTCAGATTATCCATAATCATATTAGCTCTGGAACCTAAAAAACTGATATACATATATGAAAAATTTTCCACAGATTCGATACAGAAAGGAACAGCAGGAAAAGTAAAGAAAACATCACCTTGCGACAGGTGGAGTGTTTTTCCTAATATGTGGAGATTACCTTTGCCACCACACACAAGATGTATTTTATAGACTGACTGTGATTTCAAAGAAGAATACGGTTGCGGTTTTGTTTCCAGAACAAAATTTATTGTATGTATAGAATGATAATCCTTATGATAAGGAATGAAATGGCATATATTATTATCCGTGGAAATCACCTCCTCTTGATACGATTATAACGGCATAAAATAGTTTTGTCAATTACAATCGTACTATTTTCTACAAAAAAGCGGAAAATATCCATTGCAAGTAAGATGTAATATGTTATAATTGAAATAACTTAAAGGAGGTATCCGTTATGAAAAAAGTAAAAATAGGTGTGCTTGGAGCATATCGTGGTACAAGTATGATTAATTACTGTAAGCGTGCAGATAATGCTGAAGTTGTCTCAATTTGCGACAAGTCGCCTGATGCACTTGAAATGCAGCAGAAAAATGCGGAAGGATTAAATATTACCTTTTATGACAATTTTGAGGATTTTATAAAGAATGATATGGATGCTGTTGTGCTTGCAAACTATGCAAACGAGCATGCACCCTTTGCTATTAAGGCAATGAAGCATGGAAAGCATGTTTTTTCAGAAGTGCTGCCAGTACAGACAATGAAAGAGGCTGTTGAGCTTGTGGAGGCAGTCGAGAAAACAGGAAAAATCTATGCGTATGGTGAAAATTACTGTTATATGCCTGCTCCCTATGAAATGAGGAAACTGTATGAACAAGGGAAAATAGGAGAATTTGAATATGGGGAATGTGAATACATCCATAATTGCGAGCCTATATGGCCAAGCATTACATACGGAGAAGAAGAACATTGGAGAAACAATATGTATGCTACTTTCTACTGTACTCATTCATTAGGACCCATTATTCATTGTACAAAGCTTCGTCCTGTCTCTGTTATAGGCTTTGAAGGCACAAAAAACGAAAGAAGATTGCGTACAGGAGCCAAAGGCGGACAGTTCGGAATTGAGATGGTGACTCTTGAAAATGGCGGAATTATCAAGAGTATACACGGAGATTTATATAAGGATTCTATTTGGTACAGTATGTATGGTTCTAAGGGAAGAATGGAATGCGGAAGAGAAGATGCAAAAGACGGTCATATTCACAAGATTTATGTGAATTACGATAACTTTTCCGGAGAATACGGAGATGAAAAGCTTGAAAGCTATACCCCTACACATGGACACGGGGATAAGGTTGAAGGATTTGGACACGGAGGTTCGGATTTTTATTCCATGTACCACTTTATCGAAAAAGTAAAGGGAAATCCTAATGCAGATATTATAGATGTTTATGAAGCACTTGATATGTTCCTGCCGGGAATGTTTGCATATCGCTCGATTTTAGACGGCGGAGTGCCCAAGGAAATTCCAAATCTTCGTGATAAGTCTGTCAGGGAGTTGTGGAGGAATGACACAGCTTGTACCGACCCGAAAGTGGCAGGGGATATGTTGCTTCCCTCCTTTTCAAAGGGAACTCCTGAAATAGATGATTCCGTTTATGATTATATAAAAAAGCTGTGGGATGATGAATGTAAAAATGAAAATAGTGCATACAGAACGGCAGCATTTAACCAAGGGAGCAAAAAATAATGTACTTTTTGTTTATTATTGTTGCTGCCATCATGTTTTCGTTTCAGTTTGTTTTCAATAACGGATTCAGAATAGAAACTGACAGCAGCTGGAATTCAACACTTAAATTTACACTCTATTCATCTATTGTCGGGTTGATAGTGTTGCTTGTGATAAATAAACTACATATGGAAGTAAGCCTGTTTTCTGTGTTGACGGCGTGTGTTTATAGTCTTGTGTGCATAGCTTTAGGTTATGTATCAATTAAGGCTTTTGAGTATGCAAACCTATCGGTGTATTCAATTTTTTCCATGATTGGTGGAATGGTATTGCCATTTTTATACGGCATTATGTACGGAGAAGAATTTAAGACAATCAGAGTGGTTTGTTGTGTGCTTATTGCTTTGTCAGTTACAATGTCAATCAAGAAGGGTGAACATTCAAAGAAAGCAACAAAATACTATGTTCTGGTATTCTTTTTGAACGGTTTGGTGGGAGTTGTTTCAAAGTTTCATCAATCATACCCTTATCTATGTGTTGACAGCGGAAGCTTTATGATACTTACGAAAATTACTGCAGTTTTGTTTAGCTTGATTTTGTTATTATTACAAAAAGAACACGATTTTTCTGTAAGCCGAAAAGCACTGCTCTATGCCGGGCTATATTCTGTTTTAAACAGTGTGGGAAATCTATTGCTTCTCATTGCACTTTTGAGTTTGCCGGCATCGGTCCAATATCCTGTTGTTACCGGAGGGGTTATCATTGTTTCAACTCTGATTGTTATAATTCGAAAAGAAAAGATAACCAGAAAGGAGATTTTAGCGGCAGGAGTTGCTTTTATCGCTACCGTGTTAATGGCAATGTAAAACTTATATTCTATTGCAAAAGGATGAAGTATACCTTACGGGCAAATGGGTACATCCTCAAATAAGCGGTGGCATCTAAACCATTAGGCTCTTTCACCAAAACAGAACGATTTAGATGACATTCTATATCGTTATTTTTTTAAAATTGCAGACTGATGCATTTTGTGATAATATATATCTATAAATAGTTTTTAAAACAACAAAAGCAATGAATTATGTTGTTCATTTTAATCTTAATTTTCTTTATACTTAAAGTGTAAATCAAAAAGGAGGATTGAAAAATGAACACAGACAAAATTTTAGCAGA
>JAZQBI010000183.1:0-37412 GCA_045545635.1 Clostridia bacterium | reverse complement strand
CGTTATTGAAATACTCTGGAGAGGATATACCCACTGGACTATGTCTCTTTGCGGCGGTTTTTGCTTTCTTATTATTTACTTTCTTAATATACATCTTGCATCGGAAAGCATTATTTACCGATGCTTTGCAGGAACACTCGTAATAACGGCAACGGAGCTTCTGGTGGGGATTACCGTCAATATAATACTTGGCTGGAATGTGTGGGATTATTCTCCTGTACCCTTTAATTTTTTGGGGCAGATATGCATTCCATATACCGTACTGTGGTTCTTTCTGTGCATACCGGTTTTCCGCTTGTGCTCAGCCATAGACAAATTTTTCTGAATTCAGGTGAAACTAATGACAAGCAAAAAAAGGATGAGGGGAAATATTCTTCTCTTTATAGCCGCATTTATATGGGGCACCGCATTTGTGGGGCAGAGGCTTGGTGTCAACTATCTCCACGGATGCACCTTCAACGGAATACGCTCCTTTATAGGATGCCTTTCTCTTTTGCCCGTTATCTTTTTTATTGATAACAGGGAGAAGAAAAAGGGTACATACAAAAAAGACCATCTGCCGACTCTCATCATTGGCGGCATCGTGTGCGGAATATTCCTTTTCTGGGCAAGTACAGCACAGACCGTTGCCATGGTGGATGCCGATGAAGGCAAGGCAGGCTTTATGACCACGATGTATCTCATAATTGTACCTATACTTGGCATATTTACAGGGAAGAAAGTCAGACTCATTGTGTGGATAAGTGCCATTTTTGCGGCGGTAGGTCTCTACTTCCTGTGTATGGATAAGGGTACGGGATTTTCTTTTGACAAATCGGAGTTATTGCTCATTATGTGTGCTTTTGTATTTTCATTCCATATTCTTGCAGTGGATTACTTTTCCCCAAGGGTAAGCGGAGTCAAGCTCTCCTGTGTACAGTTTTTTGTGGTGGGATGTATAAGCCTTGTGTATATGATTTTTGTGGATAAGCCATCCTTTGCAGACATAATGAAATGTATCGGACCTCTTCTCTATCTTGGTATTATGAGTTCAGGTGTGGCATACACGTTGCAGATAGTCGCTCAGAAGGACACCGAGCCTGCAGTGGCATCAATTATTATGAGTATGGAGTCGCTTTTTGCACTTCTTGCAGGTGCTGCATTTTCCGGAGTTATGCCTCCTGCCAGAGCCCTTGTGGGATGTGCGCTTATGATGGTGGCAATACTTCTTGTTCAATTGCCGACGGGGGAGGAAAAGAAAAATGCCTAAAATTCTTGTTTCTGCCTGTCTTTACGGGCAGTGTACCAAGTACGACGGAAATAACAATCTGCTAAAACACCCGCTGTTTTTAAAGTGGAAGAATATGGGGGAGCTTGTGCCGGTGTGTCCCGAGGTTCTGGGAGGTTTGTCAACGCCGAGACCTTGCAGTGAAATCTGCGGAGCTAAGGTATTAAATACTGAGGGCAAGGATGTAACGGAAAATTTCAGCAAAGGTGCACAGGAAGCTCTTAAAATCGCAAGAGAAAACAATGTTATATTTGCAATACTAAAGCAGGGCAGTCCCTCCTGCGGTTGCAAGAAGATATATGACGGAAGCTTTTCCGGCAACAAAATATCCGGAATGGGTGTTACCGCAAGACTTCTTACGGACAACGGCATAGTGGTATTTGACGAAGACGATATGCCTCTTGCCAAGCTTTTGTACGACCATTCCGGCAAGAAACACCACCATCACGATTAAGGAGGCAGCAGCTATGAATGAAAAAGGCAAAGAACTTGTAGAGAGCTTTACCCTTGACCACACAAGGGTTAAGGCACCTTTTGTAAGAAAATGCACGGTATACCGTGGCGAAAAGGGCGACACGGTTACAAAATACGATATACGCTTCAAACAGCCCAATGAGGACGAACTTCAAAGTCCCGGAATACATACCCTTGAACATCTTATGGCTACATATCTCAGGGAATATATGGGTGGTATCATAGATTTGTCACCTATGGGTTGCAGAACGGGATTTTATCTCACCGTATGGGGCGACAGAGATGTGGGCGAAGTAAAGGATGCTGTTCTTAAATCTCTTAAAGACGTTGTGAAAGCTTCGGAAATCCCTGCAGAAAATCCTATTCAGTGCGGAAACTGGAAACTTCACAGTTTAGACCTTGCCAAGGAATATGCCCGAGAAGTTATCGACAAGGGGTTTACAGATAATTTTATGATAGATTGATACAAATTTAAAAAATGCTTTTTGGAAAAAATGTAAAAGTTTATGTTGACATAGTGAAAAAGTTGTGTTATTATTATAAATTGCAGTTGTATCTTTTTTTGTAAAATTGCGATTGTGCAATATCCTGCCGGATTATTGCATATTTAAGGAAAATTTTGGTAATATTATTAGAAATTTCTAATTTTTACAATAAGTGTTACAGGGTTGCAAAAAAATAATATGAGGTGATTATTTTGATGAAACGACCACATCCAATAATGCTTGGCAGAAATGAGAGAATGAGCTACTCAAAAGTAGAAGAAGTTCTCGAAATGCCAAACTTGATCGAGGTGCAGAAGAAGTCATATGATTGGTTCATCGAAAAGGGATTAAAAGAGGTACTGAGAGATGTATCTCCTATTTGTGATTTCTCGGGAAATCTTGTCCTTGAGTTTGATGACTATTATCTTGACGAAAATCCCAAGTACTCGATTGAAGAATGTAAAGCGCGTGACGCTACATATTCCAAACCCCTTAAAATCAAGGTAAGACTTATTAATAAGGAAACCGGAGAGGTTAAGGAACAGGAAATATTCATGGGCGAATTCCCGCTTATGACAGATTCCGGTACGTTTATCATCAATGGTGCAGAGCGTGTTATCGTAAGCCAGGTTGTCCGTTCTCCCGGCATTTACTTTGATATGCAGCACGACAAAATCGGTAAGGAACTCTACAACGCTACCGTTATACCTAACCGCGGTGCTTGGCTTGAGTATGAGACCGATTCCAACGATGTGTTCTCCGTAAGAATAGACAGAACAAGAAAACTCCCCGTAACAGTTCTTATCCGTGCACTCGGATTTAATAGAAATGAAGAAATATTGGAGCTCTTCGGCTATGATAACACTATCAATGTGACCTTGGAAAAGGATTCCACAACAAACAGCGAAGAAGCTCTTATTGAGATATACAAAAAGCTCCGTCCCGGCGAGCCTCCCACGATAGAGAGTGCTACCTCACTTATAAGCTCTCTTTTCTACGATCCCAAGAGATATGATATATCCAAGGTTGGCCGCTTCAAGTTCAACAGTAAGCTTGCAATATCTTCAAGAATCAAGAACAGAACTCTTGCAAAAGACATAGCAGACCCCATGACGGGCGAAGTTATTGCTGTTGCAGGGGAGATTCTTACTGCAGAAAAGGCTCTTGAAATTGAAAAGGCGGGCGTTAATGAAGCATATGTCAATATCGATGGCAAGGAAGTTAAAATCTTCTCTAACGGTATGGTTGACATAAAGAACTTCATAGACTTTGATATTTCCGATCTTGACATAGACGAGCTTGTGCGTTTTGCAGTTCTTAATGATATTCTCGACAGCAACGAATCCGAAGAGGACATCAGAACTGCTATCGCAGAACGCCGTGATGAGCTTATTCCCAAGCATATTATAAATGACGATATACTGGCATCCATCAACTACCATCTCGGTCTTCAGTACGGTATCGGTTCTACCGATGATATCGACCATTTGGGTAACAGAAGACTTCGTGCGGTAGGAGAGCTTTTGCAGAATCAGTTCAGAATAGGTCTTTCCAGACTGGAGAGAGTTGTAAGAGAGAGAATGACAATTCAGGATCTTGAAATTATAACTCCGCAGACCCTTATTAATATCAGACCTATCATTGCAACAATAAATGAGTTCTTCGGTTCATCACAGCTTTCACAGTTTATGGATCAGACCAATCCCCTTGCAGAGCTTACTCACAAGAGAAGACTCTCAGCATTAGGTCCCGGTGGTCTCTCCAGAGAGAGAGCAGGCTTCGAGGTACGAGACGTTCACCATTCTCACTACGGCAGAATGTGCCCTATCGAAACTCCTGAAGGTCCTAACATCGGTCTTATTAACTCTCTTGCATCCTATGCAAAGATAAATGAATACGGCTTTATCGAAGCTCCATACAGAAAGTTCAACAAAGAAACTCTCAAGGCAGAAGACGAAGTAGTATATATGACAGCGGACATCGAAGATAACTACATGGTTGCTCCCGCTTCCGAAAAGCTTAAGGCAGACGGCAGCTTCGAAAACGATAAGGTTATCGTAAGATACCGTGATGAATTTATTGAAGTTGATCCCTCACAGGTTGACTTTATAGACGTATCACCCAGACAGATAGTATCCGTAGCTACAGCTATGATTCCTTTCCTAGAAAACGACGATGCTGTCCGTGCACTTATGGGCTCCAACATGCAGCGTCAGGCTGTTCCGCTTTTAAAGACCGAGGCTCCTATTGTCGGTACCGGTATGGAATATAAGGCTGCCAAGGACTCCGGTGTGTGCGTTCTTGCTAAAGAAGACGGTGAAGTAATAAGCGTTGGTGCAGACGAAATAGTTATAAAGGGCAAGGGCGGTAACATTGAGACCTACAAGCTCATTAAGTTCCTTCGTTCCAACCAGAGCACCTGCATAAACCAGAGACCTATCGTAAAGAGCGGTGAAAAGGTTAAGAAAGGCGATATCATTGCCGACGGTCCCTCCACCGCAGACGGTGAAATAGCTCTCGGTAAGAACATTCTCATTGGCTTTATGACATGGGAAGGTTACAACTACGAGGATGCTATCCTTATTAACGAAAGACTTGTTAAGGAAGATGTATTCACATCTATCCATATAGAAGAATATGAGTGTGAAGCCAGAGACACCAAATTGGGTGCTGAAGAAATCACACGAGACATCTCCAATGTCGGTGAAGACGCACTTAAGGATATCGACGAAAGAGGTATCATAAGAATCGGTGCGGAAGTAAGAGCAGGGGATATCCTTGTAGGTAAGGTTACTCCCAAGGGTGAAACCGAGCTCTCTGCAGAAGAAAGACTCCTGCGTGCGATATTCGGTGAAAAGGCAAGAGATGTAAGAGATACTTCCCTCCGTGTTCCTCACGGTGAGGCAGGTATCGTAGTAGATGTTAAGATATTCACCCGTGAAAACGGTGACGAGCTCTCTCCCGGTGTTAATCAGCTTGTAAGAGTATATATTGCTCAGAAACGTAAGATTTCCGTCGGTGATAAGATGGCGGGCCGTCACGGTAATAAGGGTGTTATTTCCAGAATTCTTCCTGAAGAAGATATGCCATTCCTCCCCGACGGTACACCTCTCCAGATTGTACTTAACCCTCTGGGCGTACCTTCCCGAATGAACATCGGTCAGGTGCTTGAAGTACATCTGGGATATGCTGCAAAGGCACTGGGATGGAAGATTGCAACACCGGTATTTGATGGTGCTACCGAGGCAGATATCTGCAAAGCACTGGAAATGGCGGGCAAGAGTGTAGACGGTAAGACAGTACTCTACGACGGAAGAACCGGCGAACCCTTTGACGGTCCCGTTACAGTAGGTTATATGTATTACTTAAAGCTCCACCACCTTGTTGATGACAAGATTCACGCAAGAAGTACAGGTCCTTACTCACTGGTTACTCAGCAGCCTCTGGGCGGTAAAGCACAGTTCGGTGGTCAGAGATTCGGTGAGATGGAAGTTTGGGCACTGGAAGCATACGGTGCCGCATATACCCTTCAGGAAATCCTCACAGTCAAGTCCGATGATGTCGTAGGCCGTGTCAAGACTTACGAAAGCATCGTTAAGGGCGAAACAATACCCAAGCCGGGTGTTCCTGAGTCCTTCAAGGTTCTCATTAAGGAACTTCAGTCTCTTGGTCTTGATGTCAAGGTTCTTGACGAAAATGACGAGGAAATTATTCTCAAGGAATCCCTTGATGACGAAGGCTTCAAGTTCAACTTTGACCAGGGTGATGACTTCTATGAAATGGCTGATCCTACCGATGAGCCTCTGGAAGAACCCGAGGAAGAGGATGAGGACGATCTCTTTGACGACTTTATGAAAAATCTTGTAAACGGCGAAGAGTTTTCCGATGACCTCGATGATATACAGGATGCTCCCGAGACAGAAATACTGGAACTCGATATGGCAGGTCTTGACATTGACCTTGAAGCCGACCTCGGTGCCATTGACAGCAGTATCGATGATCTCGACGGCGATAACTAAGAAAGGAGATTAGCTATGTCAGAAACTATGATTGAAGAAAAGAGCTTTAGTGCCATCAAAATCGGTTTGGCTTCTCCGGAAAAGATTAGAGAATGGTCTCACGGTGAGATAAAGAAACCTGAGACAATCAACTACAGAACACTCAAACCCGAACGTGACGGACTTTTTTGCGAAAGAATTTTCGGACCTACCAAGGACTGGGAATGCTTCTGCGGTAAGTACAAGAGAATCCGTTACAAGGGTATAGTCTGCGATAAGTGCGGAGTAGAGGTAACACGCGCAAAGGTAAGAAGAGAGCGTATGGGACACATCGAGCTTGCAGCACCGGTATCGCACATATGGTACTTCAAGGGTATTCCCAGCCGTATGGGACTTATCCTTGATATCAGTCCCAGAATACTTGAAAAGGTTCTTTACTTTGCATCATACATTGTAATTGACGCAGGTAAAACAAACCTTGAAGAAAAGCAGATTTTATCTGAAAATGAATACAAGGAAGCAGTGGAAAAGTACGGTAAGGATGGCTTTAAAGCATCAATCGGTGCCGAAGCAATCAAGGAACTGCTTACTGCAATAGACCTTGATATTCTCTCCGCAGAGCTAAAATCAGAGTTGGATGATGCTCAGGGACAGAAGAAAGCAAGAATAGCAAAAAGACTGGAAGTTGTAGAGTCCTTCAGACTTTCAGGCAATCGTCCCGAATGGATGATAATGGATGTTATTCCCGTTATTCCACCCGAAATCCGTCCTATGGTACAGCTCGACGGCGGAAGATTTGCTACATCCGACTTAAATGACCTTTACAGAAGAGTTATTAACAGAAACAACAGATTGAAGAGACTTCTTGAACTGGAAGCTCCCGATATCATTGTCCGCAACGAAAAGAGAATGCTTCAGGAAGCAGTAGATGCCCTTATCGATAACGGCAGACGCGGAAGACCTGTTACAGGCCCCGGAAACAGACCGCTTAAGTCCCTTTCTGATATGCTTAAAGGTAAGCAGGGTAGATTCCGTCAGAACCTCCTTGGTAAGCGTGTTGACTACTCCGGACGTTCCGTTATCGTTGTAGGTCCTGAGCTTAAGATCTATCAGTGCGGTCTTCCAAAGGAAATGGCACTTGAACTCTTTAAGCCCTTTGTAATGAAAAAGCTCGTTGCCGACGGTCTTTGCCACAACATAAAGAGTGCAAAGCGTATGGTAGAAAGAGTAAAACCCGAAGTATGGGATATTCTTGAAGATGTAATCAAGGAACACCCCGTTCTTCTTAACCGTGCTCCTACACTTCACAGACTTGGTATTCAGGCGTTTGAGCCTATCCTTGTAGAAGGCAGAGCATTAAAGCTCCATCCTCTGGTATGTACAGCGTTCAATGCCGACTTTGACGGTGACCAGATGGCTGTCCATGTACCCCTTTCTCCCGAGGCACAGGCAGAAGCAAGATTCCTTATGCTTTCTGCAAACAACCTCTTGAAGCCTCAGGATGGTAAGCCTGTAACCGTACCTACACAGGATATGGTTCTCGGTAGTTACTACCTCACCATCAACAAGCCCAAGGAAGTTAAGATTGTTGATCCCGGTGACTCCGGCTTTGAAGCAGGAGATATTGTTTGCTATCTGAGCAACCAGGAATTTAATAAAAACAACAAGAAAGCCATAAAACGCGGTGATTCTCTTGCCAAGATAAACGCCCGTCTTGAAGCCGAAGGCAAGAAGGCAGCAACCTTTACAGAGGAGGGATGCTTCCCCGGCGAAAAGGGCGAAGGCAAATACTTCAAGAGCTACGATGAAGTTCTTATGGCATACAACGCAGGCGAACTGGAACTTCACGCTCCCATAAAGGTATTCATGTCAAAAACCGTTGATTCTGTTACCTACGAAGGTATAATTGATGCTACCGCAGGTAAACTCATATTCAATGAACAGGTTCCTCAGGACATCGGTCTTGTAAACAGAGCATTTGCTCCCGATGATACCGACGAAGATAAGAAGAATAAAGTACTCCAGCTTGAAGTTGGTATGGAATTTACTGCCGACAAGAAAGGTCTTGGAAAGATTCTTGACAAGTGTATAAGAACTCACGGTACAACAGATTCCGTAACAGTTCTCGATGCTATCAAGTCTCTCGGTTACAAGTTCTCCACAAAGGGTGCACTTACCATCAGTGTATTTGATATGAAGATACCCCAGTCCAAGTATGAAAGACTTGACGAGGCACAGAAAGCCGTTGACAAGATTGCAAAGCAGTACAAGAGAGGTCTTATTACTGACGAGGAAAGATACAGAAAGGTTATTGATACATGGAATGATGCGGTTGACGATATTTCCGATGCTCTTATGGATAACCTTGACCAGTACAACCCAATCTATATGATGGCAACCTCCGGTGCCCGTGGTAGTAAGGACCAGATTAAGCAGCTTTGCGGTATGCGTGGTCTTATGGCAGATACCACAGGTAATGCTATCGAAATCCCCATCAAGGCTAACTTCCGAGAAGGTCTTAACGTTCTGGAATACTACATTTCTACACACGGTGCCCGTAAAGGTCTTACCGATACAGCACTTAGAACTGCCGACTCCGGTTACCTCACAAGAAGACTTGTTGATGTATCTCAGGATGTTATTATCCGTGAAGATGATTGCGGTACTAATGAGGGTATCCTTGTTAAGAAGATAGCCATAGGTGAAGAAGTTATCGAAAGCTTCAGAGACAGACTTATAGGCAGAACTGCCCTTCAGGATATATTCCATCCCGAGACAGGTGAGCTTTTGGTAGCAGCCAACTCCCTTATGACCGAAGCAATTGCAACAATGGTTGCAGATGCAGGCGTAACAGAAGCCAAGATAAGAAGCATTCTCACATGTGAATCCAGAATTGGTATCTGTGCTAAATGTTACGGCTCCAACCTCTCTTCAGGAGAAATGGTTGATGCAGGTGAAGCAGTTGGTATCATAGCGGCACAGTCTATCGGTGAACCCGGTACACAGCTTACTATGAGAACATTCCATGCCGGCGGTGTTGCCGGTGACGATATCACACAGGGTCTCCCCAGAGTTGAAGAACTCTTCGAGGCGAGAAGACCTAAGGGTGTTGCTATCATCGCCGAAGAAGCAGGTACTGTCAAGATTGAGGAAACACAGAAGAAGAGAGAAGCTGTCATCACAACAGAGGACGGCATCACTCATAACTACCTCATTCCCTACGGCTCCAGACTAAAGGTAAGCGACGGAGATACAGTTGCACTTGCACAGGAACTTACAGAAGGTTCTGTATATCCTCAGGATTTACTCCGTGTTATGGGTAGTCAGGGTATCAAAGCAGTTACAGATTATCTTATTCAGGAAGTACAGAGAGTTTACAGACTCCAGGGTATTGACATCAACGATAAGCATATAGAAGTTATCGTAAGACAGATGATAAGAAAAGTTAAGGTTACCGAACCCGGTGAAACCGAACTTCTCATAGGCTCGCTTATAGACAGAGCGGAATTTGAAACAGAGCGTCGCAAGGCAGTTGCAGACGGCAGGGTAGAACCTCAGTGCGAGGCAGTTCTCCTTGGTATTACAAAGACTGCACTTGCAACAGACTCCTTCCTCTCTGCGGCTTCCTTCCAGGAAACCACAAGAGTTCTTACCGATGCAGCAATAAAGGGTAAGAAGGATCCTCTCATCGGTCTTAAAGAAAACGTAATTATAGGTAAGCTCATTCCTGCAGGTACGGGACTTCCCATATATCAGGATGTAGAAATTGTTACTCCTATAATCTAAAATTAATAAAAAACGCCAGACGATATTCTCGTTTGGCGTTTTTCGTATTATATGGCAGAAATCCTATCTGATTACTATGATATCCTTAACTTCATCCTTATAGGTTCTTACAAACACTCTTTCCGGCTTTGCATCGTCAAATTTCTGTATATCAGAGCTGTCGCCGACCTTTATTGTGTTTGTCTTGCTTTCAGTGTCTATCACATAGATGTTTGCTTCACCTATAACATAGTTTTTGTTTGCCTTGTCGTTCACACTGAGGTTAAAGGAACCTGAGAATTTCTTGGTTACTTTACCATATTCGGTGGTGTGATGTTCACTTATTACACTTGTGAATTCATTTTCTGCTTTGTCGGAGTCAAGAAGCAGGGTAAGAGCCTTTACACTTCCCTTGGAGTCTGCCTTAGCCTGAATGATGTCGCCCTTTTCGAGAGAGGAGGTTCCTTTCTTGAATATATCGGATTTACCGGTAAGGGTTATTCTTTCACCGTTCTGGTATCCGTAGAGTTTAACTATGATTTCTCCGCTTTCATCCTTGGAGCTTGAGAGCTTATCTACAATGATGGCACCTTCCTCTTCATTAACCTTACTCTGGGATGCAGTTACAATAACTACTCCTGCTGTAAGGTCCTCGGTAACATCGTACACGATTACATCATATTTGCCTCCATCTGCAAAGTAGCTTACATCAGTTACTGTGTATTCATCAGTATCCTTTGCATCCTCCGGTATCTCAAATACTACTGTGTTTTTATCCAGACGTACTGTCATATCATCTGCGGAAAGTCCGGATGTTTTTTCTGTAAATACAGCATCTTCTTTTGCAAAGTTGAGCATAAATTCATTTTCGTCAATTTCACCCTCAAAGCTCTTTACCACTTCGGAAACTTTTCCATCGGAGTTAAGAACGATAGTGAGAAGCTGATCTTTTCCCCCGATTGCTTTTTTAGCATCCTCCGCATCGGAATAGGTTTTGGAATTTACTTTTATCTTATCTGCTGCTTTGTAAACAGAAAGCTTTCCGTCACTTGTAAGAAGCTCAAGCTCCAAAGCAGCATCAAATCCGGATTTTACACCGATGTTTGTAAGATATGCGTAATTTTTTTGTGAAGATCTGGATTTGTCAAAGGCGGCAATTTTGTTTTCATAATCCAGATAGAAGGTACCCTCGTCACCGAGCTTTATTTCTTCGGTATAATTTTTGGCTACCTCATAGGCAGTACCGTCTATATAAACCTTGCCGTCTTCAACCTCTGTAATCTTGCCTGCCTTTTCGGCTCTTGTCACAATACCGTGAATTACACTCTTGTCCTTACTCATGGTAAGGGTTATTACATCCCATTCACTAAGCTCATCGATACCAATGATTTTATTCGCTTTTTCCAGAACAAAGGTAACTTTATCGTCATCTTTGTCGAGGGTGAGGGGAGATTTGCCGTATTTGTCTATGATTCTGTCGGAGGTCATAACCACCTCGTCAACAACATAGTTTACGGTTTCGTTTACAAATACAACCGTCTTGCTTTTGTTATGATCTGCTATCATAACGGAACCTGATTCTATAATAGCCAGGTCATCTATGGAGCCTGATTTTCCGTTATATACCACCGTTGCGTTTGCAGGAACGGTTTTGGTGTATTTCTTTGTACCCACATAGTAGCTGATGGTTTTACCCGATGAGGAAGATGTTACAGATATTATGTCATCTGCAGCTATTGTTGTAAGGGAGTTTTTGCCGGTAGTGTTGACAACTACCTTTACAGTAGGTCTGTTTTTGGATGTGTCTGTTACATAGGCATCCACGTAGAGACCAAGAACATTTCTAAGGTCAACACCCTCTGCCTTGTAGGTTTTTCCGTCAATTATGATTTCGCCCTTTTCGCAGGTAGTACCGTCAAGAGAACTTTGACCTACGGCAGTTACAAAGCCTTCGATTTTCTTGGCATCATGGGCAGTTGTAATGAGGGTTTCGTCTGTAATGACAAAGCTGGGGTTACTGCCGAAATCCTTCTGCTCCATAATGTTTACATCAAGAGCATTGTATGCCATAAGTGCAACCTCACCTCTGGAAACAGTTCCGCTGCTTCTTGCAGGGGCAGATACACCGCTTGTAAGTCCCATAGAGTTTCCTGCCGATATATAGCCGCCGGGATATCCGCCGCTTGACTGAGCCTTTGGCTCATATCCTACGGCACGGACAAGAATTGTAACAACCTCGGGATAGGTTATTATGTCATCAGGACGGAAGTTGCCTGCACCGTCACCAATTACGAGACCTTCGGTAGTACCTACATTTATAAACCCTTTTGCCCAGTGGTCATCGGAAACATCGGGGAACTTTGAAGTAGTCTGGCTGCCTGCAACCTTGGAGAGTCCTTTCAGTGCTACTGCTATTTTGGTAACTTCGGAACGGGTTATAGGGTCATTTGCACGAAATGCATTGCCGTCACCTACCATAATATCAAAGGCACCCAGTACCTTTGCAGCTTCCTCAAACCGTGTACCCACAACATCCGAGGGGATAGCGGCAAAGGAAGGAACAGCCAGAACCGATGCAAGGAGCGCTGATGCGGCAGATGATGCAACAAATCTTTTGATTTTTGACATTTATAGTCCTCCTTTGTATTTTTGTTTACATAATATATTTTGCATATTTTCACAAAACTACAGTAAAATCACAATCAAAAAGCAAAAAAACCTTAACGCAAAACAATTATGTCAACCAACGCATTCTATAATACAACAAGGAAGACGTTATATCAAGTATCAATATTTGGAAGGTCAGCCTATTATAGCCACTTCATCCTCAAGACCTACATTTCCGCTTTCGGTAAGCTCTATATGCTCGTAGTCATCGGTATTGCATATTGCCATGCATATTGTTGTGTCATAGCCCTCGTAGGATATTTTTTCCTTGTTAAATTCTATGAGCTTATCACCTTTTTTTACGGTTTTGCCCTTTGATACTTTAGCATCAAAGAATGTCCCCTTGAGATTTACCGTGTCTATGCCTATGTGCAGAAGCACCTCAGCACCCCCATCGGTGTTTATGGCTATGGCGTGGTTTGTGTCAGCAAGGGTAGATATTTTTCCGTCGCATGGTGAGTAGAGTATGCCCGTTTCAGGTTCAATTGCCATTCCCTTGCCCAAAGTAAGGGATGCAAAAACCGCATCATTTACCTTTGACAGCGGCAGAGCATGACCTTTTGCAAATGCATAGAGAATTTCTGATTTATTTTTCAATATTATCACCTCGACTCTAGTATTTGCCCATTTATTCCAAATAATCAAAACAGCAATATTTGCAATGTAAAAAGCAATATTTAATATTTTGATGTGCTTTACTTGTGTTAAGATTAGTGTAGAGGTGAAGATGCATATGAAGATTAATATTTTAATTCCCTATGACGAATCCCCAAAGTATTACAAAAGATGGGCACATGAGGAAGAAAATATAGATTTTAAAAATCAAAAATACCTTGCACAGAGATGTACGCTGAGCTATGCCGCAGAGGAAATCTCTAGCTACCTTGTCAAAGCAGGTCTTGATGTGGAAGTATCCGAAACAAAAGGCGATACAAATATTATTCTTGATTGTCTCGGAGGGGACGGAGAGGAATTTGATATTATCTCCGACGGCAGCGACATAATACTTTGCGGTCAGGGCAGAGTAGGTACACTCTATGCTGCATACGAGCTTCTGGAAGCTCAGGGAATAAGGTGGTATGCTCCCAAGGAGGAATATGTACCTGTTCTTACAGAACTTAAACCTCCTGTATTTAAACACTACAAATACGATATGCCAAACGGAAGAGGTTTTCATTTTGAACAGCTTCTCAAGGAATCCACAACCTTTCTAACATGGATGGCACGAAACAGACTTAATCTTCACAACTGCCATGCTCACAGTAAGCCTTTGCAGGACAAGCTTGGCTTTGTTTACAAAATAGGCGGTCATATCTTCGAAAAGATTCTGAACCCTATGAATATAACTGAAGACGGCAGATACTACATAGACGCTCACAAGGATTGGTACGGTAAGCGTGACGGCGAAATTACTGCAGATAATGCCATAAATGTTCAGTTCTGTGCTTCCAATAAGGAGCTTTTGGATGTTCTGGCAGATACCGTCATAGACAAAATCAAAAATGACTGGAAAAATGAAAATGTATTTGAGCTTGCAGGCTTTGACACTTGGGGTTCTTCCTGCAGGTGTGAGCAATGCCGCAAAAAAGGCAACGGAACAGATATAACTCTCCATTTTCTTTCTCACATACGGAATCGTGTAAATGAGGCACTTGAAAAAGGCGAGATTGACCACAACATAAAACTCTCTTTTGATATATATGAGGGAACAGATACCCTTGAGGCACCATCTATGCCCGTACCGCAAAATCTTATAGACGCAGGGGACTACGGTATATATTCTCCCATACTGAGATGTTATGACCACGACCTTTATGACAAAACCTGCGAGAAAAACCATATCTATGCACGCACTCTGCAAGGCTGGTCTGAGTCGGGTATGGATTTTGGAATAAACGAGTATTACAATGTTTCCAAATTTGAGGATATGCCCATTCTCTTTACAAAGAGAATGAAAAACGAAATAAAATATTATATAGAAAGCGGTGCCAAGGACATACAGTATATGCATGTTCCGCTTCTTGAGTGGGGAGTACGTACCCTTACTCAGTATATGTATGCAAACCTCAGCAGAGATAAAGACTGCGATGCAGATTACCTCATAGAAAAATACTACCGTGATATTTACGGCAAGTACAGTGACCGTGTACGTAAAGCATACGAAACTATAGAGGAAGCCACAAGCCTCATTATGTCATGGAGAGGATGGTTCCAGACGGGACTTCTCACACACCTGTGCGAATGGGACGGAAAGGTTCCCGAAAAACCCTTCTACAAGGAGTATCATCTTGGTGACAATGCAGTTTCCCTCGGATATGACTCGGTGTATAAGCTAAAGAAAGCATTAAAAGAATTAAGAGATATAAAATCTAAGGAGCTTTCCACCATAACTCCCGATATGTTTGATGACGGTAGCGGTGCCTTAAACCCCGGTCAGCAGAAGAAGATAGCACTGGGTACTCCGATACTCAACCGTATAAACGAGGATATACGCGGGCTTAAATACGGGGTGGATGTGTTTGAGCTTATGGTGCTGTGCCTTGATTATTACTATGCACTCTATGAGGGCAGACAGGATGCAGATGAGCTGTATGCGAGGATAAAGGAACTTGGAGATACAATGAACGAATACACCTTTGGTGTGAATTTTGAAATGTACACTCCTGATTCCGAGCTTCGCACAGCACTTACACACTCACAGCTTACAAATCTTTACTACAAAATCATTGCAAATAATAACATAAAGGAGAAATAAGTTATGAAAACTATTGTAAAAGACAAGCTTACAGTAAAAATCTACGATTCCAGAGCGGAAATGGGCAAGGCTGCAGGAGAAGAGGCAGCAGCAAAAATTAAAGAGCTTATTGCAGAAAAAGGCAAGGTAAATATGATTTTTGCCGCAGCACCATCTCAGAATGAAACACTGGCTACTCTTGTTGCCGATAAGGATATCGATTGGAGCAAGGTTAATGCTTTTCATATGGATGAATACATAGGTCTCAGTCCAGAAGCGCCTCAGGGCTTTGGCAATTTCTTGAAGGACAGAATTTTTGGACTTCTTCCCTTTGGAAGTGTAAACTACATTTACGCAGAGGGCGAAACTCCCGAAGAAACCTGCTCAAGATATACCAAGCTCATTAAGGAAAATCCAATAGACATAGTATGCCTTGGCATCGGTGAAAACGGACATATTGCATTTAATGACCCATGGGTTGCAGATTTCAACGACAAGGAAGTTATTAAAAAGGTTCCTCTTGATGAAGTTTGCAGACAACAGCAGGTTAACGACGGTTGCTTTGCAAAGCTTGATGATGTTCCCAAATATGCACTCACTCTCACAGTTCCTACACTTTTTAATGCAGACTATCTTTTCTGCACAGTTCCTGCGGCAACCAAAGCGGATGCAGTGTACAAAACCGTGAATAATGAAATAAACGAGGATCTTCCTGCCACAATTATGAGAACTCACGACAATGCAGTAATGTACTGTGATCCCGACAGCGGAAAACAGCTTCTGTAAGGGAATTTGCCATGATTACAAGAATTAAAAACGGCAGAGTGATACTTGGGGACAGTATAATAGAGGCATATGTCTACATAGAGGATGGGAAAATCCTCGATGTGACAGAAGAGGAGCTTGCCTTTGAAGATGAGATAGATGCGGAGGGTAACTTTGTTTCCCCCGGATTTATTGATATCCATGTTCACGGCGGCGGGGGATATGAGTTTGTTGATGCTACAAAAGAAGCAATCAAGGAAGCCGCAAACATTCACGCTATAAGCGGTACCACAACAATATATCCTACACTTTCCGCCTATGATAATGTCAAGACGAAAAAAGCACTGGAGGCTCTCAAAGCCTGCAAGGACGATGAGGACATAATGCCTCATATATACGGTGCTCACCTTGAGGGACCGTACTTTTCTCCTGCACAGTCGGGTGCACAGGATCCGGCTTTCATCCGCACTCCCGATCCCAAGGAATATAAGGAAATCTATGCACAATACAGTGACCTTATCAAAAGATGGGACTATGCTCCCGAGCTTGACGGCTCTGATGAATTCCTTCAGTTCCTAAACGAAAACGGTGTAGTTGCATCAGCGGCTCACACCGATGCCAAGTACCCTCATATGAAGGCGGCATACGATGGCGGTATGAAGCTTATTACCCATCTGTATTCCTGCACTTCCACCATCACAAGAGAAAGCGGTTTCAGAGTACTGGGCGTTATAGAAACAGCATATCTCTATGATGATATTGATGTGGAAACCATTGCAGACGGATGCCATCTTCCACCTGAACTATTAAAGCTTGTGTACAAGTCAAAAGGCCCAGAACATATGTGCCTTGTTACAGACTCAATCCGTCACGGAGGACTTGAAAGCATAGAAAACGAAACCTGTGAAAACGGTAATATGCCCTACATCATAGAGGACGGCGTCGCAAAGCTTGCCGACAGAACAGCCTTTGCAGGAAGCATAGCCACCACAAATGTGCTTGTGCGTACCTGTGTAAAAAAAGCAGGAATACCGCTTACCGAGGCAGTCAAAATGATAACGGAAATCCCGGCAAGAATTATGAAGCTGGAAAACAAGGGTAAGCTCCAAAAGGGGTATGACGCAGATATCGTAATATTTGATGATGATATCAATATTAAAAATGTCATAATAGCAAAATAGTAAAAATAAAAAGTTTTTGCTTCCAATAAAGGGGCAAAAACTTTTTTGTTTATAGGGGTGGCTTATCAAAACATCATATACTTTCATGTGTATTTTTTATTAATGATGAGTGGTATTTACAATAGAAAAATTAAGCCAAATAAATTCAATCCTATTGCTTATTATGCGGCATATCATACTTAGTATAAGCCGGAAATGTGGTGGATAAGGAGTTTGACGAAAACTGTTTTTGTTGATTTTTAATATTTTTCTTGATATAATGAAAACAACGGAAAGGAAGGGGAAGAAAATGATGAAAAAAGTTTTATGCTTGTTAATTTTGATGATGTTGTTATCGGTAAATTGTTTTGCAGCTGATACACTCAGACATGCTCCGAATATGTATGTAGATTGGAACGGCGGTTACAAAATCGGTGATTCTGTCGGATTTTCGCTTACTACGGATATTGCAGCTCAAATTAACGGATACGATATACCTTCGTACAACTATGGTGGTTACATATATGTCATAGTCGAAGATCTTGCAAATTATGGTTTTAATGTAATCTATAACAATGATACAAGAAGCCTTCATATTACCAGAGATTATGGAACTTCGCGAGTTTTCTCTACATACAGAAAACCGGAAATTGCTTCAAGAAGTATAGGCACAAGAGCTTTTGATATATTATATACCGACATTAGAACATATGTAGACGGAAGATATGTAAACAGTTATAATATTGATGGTCGAACTATAATTGCTTTTGATGAGTTGGCTCCTTATGGCACTTATACTTGGGACGATGTTGCTCGCAAAATCACATTGGATATAGCAGGAATTAAGAATCGTCCTTATACCCCTGTGCCTACAACCGGGTACATAAATGTTCACTATAATGGTTCCGGTTTATTCTATGGAAATGAGGCTGCCTTTTTTTACAACGGGGAAATAATGGTGCCTTTTGAAAGGACTTTTAAGCTTGCAGAAATGGCAGAAGATTGGATGGAGTTCTGGAACGACGGAGAAATAAATTATTTTACAGGTGGAGACTGTAGCTTTGCTTTTGTAGAAGGAGATAATACAGCGTATATATACTGGTCTAACGGTACTTCAAAATCATTCTACATGAATGTAGCTCCTATGCGCAAAAACGGAATTCTTTTTATTCCCTTGAGAACGTACTGTGAGATGACGGATAAAGTTATGAGTTGGAATGACTCTTGTACAGCCATTTATCTAAAGAATTCTTTTGATACAGATCTTTCTCCGGATGAAGCTCGAGATTTGTTGGAATACGGTATAGGAGATTTGGGCGCTTGGCAAGATGGTAAAGAGAACTATTTGAGTTTTAATAGTGAACAGTATGTAAATGGAAAGGTTTACTATCAGTACATATTAAAAGGCTGGGTAGAAAACCATGCCACAACACTAACATGGTATGTTGTTTCTTCTGATGGAAGCGATATCTTCGAAGGAATGTGTATACACGGTAATTTGGAAAGATGGAAAACTATCCTGCATTAGAATGAAAATATACTTCTTTCACTCAGAATACATAATGCTTATGATGTGTTGATTGCAGAATAACGTTAAGAAAGTACGTAAAATATTTTTAAAACAAAAAAGTTTTTGCCCCGTGCTGAGGCAAAAACTTTTTTTATTCTTCCATATATTCTATTATATCTTCTACACGGCAACTAAGTATTCTGCAAAAGTCATCAATTTTCATGGTGCTTATTCCGTTGCCTTTTTTCATACGGCCTATGGTGGCACTGCTGATGCCGTGCTTGTTTATCAGAGTGTAGGTGGAAATATTCTTTTTCTTCAAGGTTTTCCAAAAGGGAGCATAGCTTATCAAGATATCACTTGCTTTCATAAATATACTTTACATTAAGAATAAACTGTATTCACAATATTGACAGTAGTCATAATTATGACTATAATGTGGATATGGGTAGTAATATATCATTTGAATACTTTTTAAAATCATAAAAACATATTATAAAGAAAGAGGAAAATAAAATGAAAAAAAGAATTTTGAGTATGTTGGTAGTGATGTTATTTACTTTTAACGTTCAATGTGTTTTGGCAAATGATGAAATTACCGTGCTTGTTGATGGAGAACAAGTAGAATTTGATGTTGCACCGATTGCTGAAAACGGGAGAATATTAGTTCCAGCAAGAGCTATTTTTGAAAAATTAGGTGCTGATGTTAAATGGAGTCAGGAAGCGCAAGGTGTCTATGCTGAGAAAAAAGACATTTCGGTCTCGTTATGGTTAGATTATCCGGAATTTTTGAAAAATGGGTTGCTGTATTCCCTTGATGTACCGGTAAAGGTAGTTAATAACCGTACCTTAGTTCCTTTGCGTGCCGTCGCCGAAGCATTTGATTGTAAAGTGATGTGGGATGAAGTAAGCAAAACAGTCAGCATTACAAGTCCAAAGGAATTATTTTCCTATGAAATGGTTGAAGAAAAAGCTGTAAAGAAAACAGAAATTGATGGTGTTAATATCACAATAACATATATATATCCTCAGATTACTGACGGAAAAGAATTTTTGACAGAGCGAGAGGTTGAAAGAGTAAATCAGATTTCAAAAAAATTGGCATATGATTTATGTGATTATGATGAATATGCATACAGCTTCTACTATAATTGGGGTGGAGTTTATAAAGATGATATAGACGGATATACAAAACCTGATGTCAGGATATCACTTACCGCAAGTGAGAAATACGGAACTGTTTCTTTGATGGCATCAACAGTGCATCCCTGGATTGGAGCAACAGCTTCAGCAATAACATTAACAAAAGATTATATGGGTCCGAATGAACTTGCTCGTGCATTAAAAAAGGATAGTCCGGATGCTGAAATAATATATCAGGATATGTATGCAGAATTTGCTGACAGATATGAATATGCAAGATACTTTGATGAAGAAGAAGTAAATTATATTATTTCGGATGACAAACTCACTTTCTTCATGTCATCAATTGCCATTACAGGTGTTGGCAGATACAATAGATATTACGCAGTTTCAAAAGAGTATTAATAAAATGAATTTTAGTGAGAACATAAGGAAGGAAAGAGAATGAAAAGAAGACTTTTTACTATTGTTATAACGACCATTCTTATTTTGAACTTGCTTAACGGGGTAGTATGTGCCACTAGTAAGAATGATTACAGAGAGATATATTTGAATTTTGCTAAAGATGCAGATCAAAACCAAGAAAACGCTTTGAATAGATATTCAGACAGCTTTATGTTGCTTGATTTAAACAGAGATGAAGTCCCTGAATTAATAGGATTGATAACGAGTTTTTCTCGATATGATGAAGCCGGTAATCGTTTGTTTGCTAATAACGAGGGATATGACGATTATGCATATATAAAAAAAACATACCGTTTGGCGAATGCATTTTCTATAATAGATGGTAAAGTTGTTGAAGATTCTCCTTGGATTCAAGGGACAACTATACATGCAATTACTATGCCGTTCCTTCCGGGTGATGGTGTTGATGAAACAGAAGAATTCTGTACAACGGTTCGGTTTAGAAATCGAGAAGATTTTCTAACTATGAATACAGTTTCTGGTGGGAAGTCCAATTTTACTATAATATGGTATAATGAGGATGGTTTTAGCTTTTCACATGCTGGATATGATGAAGATTTTTTTGATGAATGTGAAGAGAATGCTTTTCCTGTAGCGGCTATAAGCTTTTATGATGATGAAAATAAATATTTGCGTACAAAATCTGAAGCTATGGAAACACTTCTTGCAAGATATGAGCTTGAGGTATCAAATTTGGGGGACAAGACAGAATTGTCCCGGATTTCTGCGTCCTCTTGGGCATGGGCTGATATTGATGAAGAAAAAGAGCTTGGTATTATACCGGAAGAAATGTACGGGCAGGATTTAACGCAAAACATAACACGTGCAGAATTTGCCGCTATTGCATACAAGCTCACACGAATACTTGCATCTTACAGATATGATTGGATGACAGGGAGTTTTGATGATATAGCGGGCAATGTGTATGAGAATTATATACGAGGTGCTGCATCTTTGGGAATAACACGGGGAACAGGGGAAAAAGAAGGTCTCAAACTTTTTTCGCCGGATTTGCACCTTACTAGAGAACAGTTAGCAACAATGCTGTGCCGTGCGATTAAGGCTGCAAAAAAATTGGAGGAGCATATTGATATTGAACTCAATTCATCCGGTGCTCCTGTTTTTGCAGACAGCTATTTGGTTTCTGACTATGCAAGAGATTCTGTTAATTTTTTGACGGGGTATGGTATTATTCAAGGAGTTGACGAGTACAATGTTGCACCTCTTGATTATGCCACAAGAGAACAGGCTATACTTCTTGCACTCAGAATACACAATGCATATGATGTGTTGACATCACCCTGTAATGAACTTAAAATAAATGAAGATGTTTTAGAAAACTGTGAATATACAACCGTGGGTGAACTGATATCGGGCTTTGAGGAAGATAAGTGTACTTTAGAAGAGCTGTTGAGCAAATTGGGTGTTGATAATTATCAGGAGGGTACATACAACGGTTTGGGAGGCCTGGGTTCTTTTTGCTTTGAGTGGAACAATTACGGAATTATGATAAGTTGCCCCCGTGAAAAAATTGCAATAAATGCATCGCCCTATTTGGAATTTGAAAAAGGAATGATTTCCTGCTTCCCGCAATATGTTGATCCTCTTGTCAGAGCGGACGATCCTGTGCTTATCAGATCGTTAGAAGTTCAAAGCGTGAATCTTACATGTACGGAACTGTCGTTAAATTACCCGGACGGATATTCTTCCCTTTGTGCAACAATTTTTCCTGTCAGAATTTCCGATGTTGAATACAATTGGAGTTCGTCGGATGCAAATGTAGCGGATATTGATTTGATGGCAGAAGACGGCAAAACAGATACAGTTATTGTTCGTGCAAAGAATCCCGGAACGGCATACATAACAGTACAGGTGAGGGATGAAAACAAAACCTGCAGTTCTGAGTGTAAAGTTATGGTTAAATGATAGAGCTTAGGAGAAAGAAAATGAAAAAATTACTTGCAATTGCACTTATACTTATACTTTGCACCTCTTGCGGTGCAAATGTCAGTGACAAGACGGCATCCGACTTATCGGCAGAAGATGTGATGGAGCAGACTGAGGAAGAAATACAGGAAGAACCTGAAGTGAATACTCCGATTCCGCAGGAAACCGAGGAATCTATTATGTCAAAGCTTCTGGAAACATATACCGAGGAGGAAATAAAAATCCTTAAAGAAATAGAAGGAAGTTATTTTTATGACAAATATCTGGAAAGTTACAAGATAACCAAAAGCGCATTTGAATCCGAGGAACCAGTGCGTATAATCGTTGTAACCGAGAGAGACGGAAAGTACACCTGTATGGAAGGCGATGCTCACCAGGGGTTCGAACCGTTTGTTATAGATAAAATAGAAAATTCCGGTGGCAAATACATCATTTCTTCCGGTATGCCCGAAGACAAAAGACATTTCAAAGGTATTTATACTTCCGGCTCGGATATTATGGAAGTTTCAATCAAAGAACCTTACTATTATGATTTAACCGGTGAGATGAAGTCTTACAGTGTTAAACGCTATGATTCTATGTGGGGCGAAAATACAGAAATGTCAAAAATCCTATTTGAATCCGTACCGGGAGTGGAAATAAGAGAAGACGGTGCTTACGGAAAAATAAAGGGTACGGTTTATCGTATGCTTCCTATATGCGAACCATATGATGATTTTCCGGAAATCGATCTTCCCGAGTCAGATGGTTTTATGTTTCTTTACAAGGAGGGAGAACCTCTTGATGGAAAAAGTAAAATGGTAGAATACAGATACGATAACGGTGCCGTTACCATTGCAGATGAGGATGGTATAATGGCTGTATTCGACAAATAAAATATACTTACCCTAAACGGAATGTTAAAAGTGTACAGAATACATTTTTAACATTCCTTGTTTTTTTGTCTTCCTATTTGTTGACAACCCCCTTGATTAAATGCTATAATTAATATAACTGTGAAGAAAGGAGACAACCTATGAAGACATTATTCAAAAATGCAACCGTACACGGCTTTGGCAAATCGGATTTACTGGTGTCCGATTCTGTTATAGTTGATATTTGTGAAAGTATAGATGTTTCCGTTGCAGACAAGGTGTATTATCTTGATAATTTATATATTTTCCCCGGGTTTACGGATGTTCATGTGCATCTTCGAGAGCCCGGTTTTTCGTATAAGGAGACCATAGTCACAGGCACCCGTGCTTCGGCAAGGGGAGGTTACACCGCAGTTTGCTCAATGCCTAACTTAAATCCGGTACCTGACAGTGTTGATAATGTAAAAGCACAGACAGATATTATAGAGAGAGATGCTGTAATAAGGGTTTATCCCTTTGGCTCTATTACTGTGGGACAAAAAGGGGAAAAGCTTTCGGATATGGAAGCTATTGCACCATATGTTATTGGATTTTCCGATGACGGCAAGGGTGTGCAAAGCGGAGATATGATGCGCTCTGCTATGCAAAAAGCCGCAAGCCTTAACAAAATCATTTCCGCCCACTGCGAGGACGAATCCCTTCTTAACGGAGGATACATCCACGACGGAGAATATGCAAAGCAAAACGGTCACAAGGGAATATGCTCCGAAAGTGAGTGGGGACCTGTGGCAAGAGATATTCCGCTTATTAAGGAGACAGGAGCTTCTTATCATGTGTGCCATGTGTCCGCCAAGGAAACGGTGGATATCGTTCGAAAGGCAAAGGCGGAGGGAGTCAATATAACCTGTGAAACAGGACCGCATTATCTTGTGTTTTCCGATAGCGAACTAAAGGAAGACGGCGGCTTTAAGATGAATCCCCCCATAAGAAGCGCTGAGGACAGAGCAGCACTTATAGAGGGAATCAAGGACGGCACAATAGATATGATTGCCACCGATCACGCACCCCACAGCAGTGAGGAAAAGAGCAAAGGACTTCTCAGCCTTAACGGAGTAGTCGGCATAGAAACTGCATTTCCCGTGCTTTATACCAAGCTCGTCAGAGAGGGAGTGATAACTCTCGACAAGCTTATAGAGCTTATGAGCACAAATCCCGGAAAACGCTTTGGAATAAATTCGGATATCAAAGTCGGGGAAAAGGCAAACTTTACCGCATTTAATCTTGATGAAGAATACACTGTGTCCCCGGATGATTTCCTTTCCAAGGGAAAGAGTACTCCTTTCAAGGGCATGAGGGTTTTCGGAAAATGTGTTCTCACAGTGTGTGATGGAAATATTGCTTACGGAGGCGAAAAATGAAACAGACAATTTTTACAGTAGAAAGCAATGTTAAGATTGCAAAAGATGTATATCTTATGGTGCTTTCCGGTGATACAGAGGATATAACAAAGCCCGGACAGTTTGTCAACATCAAGCTTGACGGATTTTTCCTGAGACGACCAATATCCGTCTGTGATTATTCGGACGGAAGCCTTACCCTTATATACAAGGTAGTTGGCGGCGGCACAGAGAAAATGAGTGCCATGACAAAAGGAGAAAAGCTTGACATCCTGACAGGTCTCGGTAATGGCTTTGATGTGACAAAGAGCGGAGACAAGCCTCTTCTCATTGGCGGAGGTGTAGGTGTACCGCCTATGTATAATCTTGCCAAAAAGCTTATTGCATGCGGAAAGGATGTAAGTGTTGTAATAGGCTTCAATACAAAAGAGGAAGTATTTTTCCAAAAGGAATTTGAAGCACTTGGAGTTAAGACCTATGTGGCAACTGCAGACGGAAGCCTTGGTACAAAAGGCTTTGTAACAGATGTTATGAAAGATATCCAATACGATTATTTCTACACCTGCGGACCTGAACCTATGTTCAGAGCAATAGAGGCTATAGCACAAACAAGCGGTCAGTACAGCTTTGAGGAGCGTATGGGTTGCGGATTTGGTGCTTGCATGGGTTGCAGCTGCAAGACCAAGTACGGCAACAAGAGAATCTGCAAGGACGGTCCCGTTCTGGAAAGGGAGGAGATAATATGGTAGATACACGTGTTAATCTGAGCGGTATGGAGCTTACAAATCCCGTAATTCCCGCAAGCGGCACCTTTGGATTCGGATATGAGTTTGCCGAGCTTTACGACATAAATATTCTGGGTACATTTTCCTTTAAGGGTACAACCAAGGAACCCAGATTCGGTAATCCTACACCCCGTATTGCGGAGTGCACATCGGGTATGATAAATTCCGTAGGACTTCAAAACCCCGGTATAGACAAGGTTATATCAGAGGAGCTTCCAAAGCTAAAAAAATGCTTTGGCAAAAAGGTAATAGCAAACATAAGTGGATTTTCCATTGACGAATACGCTTATTGCTGCGAAAGAATAGACAAGGAAGAACAGGTTGGGATAATCGAAGTCAATGTAAGCTGTCCCAATGTTCAAAACGGCGGTATGAGTTTCGGTACAGAGTCTGAGTCTGCAGCGGCAGTGACAAAGGCAGTAAAGGCGGTAACAACAAAGCCTGTGTACATCAAGCTAAGTCCCAATGTAACAGACATAGTTTCAATTGCCAAAGCCTGCGAGGATGCAGGTGCCGACGGCATAAGCCTCATAAACACCCTCATGGGTATGAGAATAGATTTAAAGAAAAAGAAACCCGTAATTGCCAACAAAATGGGCGGATTTTCCGGCAGTGCCATCTTTCCGGTTGCGGTGCGAATGGTTTATCAGGTTTATGATGCAGTAAAGATTCCCGTAATAGGTATGGGCGGTGTCTCAAGGGCAGAGGATGTAATAGAACTTATGCTGGCAGGAGCAACTGCAGTACAGGTTGGTGCACAGAATCTGGTTGATCCCTATGCATGCAAGGATATTATAGAAGATTTACCCCGTGTTATGGAAAAATACGGAATTACAAGTTTAAAAGATATAATCGGAGGTGCTCACTAATGGCAAAGGATGTAATTATAGCTTGCGATTTTGCAAGTGCGGAGGCTTTGTTTGAATTTCTTGATTTGTTCAAGGAGGAGAAGCCCTATCTCAAAGTGGGAATGGAGCTTTTCTATGCAACAGGTCCACAGATTGTAAAGGAAATCAAGAAGAGAGGTCACAAAATCTTTTTGGATCTTAAGCTTCACGATATTCCAAACACTGTTAAGAAGGCAATGAGTGTGCTTTCAAATCTTGATGTTGATATGTGCAACCTTCATGCTTCCGGAACTATTCCAATGATGGAAGCCGCACTTGAAGGTCTCACAAGAGAAGACGGAACAAGACCTATACTTCTTGCGGTAACACAGCTTACCTCAACAAGTCAGGAGGTTATGGAAAGAGATCTGCTCATAAACGAAAATATTGCAGATGTTGTTGCACACTATGCCAACAACGCAAAAATCGCAGGACTTGACGGTGTGGTATGCTCACCTCTTGAAGCATCCATAGTTAAGGAAAAGTGTGGAAAAGAGTTCTATACCGTAACACCCGGTGTGAGATTTGCCGATGGCGATGTCGGTGATCAGAAGAGAGTTACAACTCCTGCAAAGGCAAGAGAAATCGGCTCTGACTACATAGTTGTGGGAAGACCAATAACTGCGGCAGAAGATCCTGTTGCAGCATACAGAAGATGTGTAGAAGAATTTTTGGGAGGTACAAACTAATGAATAAATTAATAGCAAAAGATTTACTTTCAATAGGTGCGGTTTTTCTTCGTCCTGAGGAACCCTTTACATGGGCAAGCGGCATTAAGAGCCCCGTTTACTGTGACAACAGACTCACTCTCACAAGCCTCAAGGTAAGGGACGATGTGGAAAACGGTCTTGCAGAAACCATAAAAAGAGAATATCCCGACTGCGAAGTACTTATGGGTACATCCACTGCAGGTATTGCTCACGCGGCAATTACAGCTCATATTATGGGACTTCCTATGGGTTATGTACGTTCCTCTTCCAAGGATCATGGCAGAGGTAACCAGATAGAGGGCAAGCTGGAAAAAGGTCAGAAGGTTGTAGTTGTTGAGGACCTTATTTCCACCGGCGGAAGCGTTATAGAGGTTGTCAATGTTCTTCGCGAGGCAGGTGCAGAGGTTCTGGGTATTGTTTCCATCTACACCTATGGAATGAAAAAAGGTATAGAAAGACTTAAGGAAGCCAATGTAAAGAATGTCAGCCTTACAAACTTTGATACAGTGGCAGAGGTTGCAGCAGAAATAGGATATATCAAAAAAGAAGATATCGAAAGACTCATAGCATTCAGAAATAATCCATCTGACGAAAGCTGGATAAAATAAAATCAGAAAGGACGCTGAAAATGAGACACCTCATTGATATTATGGATTTGACGGTGGAAGAGATAGAAGAGCTTATAAATCTTGCCAACGATATTATATCAAATCCCGAAAATTACAGAGAAAAATGCAGATATAAAAAGCTTGCCACCCTGTTTTTCGAACCATCTACAAGAACCCGCCTGAGCTTTGAAGCGGCAATGATGGAGCTTGGCGGCAAGGTGCTTGGATTTTCCGATGCCAACTCCAGCTCATCCAAAAAAGGCGAAAGTGTGGCAGACACAGTGGCAGTGGTAAGCGGTTATGCTGATATCATTGCTATGCGCCATCCCAAGGAAGGTGCTCCTGTTGTGGCGGTACAGCACAGTGATGTTCCCGTGATAAATGCCGGTGACGGCGGTCACAATCATCCCACACAGACACTTACCGATCTTCTCACCATAAAAAGAGAAATGGGAAGACTTGATAATCTTACCGTTGGACTTTGCGGCGACCTGAAATTTGGAAGAACCGTACACTCCCTTGTGGCGGCACTTTCCAGATATACGGGCATCAAATTTGTCCTTATTGCTCCCAACGAGCTTAAGCTCCCCAGTTATGTCAAGGATAATTACATCAAAAAGAACGGCATAGAATACGAGCAGACAACTTCCATGGAAGAGGTTATTGATAAGCTTGATATCCTATATATGACAAGAGTTCAGAGGGAAAGATTCTTTAACGAAGAGGATTACTTAAGACTTAAAGACAGCTACATTCTTGACACTGCCAAGATGGCAAAAGCCAAGGATAATATGATAGTTATGCATCCTCTACCCAGAGTTAACGAAATCTCTGTTGATGTGGACTCCGACAAGAGGGCTTGCTATTTCCGTCAGGCAAAATACGGAAAGTTTATCCGTATGGCGCTTATCCTAAAGCTTCTGGAGGTGGAATAAATGACAATAGATTCTATCAAAAATGGCGTTGTAATTGACCATATCCGTTCCGGAAATGCAATGAAGATTTATTCACTTCTCAATCTGGAGAATACCGATTGGCAGGTAGCCATAATAAAGAACGCACCCAGTAAAAAACTTGGAAAAAAAGATATAATAAAGATTGCCACAGACGATGCAATCGACCTGGATGTTCTTGGATTTATAGATGCCGATATAACTGTAAATGTAATAAAGGACGGAACACTTTATGAAAAGAAACACATCGAACTTCCGCAAAAGATTACCGATGTCATAAAGTGCAAGAATCCACGCTGTATCACAACAACGGAGCAGGGTATATCCCATGTTTTTGAACTTAAAGATGCCAAAAACGGTGTGTACAGATGTATATACTGCGAAGCTAAAGCAGAATAAAGAAACAAAAGGTTTGTAAAAGCGTAGCTTTTGCAAGCCTTTTTTGTATTAAAGAAATCTGCCAAACCACAATGTATGAAAATGGCTTTAAATGAACACCATATAAATGAATTTGTTTGCAAGCAAAAGCTATGTGTGTTATACTTGATTTGTTAATTTTTTGGTATTATATTCCGAAAAATTTGTCATTTTTTGAGAGGAGGAAATCAAAATAGAAACAAAGAAATTGTTTGATTTAAGCCACACAAGAGCAGAAAGTATTCTTTCCGTTGCAACATATCCTTGGGAGGCGCTTCCGAAGATTAAAGGCTTCATAGAAGAACTCGGAAAAACCCTTGATGAGGAAAGATATGATAAAAAAGGAGAAAATATCTGGATTGCAAAAACTGCCACTGTGAGCGAAAGTGCACATATAGACGGTCCCTGCATTATCGACGAGGATACCGAGATAAGGCATTGTGCATTCATAAGGGGCAGTGTGATTGTAGGTAAAAACTGCGTTGTGGGTAATTCCACCGAAGTCAAAAACAGTATAATTTTTGATAATGTGCAGATACCTCACTACAACTATGTGGGAGATTCCATATTGGGATACATGTCTCATATGGGTGCACGAGCTGTCACATCAAATGTTAAAAGTGACAAAAGTCTTGTAACTGTAAAAAAAGGAAATGAAAAGATTGAAACCGGTCTCAAAAAGTTCGGTGCCATTCTGGGCGATTATACTGAGGTGGGATGTCACGCAGTTTTGTGTCCCGGAAGTGTTATCGGCAAAAATTGTACCATATATCCAACCTCCATGGTGAGGGGATATGTGGAAGATAATTCCATTTTTAAAGATAAGGACAATATAATAAAGAAAGAATAGGATTTCCAAAAAAGCCTATAATAAAAACACTCAAATACATTAAGGAGTGTTTTTATGTGCGGTATTGCCGGTTACACAGGCAAGGGTCAGGTTTTGGATTATATACTGAGTATATTAACTTTTCTGGAATACAGAGGCTACGATTCAGCAGGTATTGCATATTTCAAGGATGATGGCAGTATCGGTGTTGTCAAAACCAAAGGAAATATAGATAACCTCAAGAAAAAACTCAGCTCTCGTGACATTTCATCGGATTGCATAATAGGTCACACAAGATGGGCAACCCACGGAGAGCCGTCGGATGCAAATGCACATCCTCACGGAACAGAAAATGTGCAGATTGTGCATAACGGCATTATAGAAAACTCCGATGATATAAGAAGCTTTTTGTGGGAAAACGGTTACGACTTTGTTTCCCGTACGGACACAGAGGCATGTGCAAAGCTCATTGACTATTATTTCAAAAAATCATCAAATCCCATAGATGCTATAAAGAAAGCCGCATATCATCTCAAGGGTTCCTATGCGGTAGCGGCAGTGTTTGACGGTTTTGAAAATACAATTTATGCTTTCCGCAAGGATAGTCCGCTTATAGTGGCTCCATCCTCCGAGGGATGCTTTGTAGTGTCGGATATATCGGCACTTTCCGGATATGCGGATAGCTTTTATTCTGTGGATGAGGATGAGGTTGTCCGTGTATGTGCGGATGCTATTGAGTTTGTGGATGTTTCGGGAGAGGTTCGTACAAAAAGAGCTGTTAATGTGACACATTCCAAATCTCAGGGGAACAAAGATGAATATCCTCACTATATGCTTAAGGAAATATATGAGGATGAAGCTTCCGCTCTGGCAACCTTTGAAAGTACAGACTTAAACTTTTTTAAAGACAATTACAGGGAAATCCACATAGTAGGATGCGGAACAGCCTATAATGCAGGTTTATGTGCAAGCTATTGTATGGAAAAAATTTCGGGTGTCCCCGTGAGGGTTCACACCGCATCGGAATTCAGATACTATACCCCCGTACTATCCAAGGACGGTATTTGCATTTTTGTGTCCCAATCGGGAGAGACTGCCGATACACTGGCGGCACTGAGGCTTGCCAATTCCTTTGGAGTGAAAACTCTTGCAATGGTAAATTCACCGCTGTCTGCTATGGCAAAGGAAGCGGATTATGTAATCCTTACCAAGGCAGGTCAGGAGGTATCTGTGGCAAGTACCAAGGCTTATGTAAGTCAGCTTGCGGCTTTTTGTGTTCTTATGGAAAGTATGGAAAAAACAGATGCCTCATTTAGGGAAATTTGTACCCACCTTACACCAAACGAAAAAACAACAGATGTCTGCAGAGAGCTTGCATCGTTTCTGGCAAAATCCAAAAATGTGTTTTTTATAGGCAGAGGGCAGGACTATGCCATTGCCTGCGAGGCGGCACTAAAGGCAAGGGAAGTATCCTATGTAAATTGCAATGCATATCCTGCCGGAGAGCTTAAACATGGCAGTATAGCCCTTATTGAAAAAGGAACTCCCATAGTGGCAATAGTAACAGAGGAGGCTACAGCGGATAAAGTAATCAGTAATATAAATGAAGTTAAATCCCGTGGTGCCAAGGTGGCTGTGATTGTAAGGGACGGAATAGATATTCCGTCGGATATTGCAGATTGGATTTTGTATCTTCCCAAGGCGGAGGATATGTATATGCCTCTTATAGCTGCACCTGCGATACAGCTTATTGCGTATTATATGGCAACGGAGCTGGGGGTAAATCCTGACAGGCCTAGGAATCTTGCAAAGTCAGTAACCGTAGAATAGGAACGCAAAAAAATGCACAGACCGTTAAGCGGCAGGGGAAAATATGAAGTCACAATTTGAGTTGTATCAGTGGCAGAATAATGAAAAAAGCCGCATAATATGCAGCTTTTTGTGTGATATGTGCCGCTTAACTCCGAACAAATTTCACCTCTCGACGTACCTTTGTACGCCTTCGGGTACCCCTCGCAAGCAAAGCTTGCTTCGGTTCAATTTGTCCGTTCTGCACTATTTTTATTGCCTTCCTTGATATGGATTGTAACCGTGGAATAGGAACGCAAAAAAATGCACAGACCGTTAAAAAATACAAGGAGATGATATTAATGGGAAAATATTTTGGAACAGACGGCTTCCGCGGGGAAGCCAACAAAACCCTTACAGTAGAACACGCCTTTAAGGTAGGAAGATACCTTGGCTGGTACTACGGAAAAGAACACAAATGCAGAATAGTAATAGGAAAGGACACAAGACTTTCCAGCTATATGTTTGAATACGCTCTTGTTGCAGGTCTTACTGCAAGCGGGGCGGATGCGTATCTTCTTCATGTAACCACAACTCCGTCGGTTTCCTATGTGGTGAGAACAGATGAATTTGACTGCGGTATAATGATATCAGCAAGTCACAATCCCTATTACGACAACGGCATCAAGCTCATCAATAACCGTGGAGAGAAAATGGGTGAGGGTGTTATAGCAGATATAGAAGCTTACATTGACGGTGTTACCCCCGAATTACCTCTGGCAACAGGAGACAATATCGGAAGAACGGTGGACTATGCCTCAGGAAGAAACCGCTATACCGGCTATATAATTTCTCTGGCACGTCACAGCTTCAAGGGTAAAAAGATAGGTCTTGATGCCTCCAACGGAAGCACATGGATGCTTGCCAAAAACATATTCGACACTCTGGGGGCAGAAACATTTGTTATCAACAACAGCCCCAACGGCGTTAATATCAACACAGATTGCGGCTCTACACATATAGAGGGGCTTTGCTCTCTCGTCAGGGAAAACAAGCTTGACATAGGCTTTGCCTTTGACGGTGATGCTGACAGATGCCTTGCAGTTGATAATGAGGGCAATGTACTTACAGGCGATCATATACTTTATTTGTGTGGGTGCTATATGAAAGATAGAGAAACCCTTGCCAAGGATACTGTAGTTACCACAGTTATGAGCAATATGGGACTTTACAAGGCACTTAGCGAAAAGGGTATTTCCTACATTCAGACCGATGTGGGCGATAAATATGTGTACGAAGCCATGCAGAAAGATGGCTACTGCCTTGGTGGTGAGGAATCGGGACACATAATATTTTCCAAGTTTGCTACAACAGGTGACGGACTTATAACCGCACTCAAAATAATGGAAGTATTTATAGAGAGTAAGCTCCCCTCATCCAAACTTTGCGACGGATTTCAGAGGTATCCTCAGGTCGTAAAGAATGTGAGAGTTTCCGACAAGGATGCAGTTATGGCTGATGAGGATGTAAAATCCGCTTTGGATAATGCCCGTGATGTTCTTGGGGATAACGGAAGAATACTTCTTCGAAAAAGTGGTACAGAACCTGTAATAAGAGTTATGGTTGAGGCAGTAGGAGAAACCCTCTGCGAAAGTCTTGCTCAAAAAGTTACAGATATAATAAAAAATAAAGGCTACTGATTTGTAAAAGGCCTGTAATCGTACAAT
Source organism: Clostridia bacterium (assembly GCA_045545635.1). Lineage (GTDB taxonomy): Bacteria > Bacillota > Clostridia > UMGS1810 > UMGS1810 > RGIG8748. The sequence continues at coordinate 4,077 of JAZQBI010000183.1, read as the reverse complement.
AGGACGGTTACAGGTCTTTTTTTAGCAATTTTAGAGTTGATTTTAAAGCTTTGATTTGATAAAATTTCTTTAGAAGGGGGGGCGAAGATGTATTCAGTGCTTAAGTATATACACGAAAATATAGACAAAAAACTTTCCGTAACGGAAACCGCACAGGAATTCGGATATTCCAAATGGCACTTTATACGATGCTTCAAAAGCTTTACGGGAAAATCCTTTGTAGAGTATGTTCGTCACTACAAAATGCAGAGTGCGGCAGTGAATATACAAAACGGAGAAAAGGTCATAGACGTTTCTAACAAGTTTGGCTATGACACCCCCGGTGGATTTAATAAGGCATTTTTAAAAGAATTCGGATGTCTGCCAAGGGAATACAAAAACAGAGTAAGAGAGATGGCAGATATTTACAGAGACAGGAGGAGCAAAATGTACAAACTTACCGACAGATGTGAACAGTTAAGAAGTAAGGCAATGGAGCAGCCGGAGCACAGCATTCTCTCCGTGCAGAGAGAATTTTGGTTCAATAAGGGTATGGCTTCCTGCATAAAAGATGATATTGCTTCAATGACCGCCTCGGGGCTTGTAAGTGTTATGGAAAACAGCCTTTTGCACATAGCAGATGGCGAGCTCATTGTGGGCTATAACTACACCGATAAGTATGAACGCTTCTGGGGTGATGACGGTGAGAGACTTATGAGTATATATATGCCTGACAGAAAAGATGAGTATTTTGGTTGCCTCAACACAATAAATGAAAAGAAGAAAAAAGTCGCTGTCCCATATCCTGAATTTTCGGAAATCGAAAAACAGCTTGAAAAAGAGTGGTCAGTAATCAGCAGATGTATTGTAACCAATCACACGGTTATAGGCTATGAGGATGTGCTGAAGTACGGCTTTGAGGGACTCCTCAAAAAGGTTGAAGAGCTGGAAAATAAGAACGGCTCCTGTGATTTGTATACCAATGCAAAGGATATATGCCGCAGTGCTTGCAATTTTGGAAAAAGATATGCGGATAAGGCAAGACAGATGATTGCAAACGGTGAGGTTGCACCTGAAATGGCAAAAGAACTGGAGCAGATTGCCCAAAACTGCGAAAGAGTACCTGCCAAGCCTGCCGGTACATTCTGGGAGGCAATTCAGAGCTTGTGGTTTGCACACATATTCAATACTTGGGAGGACTGGATCAATGCCAATTCTCTCGGCAGACTGGATCAGATTTTGTATCCTTATTACAAAAAGGATATAGATGAAGGCAGAATATCAAAGGAATTTGCCTTTGAACTTATATGCTGCCTCTGGATAAAGCTATACCGCTCCTACGATGTTCAGCAGAGTGCTCTGGGCGGATGCCTTGAGGACGGAACAAGTGCTGTCAATGAACTTTCCTATATGATGCTGGATGCTACGGAAGAACTGGATTTTATCCGCTGTCTGTCTGTCCGCTATAACGAAAATACAGAAAGAGAGTTTATGAAGAGGGCACTTGAGGTTGTGGGACATCTTCAGAAAGGTGTACCGTTCTTCTTCAACGATGATGTTATGATTCCTGCACTCACGGGAGCCGGAATAAGTCTTAAGGATGCACGTGATTATACCCAGCTTGGATGTGTGGAAACCGCCATCCCCGGTAAATCCAACCCTCACGCCGTAACCGGCGAGGTGAACTTCCTCAAAGCTCTGGAATATGTACTTGGCAACGGATGCAGTCTTATGTATCCGGATATACAGGCACTTCCCGAGACTGGCAAAATCGAAACTTACGAAGACCTCAAAAAAGCTGTTTTTACAAATATCGAAAGACTTCTGGATATATGCTGCAAAAATGTAAAAGCCATTATGGAAACCGAAGCACTTAACTTCCCAAAACCATATAAATCACTTCTCACAAAGGGATGTATGGAAACCCAACGGGATTTTAACGAAAAAGGTGCTCTCTATGATTACTATCAGATTATGTTTTGTGCAATACCCAATCTGGCAGATTCCCTTGCAGCACTCAAAAAGGTTGTATATACCGAGAAAAAATACACTCTTGATGAAATTGTATATCAGCTAAAGGAAGACTTCCCCGATGAAGTCATTCGTTTGCAGCTTCTTAACAAAGCACCCAAATTCGGAAACGATATTGATGAGGTGGACGAAATCGCCTGTGAAATAACAGAGTTTGGCTGTGATGCTCTGGATAGGATGACAAAGAAATACGGCATTAACTTTCACGCACAGCCCTTTACCTACTGGTGGATGATAAATCACGGAAATGAATCTGCGGCATCGCCTGACGGAAGACATAAGGGTGAACCTATTGCATATAGTGTATCACCTATGCAAGGCAGAGATTTTTCCGGCTTTACTGCTTTGCTCAATTCTCTTTGCAAGCTTCCCACAAAGAGGACTCCCGGTACAACCTCTGCAATTGTGGAGGTGGATCCCAAGCTTTTCACAGACGAAAACATAAATAATTTTGTAGATATTATGTTCGCCGCTAGCAAAAAGGGAATAAGTAATGTACAGTTTAATGTGGTTGATGAGCAAACCCTCATTGATGCACAGAAATATCCTGACAAATACAATAACCTTGCAGTAAGAGTTTCCGGCTTCAGTCAGAAGTTCAATCAGCTCGGAAAGGGACTTCAGGATCACATAATTGGAAGGACGAAGCACAAATGTATGTAAAACCGCTTGTATTCAGTATTACCCGTACATCTCTCCATGACGGGGAGGGTATAAGGACGGTAGTTTATTTCAAAGGCTGCAATATGCGTTGCCGATGGTGTCACAATCCCGAAGGACTAAAGGCGAACAACGAAATTATTTTCAATAAAAGCAAATGTATCGGATGTAATATCTGCTCAGGCGTCTGCCCCAATGTGGAAACAGGCAATATTGATCGTGAAAAATGTATAGCCTGCGGAAAATGTGCTGATGCCTGTCCCGTCAATGCCCTGTCTCTTGCAGGAAAGCAAATGACCGAAAAGGAAATACTTGAGGTTATTCTTAAGGACAGGGACTATTACGAAAGATCCGGAGGCGGAGTAACTTTTTCGGGAGGGGAGTGCCTTCTGTATCCTGAATTTATGGAAAATATCCTCAGAATGTGCAAGGAAAAAGGCATAAATACCCTTGTGGAAAGTGCCTTCAATGTTCCGTGGGAAAATATCCAAAGGGTTCTTCCTTACACCGATATGTTTTATGTAGATATAAAGCATATGAACAGCGATATCCACAGGGAATATACAGGATGCCCCAATACAAGGATACTCGATAACATAAAAAAGCTTTCGGAGCATAGCGGAAACTTTCTTATAAGAATACCTGTAATCCCCGGGGTGAATGACTCAGATGACAACCTTGGAGCCACACGGGAATTTGCAAAATCTTTGGGGGCAGGTGTGGAAGAACTTAAGTACAACAATCTTGCCCGGTCAAAATACGAATCGCTTTCTATGGAATATGAGGAATTTTCTGTATAAATCAGTACATAATAAAAGAGGCTTTCGCTGCCTCTTTTATTTTTTTGAAAAAACACTTGACATCGTTATGCCTTTGTTATATAATGTAGCAGTATGATTATGAGTTAGTATGTACTTCTATGTTCAGAAGCAGGTATTTTTCTCACAGGAGGATAACAATGTTAGACGAAGTCCGAAGTAAGAAGGCCGTCGTCGGTATGCGCCGTTCCATTAAGTTAATCGAGGCGGGTATGGCGGAGAAGGCCTTTATCGCAGGAAATGTAGAGCCGAATATGACAAGGCAGATACTTGAAGCCTGCAAGAAACACGGTGTCCCCATTGAGCTTGTAAGCACCAAGGAAGAGCTTGGCAAGGCTTGCAAAATAGATGTGGATGCGTCCATCGTAGTGTTACCCAAATAAATTTGGTATTAATTGCCTTTCGGCATTTAATATATACATTCTATATGCAGGAGGTGAATACATTTGCCAACATTTAACCAGTTAGTAAAAAAGGGCAGACAGACATATGCTAAGAAGTCTACCGCACCTGCACTCCAGGTTGGTTTCAACTCTTTAAAGAAGAAAGCAACAGATCAGAGTGCTCCCCAGAAGAGAGGTGTATGTAC
>JAZQBI010000182.1:0-10863 GCA_045545635.1 Clostridia bacterium | reverse complement strand
TTGATATCTTGCGTTACCATTACCACAAAATTATGTGCACCAAACTCTTTAGTTTCTGTTGTTACTGTCATAAATTCACCCTCAAACTTTCTGATGGTCGAGAACCAGTCATTTTATCATAATTATAAACCATGTTTTTAAAAATATCATAGTTAACTACTTAAAGGTGCCTTACTCTTGCATAAAATAAGACATCTGTCACGCAGACAAATGCCTTATTCAACCTTATTTCTTATTTAAAATTTCTATCATTTCCTTTGGAGTAACGATAAATGGTTTCTCACGTATTTTGGGGACGTGCCTCTTTTTGCACGTTTTTCTTTGCTTCTTTTTTAAAACGTGTAAAAACAGGCACGTCCCCATTATCCTTAACAATAATTTGTGCTTTCATACATTTTTCTTTCAATACTCAAAAGTTAAAAAGTCATTTGTAAATGCAAGCGCAAGACTTGCGTTTCCGTGTGTTTCGGGATATACATTCACCGAACCGTGGAAAAAAAGTATATATTTGTAACCGATATCCGTGGCGGATTCCATTGCAAATCCTGCGGTAAGTCTGCCCTCTGCCCATTTCCACTTTGACTGTTCAAGTGTTGTTCTTCCCATATCTTCCCAGTGTTCAAGGTCCTTTGAATAGGCAAAACCTATTCCGTTTTCAGGTGAATGTATGAGAAAATATCCGCCGTCTTTTTCTATGACACAGGCGTTTTCTCCGCCTGATGTGCTGCCGATAAATTCCCAAGTTTTAAGGTCGCCGGATTTGGAAGAACTTATTCCGTTTTGTTTAAAAAACAAGTAGTACATATCATCTTTCGGAAGTATATACGGATCTATCATTCTGCCCAGCTCTTCTACGGGAGTATCGCCTTTCGGGTTTAACAATTCCGGTTTGGAAAAATGCACAAAATCTTTTGTTCTTACGGTGAAAAGCCGCGCCGTTTCGTCTGCCATACAGCTTTTGTCGTAGGGATAGGGCATGGGATACGAAGTTATACACATTATGTATTCACCATCACGGTATATGATATTGCCCGGGGAACAGAAATTAAGAGTATTGTCTTTTTCGGTGATGAACCGAGGTGCAGACCATGTGCGTAAGTCTTCCGATGTGCTCATTGCAACGCGATTGTACATATACCCCGAGTCTTTTTCGGACAGGGTAAAAAACAAGTAATATTTATTTTCAAAAAAACAGCATGCAGGATCGCGGTATGCGTATTTGTCGTTTCCTTCAAAAATTATCATAACTTCTTCACCTTTTCCTTAAAATTTCAGCCGCCGCCGAAAAAGCGGCGGCTGTTTTGCGTATTTTGGGGACGTGCCTATTTTTGCGTGTTTTTTTCTTCTTTTTTAAATGTGTAAAAACAGGCACGTCCCCATTATCATTGTTCTTCAGATAATAAAGTATCTTGAATATGAAATTTTATAATAGCCACAATTGTAATTACAAATTCTATTCCATAAGATATCGCCGAAGAAATCGGTGCCGCAACAAGCAAATTATATAAAATTGCGCATGCGTGAGGAATTAATACCATATATCTCATCAATTTGATGTTCCGAATAGCAAAGGTGATTGCATACATACAGGAAGCAATCATATACAAAATGTCCCATGGTGACGCTGTTCCGGACAAAACCATATAGTTTATTATAATATAACTTAAAATTGTTGCACAACACAGCGCAATAATCATATATAAAGGAACTCTTTTGTTGAGTTTTTCATATCTATAGCAAATCAATCCTCTCCCTATCCCTATACCAACAGAAATCATTGTAAAATATGCACCCATCAGTAAATAGGAAAGTGACAAAAAAATATTACCCACAACTTGTAGTATCAGATACTTTCTTTTATTATTAAAAAAATAACTGCATGAGTACAAAACTAGCGCTGCTGTGCTCATGACAAAAGATAATGCATTCGTATTTATATCCATATTAATAACTCTCACTAATCTATTTTGTATTATAGTATAAAACGCAAATTACAGCATATTATATCATTTATATTTTGGGGACGTGCCGCTTTTTTCACGTTTTTCTTTGCTTCTTTCTGAAATGTGAAAAACAGGCACATCCCCATTATTACATATTTGTTTTATTGTACTGCTATAATATGGAAAAGTCAAGAAACGTCAATGGGTTGTAAAAAATTCAACCAAATTTTTTACAACCCATTTCAGATTATATATTCTTAATTATTCTTACTCTCTGTACGCCGTCCATAGCTTCTATCTGTGCAGCTATTTCATCGGGTATTTCTTCTGCATCCATCATTGTATATGCATTTTCGCCCTTGCTCTTGTTTATCATGTTGATAATGTTTATGCCTTTTTCGGACATAAGACCGGAGAATGTAGCGAGCATATTGGGGATGTTCTTGTGTGCAATGGTGATTCTGTATTTACCGTCCATAGGCATTTCGCAGTTGGGGTAGTTTACAGAGTTCTTTATGTTACCTGTACACATAAAGTCGGACAGTTCCTTTGCCGCCATTACAGCACAGTTATCTTCCGACTCAGGTGTGGAAGCACCAAGGTGGGGGATGTTTACTGTGTTTGGCATATCCAGAGTTTCCTCAGAGGGGAAGTCTGTTACATAGCAGGCAACTTTGCCGGATTCCAGTGCCTTCTTCATAGCGACATTGTCTACCAGTGCACCTCTTGCAAAGTTTAATATTCTTACTCCGTCCTCCATACATTCCAGAAGCTCTTCGTTTATCATACCCTTTGTGGAATCAAGAAGAGGAAGATGCATTGTAATGTAGTCGCACTTTGCAACCATAGCCTTGATGTCTGCGGATTTCTTAACTGCTCTGGAGAGGTTCCATGCGGCATCTACTGAAATGTAGGGGTCGTAGCCTATTACATTCATACCGAGAGCTGTTGCAAGGTTGGCTACCATAACACCGATGGCACCGAGACCGATTACACCGAGAGTTTTGCCCTTGATTTCAGGACCTGCAAATGCACTCTTGCCTTTTTCCACGAGCTTTTCCACATTTGCGCCCTCGCCCTTTAAGGTCTTTGCCCATTCGGTAGCGTCGTTTATCTTTCTGGATGCCATAAGAAGTCCTGCTACTGCAAGCTCTGCCACGGCATTTGCATTGGCGCCGGGTGTGTTGAATACTGCAACACCCATTTCGCTCATTTTGTCAATGGGGATGTTGTTAACGCCTGCACCTGCTCTGGCTACTGCCTTTAAGCTCTTGGGGATTTCCATCTCATGCATGGAAAAGCTTCTGAGTATTACGGCATCGGGATTATCTGTTGCATCTGTAACGGTGAATATGTCGGGATTTAACATATCGAGACCGCACTTTGCTATCTTGTTTAATGTGAGTACTTCATACATATTATATTACCACCTTATTTGTTTTCTGTTTCAAACTTCTTCATAAAGTCTACAAGAGCCTTAACTCCGTCTACACCCATTGCGTTGTAGATGCTTGCTCTCATACCGCCCACACTTCTGTGACCTTTGAGGTTTACAAAGCCTGCTGCGGTAGCTTCCTTTATAAACTTGGCATTGAGTTCGTCATCGCCTGTTACAAAGGGAACGTTCATAAGAGAACGGTCCTCCTTTGCATTAACAGTTGCACTGAACATTGCGGATTCGTCAAGGAAGCCATAGAGGATAGCTGCCTTTTCTTCGTTAATAGCCTTCATAGCACTAAGGCCGCCAAGACTCTCTAACCACTTGCACACAAGACCGCAGATATAGATGGGGTATGTGGGGGGAGTGTTAAACATAGAGCCGTTTTCGGAATGTGTTGCATAGTTAAACATTGTAGGTGTGATATCCATTGCATTTCCGATTAAATCTTCTCTTACAATAACAACAGTAAGACCTGCAGGTGCCATGTTCTTCTGTGCACCGGCATAGATAAGACCAAACTTATTTACATCCACGGGTTCACTGAGGATTGAAGATGACATATCCGCTACCAGAGGAACATTTCCTGTATCGGGAAGTTCGGAGAACTTTGTACCGTAGATGGTGTTGTTGTAGGTGATGTGGAAGAAGTCAGCATCAGGAGTAAAGTCAGCTTTGTTGAGCTTGGGGATGTAGGAGAAGGTCTTATCTTCGGAGGAAGCAAGCACCTTAACCTCGCCGTATCTTGCAGCTTCTTTGCTGAACTTCTTTGCCCAAAGGCCTGTAAGTACACAGTCTGCCTTGCCGCTCTTATTAAAGAGGTTCATAGGAATCATAGCAAACTGGCTGGATGCTCCGCCCTGTAGGAAAAGCACCTTGTAATTGTCGGGAATACCCATAAGAGAACGAAGGGAAGCCTCGCACTCGTCGATTATTGCCTGATAAGCACCTGAACGGTGGCTCATTTCCATAACTGACATTCCGGAATTGCCGTGGCAGATAAGCTCTTTCTGAGCCTGTTCAAGCACCGGCAGGGGAAGTGCAGAAGGTCCTGCGGAAAAATTGTAAACTCTGTTCATAATAAATCTCCTCCAAATATATTTTCTTGGTTATAGTCTGAAACTATAACCAGTTAAAGGTAAAATGTACTACCATTATATATAAAATGCAGGCGGTACGCAAGTACCTTTCCTGCATTTTGTGTGTTATGTCTTAAATTTTCATTTGTTTTAGTGCAATTTTATTCATTTTTCAGCATTTTGTATAAAGTCTCTTCGTCAATAATGGGAATTTCAAGCTCCTTTGCCTTGGTAAGCTTGCTTCCTGCATCCTCTCCTGCCAGCAGGTAATTGGTTTTTTTGGATACGGAGCCGGACACCTTACCGCCGTTTTCCTCTATAAGGGCGGAGGCTTCCTTTCTTCCAAGGGAGGGGAGAGTTCCTGTTATTACAAAGGTAAGTCCCGAAAGAGAAGTGCCTTTGGGGGAATTGTCTTCCAGAAGTTGGGTGTTTACTCCCGATTCTTCAAGGGACGCTATGAGCTCCCGTGTGCTTTCGAGACTGAAAAATTCCATAAGGCTTTTTGCCATTTTGCTGCCTACATCTTCTATGGCACAGAGCTCTTCCTCTGTGGCTTCAAATAGTTTTTGAAAGCTTCCCATAGCTTTTGAAATATTCTTTGCGGCAGTAAGACCGATATGGCGGATGCCAAGACCAAAGAGGAGTCTGTACATATCGTTGCCCTTTGATTTTTCCAGAGCGTTCATGAGGTTTTCACTGCTTTTTTGTCCCATTTTGTCAAGGGATGCAATATCCTCTGCTTTCAGACGGTACAGGTCTGCACAGCTTTCCACAAGCTTTGATTCCATAAGCTTATCCACCACCGACGGTCCCATACCCTCAATATCCATTGCATCACGGGACACAAAGTGTTCTATGCTTCTTGCAAGCTGTGCACGGCAAAGGGGATTTGTGCATCTTACTGCGGCTTCTCCCTCTTCGCGGTGTACGGGGGACTCACACACAGGACACAGAGATGGCATTGTAAATACCTTTTCGTTTCCTGTTCTCTTTTCTGTAAGCACCCTCACCACTTCGGGAATGATGTCTCCGGCTTTCTGCACAAGTACGGTATCACCTATGCGGATGTCCTTCTGGCGGATGTAGTCCTCGTTGTGGAGGGTTGCACGGGCAATGACACTGCCCGACACGGTTACGGGATCAAATTCCGCATTGGGGGTAAGAACTCCTGTTCGTCCCACCTGAATAACAATTTCGTTTACTACGGTTTCCTTTTGCTCGGCAGGGTATTTGAATGCTATTGCCCACTTGGGGGTTTTGGCATTGGAACCCAGTGTTTCCCTCTCAGAAAGTGAGTTAACTTTGATTACCGCACCGTCTATGTCGTAGTAGAGACTGGGGCGGTTTTGACCGATTGCTTCAACTTCCTTTATGGCAGATTCAATATCCTTGTGGGCTTTTGTATTTGATATAACCTTGAATCCGCACCTGCGCAGGAATTCAAGTCCTTCAAGGTGTGTGGAAACCTCTCTGCCTCTTACTGCCTGAATGTTGAAAACAAATATATCAAGCTTTCGCTCTCTGGCAACAGAGCTGTCAAGCTGACGGAGGGAGCCTGCCGCTGCATTTCGCGGATTGGCAAATACCGCCTCTCCGTTAGCTTCACGGGTGGTGTTTATGAGAGCAAAGTTCTCCTTGGAGATAAAGACCTCACCACGCACCTCCAAATATTCCACATCTTCCATAAGCTTAAGGGGAATACTCATTACGGTTTTTAGGTTTTCCGTCACATCCTCGCCTACATTGCCGTCGCCACGGGTTGAACCCCGCACAAAGATGCCGTTTTCGTATTCAAGAGATACGGAAAGTCCGTCAATTTTGTGTTCCACCACATATTCCGTGCCGTATCCCAGGGCATCCTTTACCCTCTTGTCAAAATCACGGAGTTCATCGTGGGAGAATGCATCCTGCAGGCTTTGCATCTGTACTGCGTGAGTAACCTGTTCAAAGCCGTCAAGTATAACTCCGCCTATTTTCTGTGACGGAGAGTCGGCAGTTACCACCTCGGGATGAGCCTTTTCGTAATCCAGAAGTCTATGCATAAGCTCATCATATTCCGCATCTGTGATGGTGGGGTTATCCAGCACATAGTATTGGTGGCTGTGGTATGCAATTTCTTTTTTTAATTTTTCGTAATCCATATCAGAACACCTTTGTCATATCATCAAAGTATATTTCTTTTCTTACTATATTTATATTGCTCAGTTTCGTGTCAAGATAACCGCCGATTGATTTAAGAACCAATTCGGGTTTTAAGTTTGATGTGTTTCCTGCGTTGATGTGCATTTCCAGTCTGTGGGAAATGCCGTCCGAAGAGATGATTTTTATATCTCTTATAAAGTCCTTGATGTTGACCTCATTTATTTTTCTCTTGGACTTCTTTTCTATCATAACCTCGGGGGCAGACAGATATTTTTCCAAATCCGCATTTTTGTCTGTGGTAAAGACGGCTTCGTACAGGGCACTGTCTATAAGGTGCATAGGCTTTAGTCCCTCTGCATTTTTAATTCCTGTAAACACAATTCCTCCGGGGCATACTGCATTTATCGCATCAAGAGCGCTTGATGTGTCTATTTCTTCGGTAAATTCAACCTCAAGACAGTCACAAAGACTTGTGGTGCCTACAGAGAGGGGCAGACCTATTGTCATAACCATATGGGGATTGAAACCTTCGGAATATTTCACGGGGAGATTGGCTCTGCGGAATATTCTTACCGCAGTTCTCAGAAAGTCCAGATGGGATATAAATTTTACCTCATCGCCCTGAGTGTAGCAAAATCTGTATTTATTCATAGCAAACACCGCCTTTGAAACAGTTTGCACCGCAGGCAGAGCATTTTTCACGGCAATTGGGGGTGACTTCTGCTCTTTGTGCACGCTTTGCTTCTTCTATGAGGAAGCTCTTTTTAACCCCTACATCTATCATATCCCAGGGGAGAATTTCGTCAAAGGAGCGCTCCCGTGTGTAGAAATCGGGATCAAGACCGCACTCACTGAAACATTCCATCCATTTTTCCATACTGAAAAATTCGCTCCATCCGTCAAAACGGATACCTTTTTCGTGAGCCTTAAGGAGAACCTTTGCAAGCCGTCTGTCACCACGGGCAAATACGCCCTCCAGAACACTTACGGGTGCTTCGTGGTAGTTGTACTTTATTTTTCTTGAGGTTATGTTGTCCTTTAGTGCATACTGCTTAATCCGAAGTTCTTCCATTGTATCCTGCTTTGCCCACTGGAAGGGTGTGAATGCCTTTGGAACAAATGAAGAAACCGAAAGCGTTATGCGAAGATTGGGTGCTCTCATATCCTTGGGAATATTGTTGTATACTCTCTCCACCTTTTTTGCAAGCTCACCTATTCCGCACACATCCTCTATTGTTTCAAAGGGCAGACCTATCATAAAGTAGAGTTTAAGGTTACTGTATCCGCCTCGGAAAGCCATCTCGGTGCTTGACATAAGGTCCTCTTCCGTTATGCCCTTGTTTATTACATCCCTCATTCTCTGAGTTCCCGCTTCCGGTGCAAAGGTGAGGGAGCTTTTTCGAACCTTGGATACCTTGTCCATAAGCTCCATAGAGAAGGAGTCCAGTCTGAGAGACGGAAGAGCCATATTCATTCGCTTCTTTTCCGTCATATCAAGAAGTGCATCGGTAAGCTCCTTTAGTGAGCGGTAGTCGGAGGTGCTGAGGGAAGAGAGACTTATTTCCTCATATCCTGTGGAGTCTATGAGAGCTTTCGCCTGCTTTATGAGGGTGTCTGCAGATTTTTCCCTCACAGGGCGGTATATCTGTCCTGCCTGACAAAAACGGCACCCTCTTATGCAACCGCGGAAGATTTCCAGCATAATTCTGTCGTGAACAATTTCCACAAAGGGCACTACAAATTTATCGGGATAGAAAGCCTCGTCAAGGTTTTCCACCACGGCTTTTTTCACCTTTTCCGGCACAAAGTCGTAAAGGGGAGTTATTGCCTCCACCTTGCCGTCGTCTTTGTAGGAAACATCATAGAAAGAGGGAACATATATACCGGGAATTTCCGATACCATACGCAGAAATTCATCACGGTGAAGTCCGGATTTTTTCCATTCCTTGTATGCATCCATACACTTATCCATGATGGCTTCGCCCTCGCCAAGCTGAAAGAAATCTGCAAAGGGTGCAAGGCACTCTGCACTGTATGCACAGGGACCGCCCATCATAACAAAGGGATCACCCTCTTTTCTGTCTTTCTGCAGGAGGGGAATGTTTGCAAGAGAAAGCATATTGAGAATATTGGAATAGCTCATTTCGTACTGGAGAGTAAAGGCAACGAAATCAAAATCCGATATCGGATCCATACTTTCCAGTCCATAGAGGGGGATGAAATTTTCCCTCATTTTTTCTTCCATATCAACCCAGGGTGCAAAAACTCTTTCGCACCAGGTGTCATCCCTGCAGTTTAAAAGAGAGTAGAGTATTTTCATTCCCAGATGGCTCATACCTACCTCGTACACATCGGGAAAGCAGAATGCAACACGGATATCCACATTGTTTTTATCTTTAATCACACTGTTTAGTTCTCCGCCTGTGTAACGGGCAGGCTTCTCCACCAGGGGGAGAATGTTTTCTATTTTTTGTTTAAGCATTTAATCAATCCTCTGAAATTAGCATTATATATAATGATACTACAAATTTCAGAAATTTTCAATACATTCTCCCAGGGTTATTGAAGGATTTTTCAAAACCTTTTCCAAAAGCTCTTTTTGTGATATGCTTTTCCCTTGATTGCCTTTGGTTTCCGGACATATAATGAGAGTGTAAGAGGGACTTATGCGGTCAACTATTTTTATTGCGTTAAGGTCAGGTCTGGCTTTTATCCTGACCAAACGGGGTTTTGACTTTATCTCTCCGGTGAGGATTTTCTTTTTGAGACAAACCATAAGCTCCTTTTCGTGACGGATGTTCCAAAGCATAAAGACACCTGCAATTATGTAGGAAAAGTTTACTGCAGTTTCCTTAAGGATGTATATGCCGATAAATATTATTATAGCGGAGATAAGAGCAGAGAGCTTAAGCATAATTCTGAAACCTCTTACAAATCCCATATGTGAGCTTATGACAGATTTCAGGATTATTCCCCCGTCAAGAGGCAGTGCCGGAATAAGATTGAGAAGCCCGTTTGCAAGATTGGCAAGGGCAAAAACTTCTGCAATATCCTGCGAAAATATGTGGGAGATAACAGGATGAAAGAAAAGCAAAAAGAAGTTTGCCATAGGACCTGCCACAGATACTGCAAATTGTGAAGCAGGTTCATATATGGCATCGGCTTTTGCTGTGACTCCCCAGGGCAGGGCATCAATACCCATCAGCGGTATGGAAAGGGCACGACACGTGAGCATATGAGCAGATTCGTGAAGAAGAACACACATTCCAACCGCTCCAAACCATGTTGGCGAAAGAAATGTCCCCACAAGCACAATGGCGGAAAATCGAAGTTTGCTTTTCAATTCTGCCACCCTGTTATATAATCAGTCGGATTTATACTTTTGCCGTTAAGCTTTATTTCAAAATGAAGATGAGGTCCCGTGGAAATACCTGTGGAGCCTATTTCTCCGATTTTTTCTCCGGCTTTAATACGGCTTTGGGATTTTACGCACACACTGTCAAGGTGAGCATAGACGGTGGAGTAGCCGCCTGCATGGTCAATAACCGCATAATTTCCGTTGGCATCATCATTTCCTGCATCTGTCACAATTCCGCCGGCGGCGGCAACAACTTCCGTTCCCATAGATGCACCGATGTCAATTCCTGTGTGGAATGAAGCCTCTCCCGTAACAGGATGGATTCTGTCCCCGTATGGTGATGTGATTTCGCTTTTTGATTGTATTGGATGGGAAAAGGTAATGTTGGTTTTATCTTTTGGGGCATCTGCCAGTGCAGTAAGATCGGTTTCTATTTTGTCCTCATCAATTCCGGCTTTTGATTCCGCAGAGACAAGAAATTTAAGATATCCATTTACCGCTTTTGATGCACTGTTGCTTACTTTTTTGGAAACTGTATGGGAAAGCTTTTTCCATTTTGAAAGTGAATATGTGGTGTCAAGACTATTCGTAATGTGTTTTTTGGGAATAAAAAAAGATGCACCAAACAAAAAAACAAATATCGCAAAAGAAGCGATGCCCTGCAGTATTATTTTGTTCTCCCTGGGCATTTTTGCTTTTGGTGTACGGGATTTGTACCGTCGGTTGTGTCTTAAATATCTGGGATAAATGGGTATCACTTCCTTTTTTGTGTACTCTTGACAGTATATGCAAAGGGAAGTGAAAGTATGTGTATGAGAGTAAGGAATGAGGTTCAGGCTACGCCTGAAATGATGTACTCACTCCGCTCGTAATGATGTTGTGTCCTGCGGACACAAACACAAA
>JAZQBI010000181.1:0-8045 GCA_045545635.1 Clostridia bacterium | reverse complement strand
CACTTGGTATGTGTTTTGATTTCCACTGCATATTTTGTGTTGCTGGGAGTGCAAAAATGGAGATATCTCATATATGTATGAGCTATTCTTCCTTTAGTAACAGCAATTCTGTTTACAAAAATGCCTATGTGTTCTCTTTCGGGTTCATCACACCAAAAGATAAATCTTTCATCCGTTTTTTCACAAAAAACATTTTTCGCTTTTGTTGTTATTATGATATGCTCGGGTGCCGCAGAACAATCTATGGCACAGTGGATTTCATATTTTGCAGAGGATGGACTTAAAGTTTCAAAGACATTGGGAGACCTTTTGGGAACGAGCATGTTCGCTTTATGTATGGGGATTGGCAGAGTGTTTTACAGCAAATGTGCCCATAGGATTAATTTGGTTAAATACCTTATATTTTGCTCTGCTACTCTGGTTTTGATGTATCTTGGAGCAGCTCTTATTCCAAATCCGCTTATAGCACTTTTGTGTTGCGGTGTATTTGGATTTGCCGTTTCAGTAATGTGGCCCGGTACTTTGTCTCTTGCTTCGTCAACTCTTGCAGGAAGATCAACTGCCATGTTTGCTCTGCTTGCGGTAGGAGGGGATATAGGGTGTACAATCGGTCCTGAGGTTGTGGCTTTTGGTGCATCACTCTTTAGCGTTAACGGTTCTGTTATTAAGGCAGGGATAATATGTTCTGTTGTTTTTCCTGTTGTGCTTATAATTTGCATAAAAAAAGTTCTCAAGAAGAGAAAAATTTGAAATTTGTCTGCCCAATGCAGCTAAGTCTCTGAATAAGACTTGGCTGTTTTTTTATTTGTGTTTATATGTTAAAAAATATAACATATAAACTATTACATAAATAACATATAATGGTAAGGAGGTGAATTATTATGGAAGAAAAACTTATAATAAACAAGAAACATCTTAAGGGTGATGACGGTTACAAAGTATTCTCGGTCAGAGTAAAAGAAGAAACAGTGCAGAAACTAAATGACTTATCCGAAGAAACCAATCGTTCAAGAAATGAACTGATTAATCTTCTTTTGGATTATGCCATTGATAAAAGTGAAGTTGTGTAAGTTATACTTTCTTGATACGGATTTCCTTCTTGGATTAAAACATAATAATGTTAAAATTGTTAAAAACTGATTAAAAAATCGGAAAAAAACAGTTCAAAATCGGAAAAATCCACTATAATGTAGCCTTGTTTTTTGATATAATTTATACATAAAGTATAAAATGATATGCAACTTTATGTAAAAACTTACAAAAAACAAGCGAATACATTAATTTTTTGTAAAAAAAATATTATGAAAAGGGGTGAACTGCTTGTGATAAATGTTATGATAGCTGACGATGATTATAACGCCAGAACAGGTCTTGCTGATATGATTGACTGGGATAGTCTTGATGCAAAAGTTGTTGCAGTTGCAGAAGACGGCGAGCAGGCAGTAAACCTCTTGCGTACGACGCCTGATGTGGATTTGATTATTCTGGATATTTGCATGCCGTATCAGGATGGCTTGTCAGTTGCGAAATTTATCAGAGATAATGAGTACGAAACAGAAATCATTCTCTTGAGTGCCCATGCCGAATTTGAATATGCAAGGGAAGCACTGAAATATGATATTCGCGAGTATATAATAAAGCCGATTAACAGAGCAAAGCTGGACCAGCTCACTGATGTTATAAAGAGTGTTTCAATGCGTAAGTCAGATGCCATCAACTGGCGGAGGTTGCTTCACGGCAAGGAGCTGCAACAGAGCATTCGCTCAGCGTGCCGAAGCGGAAATGAAGACGAATTTGGTAAATTGCTTGATATAGAAGATATTTTTTCTAATGTAAGCATCAGGAGGTACAAAGAGTACTATCTGGTAATGCTCAGTCTGATGAGGGAATTTTGTCAGGGAACCGATGTCGATTCAATGGACGAAAAATGCATAGAACGTTTCCACGAGCTTGCAGACATTCATTCCATGAAGCAATATATGACCGATATGTTCAATAATATTATATATAAGGATAGACACGATTCTTCCAAACAAAGCTCCGGAAACATAGTATTAAATGTCAAAAAGTTTATAGAAGATAACATTAGCAGTCCTGACATACATTCAAGTGCAGTGGCAGACCATTTTAATCTTTCTGTTGACCATATATCCAGACTTTTCAAGGGTGCGGGAGATACCTCACTTTCAGATTACATCATAAATACCAAGATAGATAAAGCAAAAGAACTTATAGAGAATACAGATCATTCTATAAGGCGGATAGCACAAATGCTCGGATATTCTGACCCTAATTATTTTGTCAGAGTATTCAAGAAAAGAACCGGTGTAACGCCTACAGAGTACAGAACAAAGGCAAATGAGACTCCCGGATGAAGAAGATAAAAATCAGCATTCGGATGGCAGTACTTACGGTTCTTATACTGTCAATCTTTTTTGTAAGTGCCTGTGTGTTTTACGCAGTGAGTGATCGCTTCAACGAGAAACTTCTTGATTTTGTTATAAATGATATTGAAAATGTTGTAGAAAACTGCAACGAAGAAGTAGCCGAATCTCTTATCGGAATGCAGGATGATAACGCCAGACTTGCATCTGACAAGGAGTTTATAAAACTTCTCAAATACGATGGTGATGATGTTATAACCGCAAGTGCAGTGCTTTTGCAGATAAGGAGGCAGTTATCCTCTGTGCGGATACCAATAAGAGAGGATTATATTTCAACAGGAGTATTCTATGTTGACAGTGCCCATCCTGCGAGCAAATTTTTGGAAGACGGCGCGAACAAATCAATGGTTGCCGGCAATTCTGCACTTTACAATACAAACGGTCTTGACAAACTCACGTGGTACAATGAGCTTATCAATTCAGAAAAGCAAATTTGTATTTTTGAAGAGCCAACGCTTCCGGGATATGTTTGTTTTGCACAGCTTATAAAAAACTATGTGAATTTCAATAACGAAATTCTCGGTGTAAATGTCGTCGGCATAGATTTTGAAAGTATTTTAAGAAATTACGGAAGTATCGAAAACAAAGATTTTCTGAATATTCTTATTGTAAACTCCAAAAACAATGTTATATGTACTAATGACGAAACAGTATCACCGCAGATAATAGATTTTGCATCCGAATTTAGGAAAAGCACCAACAAAAAGAAACTTCCTATGACAAGTGCATCCATAGGTAACAGAGAGTATTATGTGGGTATGTATGATTTGGGGTTCGATATGTCTCTTGTGGCGGTAATTCCCGAAGACAAGGTTTTTATCACCATAGAGGAAACAATGAGCGATATATACCTTATAATGCTGATATTGCTAGTAGTTGTGCTTATTATAACGGTACTGCTCTCCGGTGTAATTGTAAGACCGATAAAAAGACTTTCGAATTATATGGAAAGCAGCCGAACAGATGGAGAGGAAGTTCCTGTTTTTTCTGATTCAAAAGTCATAGAAATTGACACCTTGTACAAATCATTCACTTCAATGACACAACGAATAAGAAAGCTGATTTCTACCGCTCAGGTTCTTGGTGAACAAAAAAAGGAGGCCGAATTCAGAATGTTACAGACGCAGATAAATCCCCATTATCTGTACAATGCACTGGATTCCATATCCTGGATGGCACTTAAAAAGGGAGAAGATGAAATAGCCGATATGACTTCGGCACTGGCAGATAGTTTCAGGTACAGTGCCCGCACCTCGGAGATGATCATAGATTTAAAAAGCGAGATAGAGTTTATAAAAAACTACATAAAGCTTCAGGAGCAATTCCGAAAAGAAATTTACAATGTTTCTG
This sequence comes from Clostridia bacterium, assembly GCA_045545635.1. Lineage (GTDB taxonomy): Bacteria > Bacillota > Clostridia > UMGS1810 > UMGS1810 > RGIG8748. The sequence goes on along the minus strand of JAZQBI010000181.1, from coordinate 4,251 downwards.
TTGAAGCCGATGAGGAAGTATTAAAGCTCAAAGTACCTAAGTTTATGCTTCAGCCTCTTGTAGAGAACAGCATAATACACGGCATGAGACGAAAAGGAGAGCCGCTTAGTATAAAGATATCCGCTCATTTTAAAGAGGATATTCTTCAAATAAAAATAGAGGACAACGGAGCAGGCTTTGATGCAGAAAAATTAAATCTGTATCTCAATGGGGAAGACGGTATATTTGATACCGAGAAAATCGGTATTGTAAATATTCACAAACGATTAAAAAACAAGTATGGCAAAGAAGCAGGTCTTGAGTACCTTGCAACCAATGGCGGAGGACTTACAGCTGTACTCACTTTGCCGATGAAAGAAGGAGAGAAAGATAGTGAAATTTTTTAAGGACTTAAAAAGGAGCATCTCCTTGCTGCTTATGTCAATACCCGGTATGGCATGGTTTATTCTCATATGCTATGTACCCATGTTCGGTATTGTAATAGCTTTCAAGGACTACAAGTTCAGCAAGGGTATCTGGGGCAGCGAATGGATTGGATTAAAGAATTTTGAATACCTGTTCAAAACATCCGATGCACTGCTTATTACCAGAAACACTATCCTGTATAATGTTTTGTTTATTATTTTGGGTATGGCAACTGCCGTGCTTTTTGCCATTATGTTTGATGCTCTCGGAAAAAGAAAGATAAACCGCATCAATCAGACGGTAGTTCTCTTTCCTCACTTTATATCATGGGTTGTAGGTTCTTATTTTGTATTTACACTCCTGAGTGCAGATATGGGTGTCGTAAACAAACTTCTTGGTGTATTCGGTGTGGAACCCATAAGCTGGTATTCTGAGCCTAAGTACTGGCCGTTCATACTTCCCGTATGTTACCTTTGGAAGCATGTCGGTTATTCAAGTATCATATACTACTCAAACATACGAGGTTTTGATACGGAGTACTATGAGGCAGCACGTATAGACGGAGCAACCTGGCTACAGGGTATAAGGTACATAACCCTTCCGCTTCTTATACCGATTCTTACCATTATGTTCATTATAAACATAGGAGGAGTTATGCACTCTGATTTTGGCTTGTTCTATCTTGTGCCAAAGAATTCCGGTATGCTTTTTAACACCACCGCTACAATTGATACATATGTTTACAACGGCATCACCGCCGGCGGTAATGCCAACTTCGGTGCAACTTCTGCCGTTGCATTCTATCAATCAATTATAGGTTTCCTGCTTGTTATATCGAGCAATGCCATTGTTAAGAAAATCAGTCCCGAAAATGCAATGTTTTAAGGAAAGGAGAGCATAACAAAATGCCAATGTTAAAAAGAAAAAAATCACTAACAGACGATATGCCTACTTTGTTTAAAGTATTTGCAGTATTCATTACAACGCTTCTTGCAATAGCTTGTATTGTTCCTTTCTGGCTTACAATATCCATATCGTTTACAGATGACAACGCACTGCGTTTGCAAGGCTATGGACTCATTCCTGCCAAATTCAGTACAGCAGCATATGAGTACATATTGAAAAACGGATCACAGATTGTTCGCTCCTACGGAGTTACCATTTTTGTTACCGTGTCAGGTACTGTTCTTGGTATTATCATAATGACAATGCTTGCTTATACACTTTCCAGACCAAACTTTCCCTGGAAGAGACAGTTTACATTCATAGTATACTTCACAATGCTGTTTTCGGGCGGTATGGTTGCTACATATACAGTGTTTACTTCAATATATCACCTGAGAGATACAATATGGGCACTTATTCTTCCCGGATGTTGCACGCCGATGTATGTTCTGATACTAAGAACCTATATGTCTACATCAATTCCCCCTGCGGTTATTGAATCGGCACGAATTGATGGTGCAAGAGAGTTTACCTGTTACTGGAAGATAGTGCTTCCTATGGCAGTGCCATCTATTGCAACAATTTCGCTTTTCCTTGCAGTTAACTACTGGAACGACTGGAACAGAGCTTTCCTTTATATTCTTCTTAAGACGGAACTTTTCCCGATACAGCTCCTGTTAAAACGTATAGAAAACGAAATACAGTTCCTTGCAAACAATACAGACCTCTCCGTAGCCGAGACACTTGCAATACAGGAGTCTATCCCCGGTGAGACTGTCAAGATGGCTCTGGTAGTTCTGGTTGTTGTTCCTATCATAGTGGCTTTCCCGTTCTTCCAGAAGTACTTTGTAAAGGGTATTACTGTAGGTGCGGTTAAAGGGTAATCGCATGGTTTTAACAAAAATTATATTCTGTATAAGAATTTAATATAAATAAGCACGGAGGTTAAATAAGAAAGGAGAAATTTAAAATGAAAAATTTGAAGAAAATCGTGGCTCTTATGATGTGTATTTGCATTATGTTCACGCTTGCATCATGCGGAGGCGGAAGCAAAGAAGATGAAGTCCCCACACTCATCTGGTACGACAGAAGTGCCACAACCCCTGACCACGAAGCGGTCACACAGGCTATCAATGAGTATATTGAGCCTCTAATCGGCTGCAAGGTTAAGAGAATATCTATTGTTGGCGCTGAGTATAATCAGAAGATGCAGCTTATTCTCGCAGCAAACGAGCAGGCAGACATTATTTACACAGGCGGCTCTACTATGCATACCTATGTAAAGAACGGTTCCTTTATGGATGTTACTGAGCTTCTTGATACTCACGGTAAGGAGCTTAAGGAAATCACTCCCGATTACGCTCTTGATGCTGCAAAGATTGACGGCAGACTCTACTTCATACCTATGTACAAGGACTACGCTGTTGAGCATGTTGTTCGCTACAACAAGGATATGGCAGAAAAGTACGGTCTGCAGGAACAAATTCAGCAGTGCAAGACTCTTGCGGATTTTGAGTCTGTTCTTGAAACAATCCATGAGAAGGAACCCGGTATCTATCCCTTCAAATTCTTAAGCACTCTTTCCGGTCATGACCTTTTGCAGTATGACACAATTATGGGCCAGTCCATCGGAGCTATCGACCTTGAGGGAGACCCCAAAAAGATTGTTAACCAGTTCACAACCGATAAGGCTCTTGAATACTACAAGCTTATGCACAAGTGGTACAATAAGGGCTTTATGCGTAAGGATATAGCAACCGTTAATAATAACAGTGATATTTCCGGCAGAGAGTTTATGTCTATCGAGCAGGAACTTCCTTATCTTATAGACCAGCACAATGCAGCACACCTTATGCCGTATACAATGGATGTTGCTCACCTTATAGCACCCAAGATGGGTACAAAGAATGTTATCGGTATGGGATTCTCAATCGGTGCAAACTGCGAATATCCCGAAAAGGCAATGGCATTTATCAATCTCTTAAATACCGATCCCACACTTCGAAACATGGCATCACTCGGTATCGAGGGTAAGCACTGGGTAGCCGTTGGTGATGATTTCTATAAGCTTCCCGAGGGCTGTGAGACAAAAGCAGATACAGGATTTGAAACCTACGGTTCACCTCAGGGTAATAAGTACATCTTCCGTATGATAGAAGGTACACCCGACGATATCTACGAAAAGTACAAGGAATTTGATGATAGTGCTATAAAATCTCCTGCTATGGGCTTTGTATTTGATCCTGCAAATGTTCAAACTGAGATTACAGCAATTAATAATGTGTATCAGGAATTCTTCCCGTCACTTATAACAGGTGCGGCAGATCCTGATGTTGTATTCCCCAAAGCCGTTAAAAAGTTAAAGGAAGCAGGCGAGGAAAAGCTGATTGCCGAAATCCAGAAACAGTACGACGAATGGAGAAAAAATAAATGAGAAACCTTAAAATGGGAAAAATTTTAAATAAAACTATAATACTGATTGTTACTTTAGCTCTTCTTTTCAGCATTCCGGTTTCGGCGGCGGTTACACTGGACGCAGTAGTAACCAAGGACAATGCCACCCTGACCGTAAGCTGCGGAGAGGACTTTGCAGGAAAAAATGTAGTAGTACAGGTTTTTGAACCTACCGGCTCCGTCGACGACTTGGATAATGACGGAAGCTACACAGTGACAGATGCTGACATTCTGGAAGGTGCATTGGCTTGCGTATATCACGGCAAGCTTGATGATAACGGAAAAGTATCCTTTACCGTGGCACCTGCAGGCCCCAAAGGCATCTACGGTGTTCGTATTAGCGTAAAGAATATATACGAAATAACGGAAACTGAATTTGTATTTTCTTCGGATGATGATGCTCAGGGTATTATAGATGATATAGCAGAGGATGCAGATGCTGATGAT
>JAZQBI010000180.1:0-2896 GCA_045545635.1 Clostridia bacterium | reverse complement strand
TGTTTTATCATATCACATCATATGTACCAAAAAATGTACATTATGATTTTGACAATGCTCAACAAGCTTACCAAAATCAGTGTACATTTTAGATATCAGTGATTCGGCAATAAATCCGCTATCGCTCTATGAATTAATTGTCTTTAATGCACCGACAGGTGCAATTTATGAGCCAACGGCTCAATTCATGAAATCTTTGATTTCAATTCATGCCATAAGGCAATTCTTTGCGGTCGCAGACCGCATATAAAGACTGTATAAACTAGATGCCAGCATCAGAGGCTCCCTTGTGTAAAGGGAGCTGTCAGCGTAGCTGACTGAGGGATTGTTTCTTTCCTTAACAATCCTTCCGCCACACTTCGTGTGCCACCCTCCTTTACACAAGGAGGGCTTTTTGTCGTCTATAGGGACAAAATATAACATTACTGCTTTTTCTCATGAAAGTAAATGATAAATGCGCCCATAACGGAAATAGAAACAACAACACCAATTTCTTCTGCTCCCGTAAACACACTCATCGTCAATAATCCAACAACCAGCGTAACAAACGCTGCTAAAAATCCTTTACCCATGTAACTTTGCTCCTTTACCGTTCTATTCAGCTGCTTGCATCATCTGCACATTTCCACAAAAGTTTTAAAAAGGATATCCGTGTTAGGACCATATGGCATATCAGGAAAATCTCCTCTCATACGCTCCGGGTGCCACTGAAAGCAGTAAATGGGAAGTGTTTCGTGCTCGTATGCTTCGATTACACCATCGGGGGATACTGCTGATACTTTAAAGCCGTCTGCAAGTGTTTTGACCTTAACGTTATGGATACTGTTGACAAAAAAGTCATCCCCAAAAAGACGGTTTATCAAAGTCCCCGAAGCCGTCTTTATTTTGTGTGATATAAGGTAGTGTTCAACACCGCCCTCTAATTTGAAATTACCCTGCAAATCACCGCCAAAAGCACAGTTTATCTGCTGCATCCCCTGACATATTCCCAAAATAGGCTTGCCGGCTTTTGCAAACGCTCTCATCATTTTGTGTTCCCGCTCGATTCTGTCTCTCTGCAAAGGCTGCATATCATACAAAGAATCCGGATTAAATTCGTGTGTTCCCGTAAAGATGCAACCATCTGCAAAATCCAAATAATCATTCGGTGCATTGTTGTCAAGATCCATAATCGGGATACCATCTGCCGCAGCAATTGCAGTTGTGTAGGTTTTATTAAGCATTCTGCTTTCTGCATGAAGGTACGGGTCATAAGCCGGGCCACCTGTTAGAAGTATTACCGGTTTTTTCACTTTAAGCCCTCCTTGCATAGAGAAATAAAGCTTTCAAAAATTTGTGTACTGATTCCATCGTCTTCGCTTTCGTGTTCAGGATGCCACTGAACTCCAAACACCGGTAGATTTGCATGTTTGATTGCTTCTATCGTTTTATCTTCGGCAAAAGCTGTTGCCGTTATGTTCTCTCCGAGATTACAAACGGCGCTTTTGTGTGCACTGTTTACTGTATAGCTTTTGCTGCCTAAAGTAACAGTGTGATGTAAAAACTCCGTTTTGCTTCCTTCCGTTTTTACGTGTTTTGCAGAGCCTTCTATAGTATCACAAAGTGTACCGCCGAAAAACACATTTATAATCTGCATGCCCCGACCTATCCCTAAAATGGGCTTTTTAGCCTTTGCAAACATCTCACATAGCTTCAGCTCCATTTCCTCGCGTTCACGATTTAAAACGGGTAACTGTTCATCAGGTCTATAAAATTCACCATATCTGCCGCGATGAATTTCAGGACCATCTGTTAAAAGCAGACCATCTGCCATGTTAAAATATGCATCTGTAAGGTTTGTGTGTAACGCTACAACAGGCAGTCCGCCTGCAGTTGCTATTGCTTTTCCGTAATCGGTGTTTACCATAAAATGTGCAATATTTTTTGCAAAACCGTCGGAAGCAACTACTAAAATTTTAGGTTTCATACATTTTCTCCCAAATTATTATAAAAAATTCTAAATTCCAGACACAATCAATTATATCCTCACATACAGTTAAGAACAAAAAATTATTGTATAACTCCTGTAAATTCAACACCATTTGACTTAAAATATTCTATCGTCTTTTCATCATATACCGTTGTAAAAAGTATATGTTTTCTATGATGAATATAAAAATCCCATACTCCGTTATCAGTACTGCGGTTTTCAAAATCTTTATGTTTAAGATAATTTTTTTTATATTTGTATTCGCCTTTGATTTTCAAGTATATGCTAATGTGATTTCCAAGATATATCTGTTCTTTAACAATATGATTTCAAATACTTTATTATATATTTTAGAAAAATATACAAACACAAAACATATTGCTGCAATGAAGGATTACGAGTCTATTCGCAAACTTTCTCATGGTAAATTTACTTATGCTAAATTCGCACAATTGAAAGAACTTGCTAAAAACTCAGTAGGATTTTATAATGAAAATACAGACTTACTTATTTCTACATATGTCTCAATCTACAATGATTTTAACAATAAAATTGATCCGATAAACAAACAAATTTCTACAATTATCAAAGTTCTTAATCCTCGAATGCTTACCATTCCAGGAATCGGAGAAATATCTGCTGCTACCATTTTATCTGAATATGGAGATATTAAAAATTTCTCTAATCCAAATAAAATGTTAGCTTTTGCTGGTCTAGACCCTAGTATAAACCAATCTGGTACATTAGAATCTAATGGCAAAATGGTTAAACATGGTTCTGGTCATCTTAGATACGCTATTATGAACTCAGCTATGGCTATTTTAAGATTTTCTCCTGAATTTTATGATTATTACCTTAAGAAACGTTCTGAAGGTAAGTGTCATCGTGTTGCGTTATCTCATGTTTGTAAAAAACTAATTAGAGTCA
>JAZQBI010000179.1:0-3469 GCA_045545635.1 Clostridia bacterium | reverse complement strand
CATGTAATCCTTAATAAAAACGAAACAAAAAACCTGATATTACGAATAAACGACCTGAATTCCGAAAACCGTAAAGACAGTAATGCAATTAAACTGCGCACGAGAGTTATACTTGCAAATATATTTCCATACTTTTCCAATATAAACTACGAAGCCGCCGACAATGTACCCCCTGCCTGGCTTTCCACTCTTGCGGAGAATATGAAAAAACCTCAGAATTTTTCAGAAGGCATAGACCGGATGATTGCCCTAAGTAGTAAAAGCCGCGAACATCTTTGCCGCAGCTTTAAAAAGTATTATTCGATATCTATCAGTGAATACATAAATGAACTAAGGATAAATTACGCTTCCAACCTGCTTATAAATACTAATAAGCCAATAATTGACATATGCTTTGAGTGTGGGTTCCAGAGTATGAGTTACTTTTATCGAATATTTAAGCAAAAGAATGGTGAAACCCCCAACACATTCCGAAATACCCATAAGTAAAAAATGCTTGCAATCGGGAAAAACGATTGCAAGCATTTTTTATGCTTTCTTTAATATAATATTTTTACATTTCGGGCAAGTAACCTTAACCTTTCCTACACCACGGGGCAATCTGATACTGGCTTTGCACGCTTTGCACCTGAAATACTTGTGGGTTTTGCGATTGTTCCATGCATCTTTTCTAATGTTAAACCACGCCATAAATCTTCTTTTTAGCGCAAGAAACTTTTCCTTTTCCGCATATCTTCCGGAAATATTTCTGGAATACATTCTGAAGCACAGCCACAGAAGAGGTACCCAGGAAACAAGACCGATAATCGGTGAACGAAATGCTCTCGATATAAGAGTGCAGGCTATTGATACAATAAGCAAAAATATATTAAGCTCATCAATGCCGTAACGGCCAATCATAAATCGTCTGTAGCTATCCGATAATCTGTAAAAAAATCCTCTCAAAAGTTACATCTCCTAGTAAAGTTTGAACACAGTATATGATAAAAAACGCATTTTGTCAACAAGAATATGCCAAAATTCAAAAATCGGAAACAGGTTGTTAATACAAAATTTACAGTTATTTACAAAAAGCTGTCAGCAATATTACATTTTATGCAAACCCATTGTGGATAATTAAAATACTATGATATACTGATTATGATAGAGTTTATAGATTTTTCGCTCTGTTAAGCGGTTTTGGATTTTGTGGTGCTTTTTATGAAAGGAAAAATTCTCTATGTGTTCAATTCAAGCCAAGCACAAGACTATGATAAAAACGATTTTGATATTTGCAGTTATTCTTGCCTTTATTGTTGGCTTTGGAGCAATTCAGTATTTCAGCATACCTGATGGCTCTACGCTTGAAAGCCGCGAAGAACAACTGCAAGAAAAGTCAACAGGAAAGTTATGGTTAATATCTGTTGAACAGAAAATTGATAACTATATAATAAGCGGTGTATACTCCGGCTATGATGAAAGCGGACTTGCAGTTTTTGAGCCAAAAGGTAATGTAAAATATAAGCTGCAAACTCGTATTTTCCGTGACAACGACAGAATAATAACTACAAGTTCATATATAGGTGGTCAGTGGTATGACATTGTTTGGTTTAACGGAGCTAAAACAGATTATGCAGAGATAACATACACCCTTGACGGTGTTAAGCAAAAACCGATTATACATAATTCAAAAGGTATGGAGATCTTCATCCATCCTGCTCCAACCAACGATGAGTACGGAATAGATGTAGTTTACTATGATAGCGAAGGTAATAAATATGAGTGAGGTGTCTGTATGGCAAAGTTAGAAAAAACAGTTACAGGGAATTTCAATGAAAATACTTTTGGCGAGGAGGCTTTTTGGATAAGTTAAGAGAAATCCTACAAGGAGGTCGGCAATATGAAAAAATTAATTAGTTTGATTTGTACAACAATTATGTTGTTATCAATGTCAATAACTACTCTTGCAGGAAGCATTCCCGAAGATCTGCTGCACTCAGATGATGCACAGATATTCTTTGCCGAGGTTGTTTATTATCATCCTGATAAGGAAAAGCCTGACATTGAATTTTCGCCCGTTAAGAAAGTTAAAGGCGATGTGAAACTCGGAACAAAGCAAATTGCATATAACTTCAATACCATTGGTGACTTTGACATAAAAGAAGGTAATGTATATCTGTTTACATACTTTGACGAAAACAATCCGACAGACATATTCGAGGTTACAAGCTATGACACATCTACCTTGAAACTGAAAAATGTCACCGGTGATATGTGGAAACGCTTTGAAAAGTATCTGAACGAAGGCAGATATTTGGATGCAGAGCATGATAGAATTGATAGGCTCAATAATGCACTTGTTGTAGAAAACGGAGAAACAACAACTCTGTCCGAACTGCTTGGTGGTTATGACGACAGCGAGAGCGATGTCGCATTTTATTATCCTGACGGTCTTGATACAAAGGTTAATACGATTGAAAGAAAAAAGCTCTTTAAGGTTGCCGAAGATATAGTCTGTACGGAAATCAAACTAACAGATTATGTTACCGGACTTGACTTTTATATAGTTACACAAACAGATAAAATAGATAAAGCGGTATCTGTTTCATACGACGGAAAGGTTGGCGAGAATCATCCGTCATTAAGCATTGTTGCAAAGCCGAAGTACAAAATCAGCTCTACTGATTTAGGCAAGCTTCAACAGTTTATGACCGATAAAACAGAAAAACTTCCTCCCCTTGAATCTCCTTATGCAAGATATATTGTTTATGGCGTTTTGATCGGTGTAATTATTATTGGTTTTGTAATTAAAAGGAAAAGCGAATACAAGAAAAAATAAAATATGAAGGGAATAAGTTGAAAAAAGAATAGACAAGAATTTTACGGAGAATTGTTATGACGACAAAATTATTTATAGAAGCAATCTCTAAGTTTTTATTAGGTGTTGTTTTGGTTGGAGTATTGATATTTTTGCCTGCAGGTACTTTTTCGTTCTTCAATGGTTGGTTATTGATGGGGATTTTATTCATACCCATGTTTTTTGCAGGAATTGTAATGATGATAAAAAATCCCGAATTATTAAAAAAGCGACTTAGTGCCAAAGAAAAACAAAAAGAACAAAGTCTGATTGTAAAACTTAGCGGACTTATGTTCTTGGCAGGCTTTATTGTCGCAGGGCTAGGATTTCGTTTTGGTTGGTCTGCACTGCCAAAAGGAATTGTATTCGGTGGTGCGATAATCTTTCTTGCAGCATATATTCTTTATGCAGAAGTGCTTAGAGAGAATACATATCTTAGCCGAACTATTGAAGTGCAAGAAAATCAAAAAGTTATTACTACAGGTTTATATGGTATTGCCAGACACCCGATGTATAGCGTCACTTTGCTCTTGTTTTTATCTATGCCAATTGTATTGGGTTCAATATATTCATTTTTAGTTTTTCTCGCATATCCCTTTATCACTGTTAAAAGAATTAAAGGAGAGGAAAAAT
>JAZQBI010000178.1:0-7111 GCA_045545635.1 Clostridia bacterium | reverse complement strand
AAGGGTGATATAGTTCAGCTTAACCTTTCTGCAAAAATCGATGGTTATTCACCTGCAATCGGCTTACCTGTTGTAATGGGCAAGCTTGAAGGTGAAAGACGCAGAGTTGTAGAATTCTGTAAGCAGGCTCACGACTGGACAATAGATAACATTAAAGCCGGAGTTATGGCTTGCGATGTTGCAAAGAATTTTTACAATATGTATGTTGAAAATGGCTTCAAGGATAGCTATGTATACGGACCTTGCCACGGAACAGGTATGATCGAGGTTGAGCCCCCCTGGATGGAAACAGACTCCACATACAAGCTTGAAGAAAATATGACATTCCAGGTAGACACATTCATTATGGGTAACGGTTTTGGATGCAGATGGGAAATCGGCGCTGCAATAACAAAAGACGGTTGCCACAAGATGACCGACTACCTTAAGAAAGGAATTATAGAACTCGATGTGTAATAAAATAGGAAAAAAAGTATGGATTATTCCTGATTGCGAGCTTCCTCCTGAGGGCGAAGGCGTTGCAAAAGGTCACGAATCCGTAATTATAGTAAATGACAGCGATGTAGATGCTACCATCAAAGTAAAGCTTTTCTTTACTGATAAAGATGCATACGAAGATATCGAATGGACCGTAAAAGCAGGAAGAGTTCGTTGCTTCCGTACCAACAATATTGATGATATGTGTGGATTCAAGGTTCCTTTTGAAACCCAGTATGCGATGAAGCTTACATCTAATTGCGAGATAGTTGTACAGTACGGCAGATTGGATAACACACAGCCAAACCTTGCTTTCTATACAACACTTGCCTATACAGAGTGAGGTGTCTTTAATGGAATACAATATGAGTTTTCCGAGAGAAATGAACCGTGTTAAGGAAAACAGAATCCCCACTGTTATCTGCGGCGGTACTGTTGAGTATCACGGTCCTCATTGCTCTTACGGCTGCGATACACTTGTTGCCGAAGGTCTTATAAAAAAGCTTGCTGAAAAGAAAGAGATAATGATAGCTCCAACTATCTATTACAGTCCATCAAGCTATGCTGTTGCTGATGAAACAAGCGGAACCGTACATATTGAAGAGGATGTTTTTGAAGCATATCTTTTCCAGATTTTTATGAATATGTTAGATGCAGGCCTCCGCAATATCTATGTGGTTATCCATCATCAGTTTGAGCAGGAAACCCCAATGCCGATGACGCTTTCCTATATGAAAGCGGCAAAGCGTGCAACAATGCGCTATCTGGAAAAAACCCAGGGCAGAGGCTGGTGGGGTAGCGAGAACTATGCCAGCTACTATGAAAATCTTGGCGGTGGCGATGATCCTTTCTCATGGATCAAGGTTATTCCCACAATGAGTACCGAGGTTCAGAATGCTACAGGATATGACCACGCAGGTAAATACGAGTGTTCCATACTAATGTCTCTCTATCCTGATGCTGTTAAACTCGACAGACTGGGAGATATCGATCACTGGTTTACAAAGAGTGCGGCAGAAGCCAGCACCGAAATCGGTGATGAAATGGTAAGACTTTCTCTGGAATATCTTGAAAAGAAAATAGTTTGATTATTTTTTTGGCAGTACAAACATTGATTGTTTGTACTGCCTTTTTTGCAATATTTTAACAATTATTAAATAAAAGTGTATATTCTATTGAAAAAATTGCTTTAAGCTGATATAATAATTTTAAAATGTTAATATAAGGAGAAATACTTATGTATAAAATGCTATATCAGCTTAAAACACAGACAAAATTGAATAACGAAGGCAAGGAAAAAATGCTCAAAACAAACCTTGCAGATTTTGATGCATGGGATCCCAAGGTCAGGCTCTACTCCCTGATTCAGGTCAAACCCGGTGAGGAAGTTGATTTTCATATGCATGTAGGTGAGAGCGAAACATTCTTTTTCCTTTCCGGAAAAGGTATTTACAACGATAACGGTACTAAGGTGGATATAGTTCCCGGTATGGTTTCATTTACTCCATCAGGGCAGGGACACTCTGTAAAAAATACAGGCGATGAGATGCTTACCTTTATTGCACTTATTGTTGTTGAATAATTTTCAAAATTAAGGATGTGTAGAAATGAATTTGAATAAAAACGGTAATATAAAAGCATTACTGCCTATAGGGGTGTTTTTGATAACATACTTGGGGCTGGGAATTCTGTTTGAGTATGTTCTGAAAATACCTATGGGATTCTACAACATTCCGATTGTCGTTGCTTTTTTGTTTGCACTACTTGTGGCATGTATTCAAAACAAGACATTAAACCTTGACAAAAAGCTTGAAATTATGGGTCAGGGTGTAGGCGACAAAAACATATTCACGATGATTCTTATATTTCTTGAGGCAGGAATTTTTGTCGGAGTTGTCGGAAGAGAAAGCGCAGAGAGTGTGGCATATTTTATGTTGTCAGTGATTCCTGCTCAATTTGCTGTTATTGTTCTTTTCGCAGTAAGCTGCTTTGTATCACTTGCAATGGGAACGTCTGTTGGAACTATCACTCTTTTGACACCTATTGCGGTGGCTGTTTCCAAGGCTTCCGGCTTTGATATGGCCATTTGTGTTGCGACAGTAATCGGAGGTTCAATGTTTGGTGATAACCTTTCGTTTATTTCAGACACAACAATCGCTGCCTGTAACGGTCAGGGGTGCAGAATGAATGACAAGTTTAAAGAAAACTTCTTTATTGCACTGCCTGCGGCAATACTTACATTGATTATTCTTGTTATAATGTCTTTAAAAACCGAGATTAGCGGTGCAGTTATCAAAGAATACAATTTAATTCAGATAATACCGTACATACTTGTATTGCTTGGCGGTGTTTTGGGAGTAAATGTATTTATTGTACTTCTAATCGGCATTGTTTCCGGTTCTGCAATAATGCTTCTCACCGGAGGTACAGCACCTACGGCTCTTCTTTCGAATATGGGATCCGGAGCTTCCGGAATGTTTGAAACAATTATTGTTACTATTCTCGTTTCAGCGATTTGTGCACTTATTCGTGAATATGGCGGTTTTGATGCAATTCTTACAGGTATTAAAAAAGTCTTCCATGGAAAAAAAGGTGGACAGATTGGCATAGGTATCCTTGTGGGATTGTTGGATATAGCTACTGCCAATAATACAGTAGCTATAGTTATGGCAAATCCAATCGCAGCTGAAATCGCAAGAGATTATGGTATCTCCCCAAGAAAAACAGCATCGATTCTGGATACTTTTTCCTGTGTGTTTCAGGCTATCCTGCCGTATGGTGCACAGATGCTTGTTGCACTTTCTGCTGTTTCATCATTGGGAACGCAAATTTCTGCACTGGAAATCATACCTTTGTTATTTTATCCATACCTTTTGTGCATTAGTTCACTTGTAGCAATCAATCGGACTAAATAAGATTATCAAGCGAGGTTTACGATGCTTCAGGATTTAGAAACAGGAAAACTAGAAAATCAATTTAAATTTGAAACTCCATCTCCGAAAGATAAAGTACATGTCTTTAAAAACAGAGAAATACTCATCCGCCGCGACAAAAATGATTTTCTTTTTCTCCCAACAGTGGAGGATATTACTACCGAAAAAAGTAAGCTTCAATATCTTTTTTCATTACAAGGGGAAAAACATTTTTTGTATATCGGATCAGATATATCCGGAGATTTATATCAGTATGAGTCGCTTGCGACTCTCAGACAACTTAAATCAAAAGAGATTTGTTTTGCTGTGATGACAGCATTTCATCTTTATACATGGTACACCAGAAACCGCTTTTGCGGTCAGTGTGGTACAAAAACCATTCACGACAATAAGGAGCGTATGCTTCGCTGTCCGGAATGCGGCAATATGATTTTCCCCAAAATATCTCCTGCCGTTATTATTGCTGTGACAAACGGCGACAAGATTATTCTTAGTAAATATGCAGGATGCAATTACTCCCGTTATGCACTTCTTGCGGGATATACAGAAATAGGAGAAACCCTTGAGGAGACGGTTGCCAGAGAGGTCATGGAAGAGGTTGGATTAAAAGTAAAAAATATTCGTTATTACAAAAGTCAACCATGGGGAATAGACGGAAATGTGCTTATGGGCTTTTTTTGCGACCTTGACGGCGACGATGGTATCACCATAGATGAAAACGAACTGTCAATGGCACAGTGGTATCACAGGTCAGATTTACCTGCAAAGGATGATGGCATAAGTCTCACAAGAGAGATGATCAGAATATTTGAAGAAGGACTTGAACCCAGATGAATGTACAGGGGGTGAACGAAGATGCTTTACGGAATTTTTGAAAATATAACTGACAATCCTTCAAACAAAAATTTTCAGCTTCATGTTCACGATGATTACGAAATATATCTTTTTATGGAAGGCGACAGCAGGTTTATTATTGAGGAAAATTCCTATGATCTGGAAAGCGGTGATATAATAATAATCCGAAAGAACCAGTTGCATAGAGTTTATCACAATTCAGGTACACGGTATCACAGAATTGTCTTTAATATTTTACCTGAGTTCTTTTTGAATGAGTGTCCCGAATATCACGAGCAATTTGCAAATCCTCTGAATCACATAGGTAACAAAATTGACGCAAAAACAGTTCGCACAGAAGGTATATACGACGCCGTAATGCGAATAAAAAAATATTCGGATAATTTTAAAAACAAGGACAGTGCAATTGTTAAAAGTATTATTATAGAGATGCTTCATCTTATCAATAATACGAAATCCATTGCCGGAACATCTGTTGGGAATGCCCAACTAAAGCAGGTTATAGAATATATAAATAAGAATTATACCAATGACATAAGCCTTTCGGACATAGAAAAAAAGTTTTTTATTTCCAAGTATCATCTTTGTCATATTTTCCCTTCGGCTACCGGACTTACTGTGTATCAGTACATCACAAAGAAAAGATTGGCATATGCCAGAGAAATTATAAAAAGCGGCTCTGCTGCCATAAGTGATGCTGCAGAAAGTGCAGGATTTAATAATTATTCTTCTTTTTACAGAGCATATATTGCTGAATACGGTGTAACCCCCAAAAATGATAAATTGTAATAATACCTCTTGTAAACATAAGACTAAAGTGTTAAAATAAAAACAATAAAGTAATAAAAGGCGGTGTTTTGGTGAACGAAAAAATAAAGAATACAATGGATGCACTTAAAAAAAACAACATGAATGCTTTTTATGCAGAAACATCCAAAGATGCTGTTGAAATTGCACTGAGCCTTATCAGTGAAGGAGATACCATATCTCACGGTGGTTCTGTCACATTAAGCCAACTCGGACTTATTGATGAATTCAATAGCGGAAAATACAACTATCTTGACCGTTCCAAACCGGGACTTTCTCCCGATGATATCATGGAAATATATCGTAAAACATTTTTGGCTGATGCATATTTCACAAGCTCCAATGCCGTAACTGTAAATGGAGAACTATACAATGTGGACGGGAATTCGAACAGAGTTGCCGCTATGCTTTTTGGCCCCAAAAAAGTTATTGTTATTGTTGGAGTAAACAAAATTGTTGATAACATTCTTGATGCATCCGATAGAGTGAAAAGAGATGCCGCACCGCCAAATTGTGTGCGGCTTAAGAAGGAAACCTATTGTGCATCAACGGGCAAATGTGTTACCGCTGATGATGAAAATGCTTATTTTTGCGACGGATGCTCAAGTCCGGACAGAATATGCTGTAATTACACGGTAATGTCTGTGCAGCGGATAAAGGATAGAGTTAATGTTATAATTGTAAATGAAAATTTAGGATACTAGGGGGATATAAGTAATGGGAATAATTAACGACAGCTTTATGATTACAAACAAGGTAGGACAGAAGCTTTTTGATGATTTTGCAAAAGATATGCCGATTGTTGACTATCACTGTCATCTTGTACCAAAGATGATTGCAGATGATTACAGATTCAAGGATGCCTATGACCTGTTTCTTGGCGGTGACCACTACAAGTGGCGTCAGATGCGTTCTTTCGGTATAGATGAGGAGTACATAACGGGTTCTATAGACGGTTACACAAAGTGGCAGGGATTTGCAAAAGTTATGCCATATCTCATTGGCAATCCCTTGTATCATTGGACTGCTCTCGAATTAAAAAGATATTTTGATATTGATGAACCTCTCAACGAATCAAGTGCCAAAATGATTTGGGATAAGGTTAATGACTGTCTCAAGGACGAAAGCTTTTCGGCAAAGTCACTTATAAAGAGATCAAATGTGGAAATTATATGCACAACAGATGATCCTGCCGATGATCTGAGATACCATCAGCAGTTAAAGAACGAGGGCTTTGAGACTAAGGTTCTTCCTACATTCCGTCCCGATAAGCTTTCCAATATTGATAAAGCTGATTTCATCCCGTATGTTGAGGCGAACTCAATAGAAAGCTTTGATTCACTTATGCTTTGGATAGATGAGAGAATCAAATTTTTCCACGATAACGGATGCCGTCTTTCTGACCACGCACTTGAATACGTGCCATTTGCCGTTGGTGATGCAAAAGCTGTGTTTGACAAGAAAATGTCAGGAAAAGACTTAACACAGGAAGAGGTTGACATCTTCAAAACCGCTGTTCTTGCAAGATGTGCCCGTAATTATGTTGAATTTGACTGGACAATGCAGCTTCACATCGGTGCACTTCGTAACAACAACAAAAGAATGTTTGAAAAGCTCGGTCCGGACACAGGTTTTGATTCCATCAATGACCTCTGTATTGCAGAAAAGCTCTCTGCATTTATGGGACATCTCGATTTTGAAAACATTCTTCCCAAAACGATACTTTATACATTAAATCCCAAGGATAACTATGTTTTGGGTACAATGCTCGGTAACTTCCAGCAGGGACCTGCCGCATCCAAAATCCAGTTTGGTTCAGGATGGTGGTTTAATGATAACCGTGACGGAATGGAAGCACAGATGCAGGCGCTTGCAAACTTGGGTGTACTCGGCAAATTTGTTGGTATGCTTACTGATTCAAGAAGTTTTGTTTCTTATCCCAGACACGAGTATTTCCGCAGAATACTTTGTAACATGCTCGGTAAATGGGTTGAAAACGGCGAATATCCTGAAGATTACAACGCACTCGAAGCAATTGT
>JAZQBI010000177.1:0-8832 GCA_045545635.1 Clostridia bacterium | reverse complement strand
TGGATGAGGTGTGGCTTATGCCTTTTGGTTTACTCCTAGATTTATGGGAATGTCATAAACAATTCAACCGTATGGCCAAGCCTAAACAAGAAGTGTTTATCGATGACATTATCCCTGATGGCATTTAAGGAGGTGGACACATGGCTGATAATTTTGGTCTGAAAATCGGACTTGAAGGCGAGAAGGAGTTTAAGAAATCCATCGCTGAAATCAATCAAACCTTTAAGGTACTAGGTTCCGAAATGAAGGTTGTGTCCTCTGAATTTGATAAAAACGATAAATCTGTCGGTGCCTTAACTGCTAGGAATGAAGTTCTCAACAAGCAGATTCAGGCACAGAAGGAAAAGGTCGAAGTATTAAAATCCGCCTTGGAAAACGCCGCATCTTCGTTTGGTGAAAACGACAGACGAACACAGCAATGGCAGATACAGCTTAACAATGCTCAAGCAGCGTTAAACAAGATGGAGCGAGAAGTAAAAAACAATAACGATGCTATCGATAAAGCCTCTGAAGAATATGACGATGCAAGAAGAAGCGTTGACAAATTCGGAAATGAGGTCGAAGAATCAGCAAAGCAAACGGACTCCGCTAGTGAAAAATTCAAGAAGGTCGGCGGTGTGCTTAAAGGTGTAGGTGCAGCAATAGGAGCGTCTGTCGCTGCTATCGGCACCGCTGCAGTAGCCACAGGTAAAAAGCTGTGGGATATGGCAAACGACACATCGCTTGCAGGTGACGAGGTCGATAAAGTTTCACAGCGACTCGGTTTGAGTAGCACAGCCTATCAGGAATGGGACTATGTTTTAGGACAATCAGGTGTTGAAATCACCTCAATGACAACAGGTCTTAAAACACTCACAAATCAGCTTGATGATGCTAAAAACGGAAGTGACTCCGCAGTAGCGAGATTTGAAAAGCTCGGTCTTTCTATGAGCGACTTAAGCACTATGTCCCGTGAAGAGGTTTTCGATGCCGTCATCAAGGGTATGCAAGGTATGGAAGACTCAACGGAACGAGCTGCACTCGCTAACGACCTCTTCGGCAAAAGTGGACAGAACCTTACCCCTCTGTTCAACCAGTCCGTAGAAGCCACACAGCAATTAAAAGATGCTGCAAACGAACTCGGTTTTGTTATGTCGGAAGACGCAGTAAAAGCATCTGCCGGCTTTAGAGATTCGCTCGACACCTTAAGTCGTACTTTCACCGGTGTTAAGAATAACCTTGTTGGCGAGCTTTTACCGGGGTTTTCTCAAATAATGTATGGTCTTTCCGATATGCTCGTGGGTGGCAAAGATGCAAAGGATAAAATCCAAAAAGGTACACAAGAACTTGTAGACTCTTTGCAGGGTATATTTCCAAGAGTTGTTGATATATTGATGACTCTTATCGGTGCTGTAGCTGAAATAGCTCCGCTGATAATCGATTCTTTAATACAAGGTGTAGTTGGTAACTTACCGAGCATAGTTTCTGCTGCAAGCTCGATAATTGTTACTTTCCTAGAAAGTCTTATATCGGCCTTGCCTCAAATTGCAGACGGTGCTTTACAGCTTGTGTTACAGTTGGTGTCCTCAATTCTAGAAAATTTACCATTGCTTGTAGATACAGCAATGCAGGTCGTTTCAACTTTACTATCCGGCATAGCCTCGGCTTTACCAACGCTTATTCCCACTATTATTGAGGCTTTGCTAGGCGTGGTTGATGCGATATTAAACAACCTAGGATTGCTCATAGATGCCGGTGTACAGATAATCCTTGGTCTCATACAAGGTATTCTCGATGCTATCCCAATGCTAATACAAAAAATTCCAGAGCTTATCTCAACGATAGTGAATGCGATAATAACAGCTTTGCCGATTTTGATAGATGGAGTTGTATCCCTGATAAATATGCTTTGTCAGGCACTTCCCGATATCATCACCGCCATAGTTGAAATGTTACCCACACTCATCGAAACTATAATCGCAGCCGTTATAGAATTACTGCCTGTGATTCTCGAAGGAATTTTAGCCTTGATTACCGGTATTGTGGAAGCTCTACCGTCTCTTATAGAAACCATTGTGGAACTGCTACCTGAACTCATAAATACAATCGTTACTGCAGTTGTCGAGCAACTTCCTGTACTTATTCAGGCTCTTGTTGATTTCCTACCGCAGTTAATCCAAGGTCTTATTCAGATAGTCCTAGGCATTGTTTCTGCACTTCCGCAAATTATACAAGGCTTGCTTACCGCCCTGCCGACAGTAATTTCGTCTTTGCTAACTACACTCTTAAGTCTGTTACCTCAATTGATAACAGGTCTTGTAGATTTAGTGAGCCAACTTTTGCTCCATTTACCGGAGATTATTGCCGGCATTTTGAATGCATTACCGAGTATTATTTCTACTCTTATTTCTGCACTTTTAGGCTGTATTCCTCAGCTCGTTTCTGGCTGCATACAGCTCGTGATGGGACTGGTCACAAATCTTCCCCAAATCATCGCATCGCTTATAAAAGCTGTACCAACGATTATAACTTCTATCGTGAAGGCTCTGCTTTCAGGTTTAGGTAAGATTGTCGAGGTCGGCAAAAACATCGTAGAGGGTTTGTGGAACGGTATTAAAAACGCAGCCTCTTGGTTGTGGGATAAGGTATCGGGTTGGCTTGGTGACTTATGGGACGGCGTGCTTGGATTCTTTGGCATCGCATCACCTTCTAAAAAGTTCAGGGATGTCGTTGGTAAGAACCTCGTTTTAGGTCTTGCAAAAGGTATCACAGACGAAGGTTCAACTGCTGTAAATGCTGCCGAGGATTTGGCAAAAGACATCTCAAATGTCAATTTCAGTCCGGGCGGTATAGATTACTCAAGTATTGCAGCGGATATCAGCAAAGCCGTACCTAGTGACTTTGAGGCACAGGTAAATGCTTCAGTAATGGGCAACACAAACCTTACCGCAGGTGGCGGATTCGGAAGAACTACAACACCTACATTTAACAACACTTTTTCATTTGGCAATGTAACTATTAACAACGGCGATGATATTGAAAACATCGCACATAGAGTGTCTGACATTATAGTGTCTGACATCATGATTAAGGGAGGTGCTTATGCATAATGAGCAGATATAATTTCAAGTTTGGAGATAACTGGATAAGCGAGCTTGGTGTAATAAGCACCGAAACTCCACCTATTGAGATAGCCGAGCGAGATTGTTCTATGGTCGATATTCCGGGAAGAGACGGTAGTGACTACATAGACAACGGACGATACTTAAATGTTGAGTTCACTCGTGAGGTTTCTCTCATAGGTAGGAAAAACTTTCCTGTAGAAGAAAAAGCAGCTCGCTTTGTAAACAGCTTTGCCTATCTCCACGGATACCATACATTTGAGGATACAGACCATAACGATATGTATACCGAAGCCGTACTTATGAATTTAGCAGAGGTTAATCGTGATATGCGTACCCTTAACACGGCAAAGCTTAAGTTTTCTAGAAAGCCATATTGGTACCTGAAATCAGGTCAAGAAATGGTTTCTTACACACGAGAAGAGGGTTACGCAGGGGTATCGTTATTTAACCCCTTCGGAGCTTCGGCTCTACCTTATTTCAAGTTCAAACTCCTCACCACAGGAGCTATGTCTGGCACAATTGCAGTTCAGGTCACAACTACCCTTGATGGAGTCCGAATCACAAAAGACTTTTCATACACCTTTAATTGGGGTGAAAAATACTGCTACTTTGTAATTGATGTAGAAAACCGAAGAATAACTGTCGAAAACAATCAAGGCCGTGTTCTTAAGTATGTGGATGGTGAGGTTCCTTGTGAGCTTGGCCCCACAAAGTCGATTATAAAGCTGACTAGCAGTAACCCTGTAGAAACAATGAGTATTGCTCCTAGATGGAGGTGCTTATAGTGCTACCAAAACTCTACGATGAACTCTCCACTTCCGACTTCAATTACACCTTTTTAGGCACGCTTAATCGCTGTACTAAATGTGAAGTTAAAGAAGTACGAAACGGAGCATACACGCTGACAATGGAAACAACCGTCAATGACGACTGTGCAGAGATGATTTTGTCACAGCGTTTGATAGGAGTTAAACCCAACCCCACCGATGATATGCAGTTGTTTGAAATTCAAAAAACCACTCGTACCATTGATGGTTTTATTAAGGTTGAAGCAAAACACATCAAAAATCTGTGTTTTCAGATCTGTTCTGAAGGTGACCTAACAACCGAGGGTAATAAAACCGTTGTTAGCTGTACCCCTCTTGAAGCTTGGGAGCTACTCAAAAACGAATATATAACTTCTGACATCCCATTTACTTTCACTTCTGATATAACAACAAAAGCAAACTTCTCTATCGGTTTAGATAGCCCGGAAACTCTCGGTAATATTCTCGGCGGTAAAGAAGGAGCGTTTACTGATTTATGGAACGGTGAGTATCATTGGGATAACCTCAATATTTCTTTTAACCGTGAGCGTGGTAGTATCAGCTCATTTCAAATCCGCTACGGGCAGAATGTGTCTGATGCATCACAGGTTGAGTCTTGTGAATCCACCTACTCGCATGTTTTACCTTACGGTAAAGTTTCAAATGGAAACAAAAAAATCAACTTTTTTGCTCCGCTTATTGAGATTGAAAATTCGTATTCAAAGTATACAAAAGTCTATATGTGCGATTGCACGGACTTCTTGGAATCATACGAGGTCGGGGACAAAGGTGAAGGATACAGCGAAGTACAAACAGCTATGACTGAATATGCGAAAAACTATGCGGCAGTTAATCGGTTAGGTGAACCTTCATTAAGTATTTCTGTATCTTTTAGACCAATCCTCGATGATATGGCTAGCGTTAGCTTATGTGATACTGTCGAGGTTATCCTCGATAATTTTGGTACAAAAGCAAGAGCAAAAATAGTCGAAGCGACCTATGATGCCTTACTTGAGCGTTGGGAAAGCCTCGTTATAGGAACTCCAACAATCACAGTAGCAGACATCATACTTAATAAAAGGAGGTATATACAGTGAACCTTGAACATTCACTAATCATCGACCTGTGCAGGGTTACCCCCACAAAAGTTATTAAACTGCATCAGGGAGATAAAAACAGCGTTAAATTGGCAGTAACCATAACAAAAAACGGAACGGCTCAATCGCTTTCAAATGTAACTGCCAAGTATGATGCCACCATCTCAAACTATCTTGCCGAAGCCGAGGCAACGGCCACTATTGACGGCAACATCGTGTATGTGCCAATCACCGAAAATATGACGGCCCTTAATGGTGTTCTAAAAATCGACATTAAATTTATAGAAGGCAACACCGTCCTTTTCACACAGACTCTTAAACTTATCGTTGAAAAGTCCGCCCTTGATGGCAGCGTTTACATCGATTTTAGCAAGACAACTCTTGGCACAAAACTTCAAGACATCGAGGAGGGTATGTCAGAGCTAAAGAATAAGTTTCCGGTTAAAACTGCTGACATTGCGAATAATGCAGTTACCGCCGTTAAAATTGCAACGGGTGCCGTTACTACAGGCAAACTTGCTGCTAAAGCAGTTACAACAGACAAACTCGCTGGCGGTTCAGTTACAACTGATAAGCTCTCTGATGGTTCCGTTACTAAAGACAAACTCGCTGACGGCTCTATTTCTGCCGATAAAATCTTAACATATGCTGTTAAGGAAGATAAGATTGAGCCTAACTCTATAACCTCACCCAAAATCGCTAATGGAGCTGTGAGTGCTACGCACCTTTCTGCAGAGTTTCTCTCGTACATACAAGGCAAGGCTGATTTTGTTGACCTTGGAACAGTTGACAATTGGGGTGTTATCAAAGACATAGAAGTCAAAACTAAAACGATTTACTATGTCAGCACTTTTATTGGCTATATGTCAAACGACATTCAAACAGGAAACTGTATTGGTATCGGCAACCCATCAATAAATTGCCTGTATCTTATCAACACATCCACCGGTCTTTTATGGCGTGTAAATCTCACAGAGCAAACCTTCCAACTCTGTTCTAAAATCCCTGACGGTGCCATTAACGACACATCGCTTTTTTCCACAGATATTATTGCAAAATATCTGTCTATGCCTGTAACTCAAATCACAAGCACTTCCTTCGGCACCGAGACTTACAACTCATTAACCACGCCGGGAATTTATCAGCTTGACTCTTTTTCAGGTACACATCAAGTGGTTATTGTTCTGAAACCCGACACAGAGGCTCATCTAATGCAGATAAGACTCAATTATAACAACATCGATTTTAGAGGCATTTGGTGTACAACAGACGGAATTTACGCTGATGATGATTGGGAACCTTGGAGGAGTTTGTGTCGATATACCGCTAAAGATACAACGCTCGCAGATGAGGGCGATAACTATTTAGCAAAAAATGTTGAGGCTGCGTTCTTGGAGGTGGCTCAAAAACTAGCTAAAAAAGCTGACATTGAATATGGCACCGTACAGCAAAACAACGCTTGGTACACAGATGCCTCGCAGGGATACTCGCTAACAGGTAATTACAGCATCATTGGAGATATGTGCATATTACGAGGCACAGCTCAATGCATTCAAGGTTGGGGTGTTGTGTATTACTCCCTACCTGTAGCCTCCCTGAAATCAAGCACAACACTTGCAATAAGCGGTAACAACTTCTTCTCAATCGCTACCGGCACTCTCGATAACATTTCTGTTCTTGAAATCCGAGACATTCATAATTCACTAATGCCCGGTACAACCATCAGCTTCACCTTAATCTATAAATGTAAATAGGAGGTTCATTATGGCAACACAAATCAAAACTGAATACACTCTTGAGCAGTTGACTCAACACACAGTAAATGTGCTTAAGGTCGACTCCGCAACTATCAACGGCACTCTGTATGAACTAGAGAGAACTAGACTGTGTTTTGCGAACTCCCCGGTAGGACGAGAGAAAATCTCCGAAACCTTACCCAAAGAGTACGCAGATGCAGTCTTTTCTATTTGGGGTGATACTCCTACAATCACAGACCCCATCGTACCACAGGAGGAATAACCCATGGAAGCTCTATTCAGCAACTACTCTCTTACTGACATCCTTATTTTTCTTGTCCTGCTTGTTCTCGCCATCAAGGAAGCCTTATCCATAAAGGACTGGTTCAAGGAGAGGTTCTCAAAAATCTCAAACAAAAGCCTTGCGTCCAAAAAGGAAAAGGAAAAAATGCAGGAGGACATCGAGGACCTTAATAAGTTCTATCAAGAAAAAGAGGTTGTCGATAGAGGGTTTGAAAATATAAACAGGCAGATTGCGATGCTCATTGAGTCAGACCGAGAGGCTATCAAGGCCTATATAACAGAACAACACCACCATTTTGTGTATGAAGTAGGTTGGATTGATGATTATTCCCTTGATTGCCTTGAAAAGAGATACTCGATTTATGAAAGAGAAGAGGGTAACTCTTTTGTGTTAGGTCTGATGAATGAGCTTCGAGATTTGCCTAAAATCCCACCAAATGAAATCGAAAGGACAGGTGCTTAATGAAAGAAAACTTTTTAACTTGGGCGAAATGTGCTGGCATTAGAGCCCTCAAAACCGTTGCACAAACAGCGGTCGCTTCTCTCGGTGTGTCTGCAGCGATGGAAGAAGTCAATTGGATTGCAGTTGGCTCGGCTTCCTTGCTTGCAGGCATTTTATCTTTACTCACATCTATCGCAGGTTTACCTGAGATTAACAAAACAAAGGAGGAATAATTATGGCATACACAAACAGCTCACTCGTAAATTACAAGAGAATTTCACCTAACAGAAACAGTCCTAGAAACCACAAGATTGACACCATTTCAATTCATTGTGTGGTAGGTCAGGTAACAGCCGAAACCCTCGGCAGTATTTTTGCAAACAGCTCCTATCAGGCATCTTCAAACTACGGTGTTGATAAGGATGGTAGAATCGGACTTTATGTAGAAGAAAAAGACCGCAGTTGGTGTACATCTTCTGCATCAAACGACAACAGAGCTATCACCATTGAGGTAGCTTCGGACACCTATCATCCTTACAGAATCACAGAAAAGGCTTACAAATCCTTAATCAAATTACTTGTAGATATCTGTAAGCGTAACGGCATCAAAAAGCTCCTGTGGAAGGGAGACAAGTCCCTCATCGGTCAGGTATCCAAGCAGAATATGACCGTTCACAGATGGTTTGCAAACAAGTCCTGCCCCGGCGATTACCTTTACAACCTTCACGGTCAGATCGCCAAGGAGGTAAATGCACAGCTCACCGCCTCAACTACTACGACAAAACCTGCGACCTCAACAACAACGAAGCCGGCTACAACGACAGCAACCACAAAGAAGGCAAAAGACCCTGCAAAGAGTTTCTCAAAGTCTCTCGCAGGTACATACAAGGTCACAGCTACTGATGGACTCAATGTTCGTAGCGGTGCCGGTACAAACAAGGCATTGATGGTTGCAATTCCTAAAAACACAAAGGTGCAGTGCTACGGTTACTACACTACAGTTTCCGGTGTTAAATGGCTGTATGTTCAGTTTACATACAACAAGGTTACTTATACCGGTTTCTGTTGCAGCACTTACCTCAAGAAAGTTTAATACCTTTTAACTACGGCCCATCGGGATTTATTTCTCGGTGGGCTTATTTTTTTTTGCCTTTATTTTCAGATAACTTATGCCATGTGTATTCTGAAAAAATGTGCCAATTATTAAACACCTGCACAAAAACATCAACTTTAAGTTCAGCTTCGTCCTTATTTGAAAACGGCGGAGTAATTCCTACTTCCCACTCGAACTTAGCCCAATAGTAATACATTAAATCTGATTTCAGACTGCTGATGAAATATTCT
>JAZQBI010000176.1:0-17022 GCA_045545635.1 Clostridia bacterium | reverse complement strand
TGGATGTAAATTGATCCTCACGAATTAATTTACACCCAGCTCAAATGCTATTTACTTTTCCCTGAGTGCCTTAATAAACATATTCAAAAACGGCTCCAGAGCTATCAGAACCGCAAGCTTCAATGCACCCATAAGGGTTGTGGTAAGGATACGTGGTGTAAACACCACCATAAACTTGCCCCCATAGTAAAGCTCGGAAAGGAAATATGTTCTTACAAAAAGGTTTACCGCCGTCTGCAGGAGCACACAGGCAAGTACCATAAGCACAAATATTTTCTTTGTTTTCTTTTCCTCACGGAAGAGGAACAAGCCAAACAGAAATCCGTTTACAAATTCAAGTATGGTAAACACCGGCACAAAGGCTCCCGTAGGGTTGGATATAAAGGAAATGACATCCGCCATAGCCGCCACAACTCCCGAAATCACAGGTCCGAATGCCGCACCTGCCACATACACGGGTATGAAGCTTATGTTGAACTTGGCAAAATCTCCGATGCGAAGATATCCCGATATATAGGAAAGCACCAGAGTTATTGCCACAAGCATTGCCACCTTGCAAAGCTCGGTTACCGTCATTTTTCTTAATTTCAATGCATTTTTAAACATAAAAAAATCCCCTTTTCTTGAAAGTTCAAAGCAGGGGCTGCTACAAAAATATAATATGTGTAACAGCGGATGAAGTATTGCACCGCACAGCAAAACTGTTTCGTTCAGAGGCTCTACTCCCATCCTCTGACACTTGACGCGCAATATCTGCTCTGTTTATATTGGTATTTTACACCTTATATTGTATGTTGTCAATCTATTGCGTAAACTTTTTTTGCATTGGCAAAGGTTATCTCTGCCACTTCTTCAAAGGTGATTCCCTTGATTTCCGCAACCTTTTTTGCAACCTCGGCAACATAGACGGGGCAGTTGCGTTTGCCACGGTATGGAACGGGTGCAAGGTAGGGGCTGTCGGTTTCTATAAGAAGTCTGTCCATAGGCACATAGGCTATAACCTCCAGCGCCTCACGGGCGTTCTTAAAGGTGACAGGACCTGCAAAGGATATGTAATACCCCATATTAAGCAGTATCTTTGCACTCTCTTTGCTTCCCGAATAGCAGTGGATTATTCCGTCTCCGCTTCCGTTGGATTTGAGGATATCTATGGTGTCTGCCATAGCGTCACGGCTGTGTATTACCACGGGCATATTCTCCTCTTTGGCAATATCAAGCTGACGGGCAAACCAAATCCTTTGAGTTGGTCTGTCGGAATTGTCATAGTAGTAGTCAAGACCGATTTCCCCCAGAGCTACAACCTTGGGGCGGTGAAGAAGTTCTCTTAAGCGGGGGATATCCTCCTCGGTCATATCCTTGGAGTCGTGAGGATGAACCCCCACTGCCCCATACACAAAGTCATATTTTTCCGAAAGAAGTGCCGCCCTCTCCGAGCTTTCCATATCATAGCCTATTTCGCAATATGCTCCCACTCCGTTTTTTCCAAGGGAAAGAAGGACAGAGTCTCTGTCCTCGCTGAATCTGTCATCATTTAAGTGTGCGTGTGTATCAAAAAGCATAATCATCAATATCCAAATTCACCGTTTAGGGAGTCGTCATTTTCTATCCATTCGTCTACATCTATAACCTTGAACTCATCGTGAGTGAGACGCACTACCACCTTTGCAATTCCTGCGTTTATTATCATACGCTTGCACATTGCACAGGAGCTGGCATTTTCCACAAGCTCCTTGGTTACATAGTCCTTACCTACAAGATACATTGTGGCTCCAAGCATCTCCTTTCGGGATGCACTTATTATTGCATTTGCCTCGCTGTGTACACTGCGGCAAAGCTCATAGCGCTCCCCTCTTGGGATATTGAGCTTTTCTCTCATACAAAAGCCAAGGTCAAGACAGTTCTTTCTGTCTCTGGGAGCACCGGTGTAACCCGTGGACACAATTTCGTCGTTATTTACGATTATCGTTCCGTAGTTACGTCTGAGGCAGGTTCCCCTTTCCAGCACTGTTTCTGCTATATCCAGATAGTAGTTGTGTTTGTCACGTCTTTTGTTTTCCATTTTCATTTTCCTCACTTTTTAAGGTCTTTTGCAATTTTTATCAGTTCACGGGCATTTTCCCTTGCGGCATCGGTAATATCAGCACCGCCAAGTGCCCTTGCTGTTTCGTTTATTCTCTCTTCCTCGTCCAGCAGGCATACCGTTGTTTTTGTGCGGTCATCCTCCACCTTTTTTTCTATTCGGTAATGATTGTCCGCCATTGCGGCAACCTGAGGAAGATGGGTTATGCATATAACCTGAGAAAACCTTGAGGTTTTCCACAGCTTTTCTCCTATGCTCTGTGCCGCCGCTCCGCTTACACCTGTATCTACTTCATCAAATATGAGAAGCTTTTCCTCGTCGCAATCTGCAAGAACTCCCTTTATGGCAAGCATAATACGGGAAAGCTCTCCGCCCGAAGCAATCTCCGCAAGAGGTCTCATACTCTCTCCTGCGTTGGCAGATATGAGAAATTCCACATCATCTGCTCCGTTTGCATTGTAGGATGCCTCCTTAAAGCCCGTGTCAAACTGCACCTTTGGCATACAAAGCTCCGTAAGGGACATGGCAACCTTTTGGCAAAGAACCTTGGCATATTTCTTTCGTGCACAGGTTAGCTTCTGTGCCGCATCCCGACGCTTTTCCTCCAGATTAGCAAGACGTTTTTCCAGTTCCTTTAGCTTTTCTCCGCTATGGCTTATGGAGTCAAGCTCGTTTTGCATATCTTCCTTTTTCCTTAGTACTGCATCTATGTCCTGACCGTATTTTCGCTTTAATGTATCTATTTCCTCCAGCCTTTCCTCAATGCCGTCAAGCTCACCTGATGTAGACTCTACATCGTCGCAGTAGTCTTTTAAGAATCTTGCATTTTGGCTTATTATATCGCTGGCTTCGTTTAATGAATTGTATGCTTCCGACAGAGCTTTATCCAGATCGGATATAGGTTCAATTGCCTTGATTGCCGTCCAGAGCATATCGTAGGCACTGCCCCTGTCCTCTCCCTCGTAGAGTGCACCGTATGCCTTTGTGGTGGCTGAGGCTATTTTGTAGGAATTTTTGAGCACTGTTCTTCTTTCTTCAAGCTCATCATCCTCGCCGGGGAATATGCCCGACATTTCTATTTCCTCTATCTGATAGCGAAGAAGCTCCATCCGTCTTTCCGCTTCTTTTTCGTCGGTATCTGTATCCTCAATTTCCCGTTTTACCGAAAGGTATTCCTTATGGATTTCTTTGTATTTACTCTTAAGAGAGCCTATTTCGTCTCCGCCGTAGTTATCCAGAAGACCTATGTGGGTTTTGGCGGATATCAGTCCCGTGGTGTCGTGCTGACCGTGGATATCCACAAGCTTGTCCCCAAGGGATTTGAGCATTGCCAGAGTTACGGGTGTACCGTCTATTCTGCAGATGTTCTTGCCGTCAAGACTGATTTCACGGGAAATCATAATCTCATTATCCGCATCTATTCCGATTTCCTCGGAAATAAATTCCCTCTGCTCATCGGTAATTTCAAAAATTCCGTCAACTCTCGCCTTTTCCTCTCCTGTACGGATAATGTTCTTGCGGACACGCTGACCTTTCAGGAGATTTATGGAGTCGATAATGATTGACTTACCTGCTCCCGTCTCTCCCGTAAGGATGTTGAAGCCCCCGAAAAAATCTATATTCACTTTTTCTATAACTGCTATATTCTTTATGGAAAGGGACCTTAGCATATGATTTTAACTCCTACTGAACATATTTTTTTAGCTTGTTACAGAGCATTTTTGCATCTCTCTCACTGCGGACTACAATCATAATGGTATCGTCCCCTGCTATTGAGCCTACAACATCGTCATCTTCTATGGATTCCAGTGCAAAAGCCACCGCCTGTGCCGCACCTGTTATTGTTTTCAGTACAACTATATTCACCGCATAATCGGCATTTAGAAGACATTCCCCCAAAATTTTGCGAAGCTTGCCGTTAATGTCGGCGTCGCCCTCCTTGGGAACTGTGTATTTGTATGTGCCGTCACTCAAAAGCACCTTGATGATACGCAACTCCTGCAAATCTCTTGATGTTGTTGCCTGAGTCACATCAAAACCCTCAGCAATAAGAAGATTTGTAAGATCGGTCTGGGTGGAAACTACCCTTTCCGATATAAGTTCAAGTATTTTTCTGTGTCTGTCTGCCTTTGTCATTAATCATACCTGCCTTCCTGTGATATTTTTGAGTGCCATCACATCGTAGAGATTTCTCCTGTGTACCTTGATAAGCTTTGCCTTTGTCTCTGTTGCCTCTATCGTAATCTCGTCACTGGAATCAAGCTCAAATCCGTGCTGACCGTCGGTAGTAAGCATTGAATGTCTGGAAAAGCAGTCCTTCAGACAAATTTTTACCGACTTATCCCCCGGCACCACCACCGATGAAGAAAAATTACTGTGGGGGCAAATGGGTGTTATTATGGAAGCGGAAAGCTCCGTATCTATTATTGGTCCCCCTGCACTAAGGTTGTAGCCGGTGCTTCCCGTGGGAGTGGCAACAATAAGTCCGTCTCCGTCGAAGCTTGCCGCAAGGCTGTCCCCGACATATACATCGGTGGATATCATTCTGCGGAAAGAGGAACGGGACACTACAAAATCATTGAGTGCAGTGTTGGTGTACACCGTTTCACCGTTTCGAATTACCTTTGCACGAAGCATAAGGCGCTCCTCCACTGTGTATGTACCGTCCATAAGACAGGACACCGCATACTCTGCCTCGGATTTTTCCACCTCGGCAAGAAAACCGAGAGTTCCTAAGTTTATTCCCAGAATCGGCACACCGTTTTCCGCCGCAACGGAAGCACAGGTAAGTATGGTGCCGTCACCGCCCAGAACAATGACCACATCGGAGCCTGTTATCACACTCTCGTAGTCAGCTTTGTCGGATGCTACCTTAATGTTACAGCTATCTCCCAGAAGCTTTTTAATCTTGTCCGTATATGTAAAATCTGTATCTTTTTTTATGTTAGTTATAATTGCAATGTTTTTCATGTGTTATCACCTATGCATAAAAATTCATTATACATTGTAATTATACACTCTATATATAGAAAAGTCAACTTGTATATCACCCCTAAATTTTAAAAGAATAATACCTCAAATATAAAACTTTTCACATTTACACTATTTCCAAAATACATTTCCATAATCAGTAGCTTTAAATTCCGCATTGAAATATGCAGGATTAAAAAATCAAAGAGAAAAATCCAATTCTTCCGAAAACGGCAAATGCAATATATAAGTTCCCTTATGCATTTGCCGTTTAGCGAGGACAAGAGGCGGAAACCGCCTCCTCCGGAGCGTTCGGACAAGAATTGGATTTTTGATTTTGATTTTCCTGTATATTTCACAGCGGAGAGCAGGGGATGCACGAAGGGGAACGCGGAGTTCCCCTTCGTAATTAATAATGTATTTTACACCGGAAAAGCGGGGGTGTGGGGCTACGCAGTATCCCCACAATACTACCTTATCTTCACTTGTCCCTCAACATAATCCACGGTAATAACTTCCTTATCCTTAATATCTCCTCCAAGGATTGCATCTGCCAGAAAGTCCTCAACCTCAGACTGTATTGCCCGTCGGAGAGGCCTTGCACCGTAGATATCGTCATAGCCTGCCTCAGCAAGGTGGTTTGTAAGCTCAGGAGTAAACTCAACATTGTAGCCGAGAGCTTCCATTCTCTTTCTAAGGGAGGAGAGCATAATTGTTGCAATCTCCTTTATCTCCTCGCTTGAAAGCTTACGGAACACAATAATTTCGTCTATTCTGTTGATAAGCTCAGGGCGGAACACCTCTTTAAGCTCCCCTATAACTCTGGACTTTGTAGCCTCGTAGTCTGCATCGGAGCCTCCGTCTGAGGAGCCAAAGCCAAGGGACATTTTTGCTTTTTCGGTAATGAGTCTCGCACCCACATTTGAGGTCATTATGATAACCGTGTTTTTAAAGTCCACTCTTCTGCCCTGAGAGTCGGTGAGTATGCCGTCCTCAAGTATCTGCAAAAGAATGTTGAACACATCGGGATGAGCTTTTTCTATTTCGTCAAAGAGAACTACGGAATATGGCTTTCTGCGTACCTTTTCCGTAAGCTGTCCCCCCTCCTCGTAGCCTACAAATCCGGGAGGTGAACCAACAAGACGGGAAACATTGTGCTTATCCATATATTCACTCATATCAATGCGGATTACTGCATTTTCGTCACCAAACACCGCCTCGGCAAGTGCCTTGCACAGCTCGGTCTTTCCTACACCTGTTGGGCCAAGGAAAATAAATGAGCCTGTGGGACGCTTGGGGTCCTTAAGTCCTGTTCTTCCTCTCCTTATGGCTTTGGAAACTGCAACCACCGCCTCGTCCTGACCTACGACTCTTTCGTGAATGATTTTCTCCATATTCTTGAGTCTTTCCTCTTCCTCGCCTGCAATCTTGCGGACAGGTATGGAGGTCCAGTCGGTTATTACATCGCAGATTTCGTCCTCGGTAACGCAAAGTCCGGAGTTGGTCTTGCCCCACTCGGCTTTCTTTTCTTCAAGCTCTGCCTTTATCTTTTCTTCTTCGTCACGAAGCTTTGCAGCGACTTCAAAATCCTGATTTTCCACCGCGTCTCTCTTTTGGGAACCAACAAGGCTGAGTCTGTCCTCAATATCCTTTATGTCGGGGGGAGCAGTAAATGCCTTCATGCGGATTTTGGAGGATGCCTCGTCTATGAGGTCTATTGCCTTGTCAGGAAGAAATCTGTCACTTATATATCTGTCAGAAAGCTTTGCGGCGGCGGAAAGTGCACCGTCGGTAATGGTAACCCCGTGGTGGCTTTCGTACTTTTCCCGTATTCCCTTTAGTATTTCAATAGTCTCGTCCACAGTAGGCTCGCCTACATTTATAGGCTGGAAACGGCGTTCAAGTGCCGCATCCTTTTCGATATTCTTGCGGTATTCGTCAAGAGTTGTAGCACCGATAAGCTGAAGCTCGCCCCTCGCCAGCATGGGCTTTAAGATGTTTGCCGCATCCATGGCACCCTCTGCCGCACCTGCACCCACAAGTGTGTGTACCTCGTCTATAAAGAGGATAATATCCTTGTTCTTCTTTACATCGTCCAGTGCGGATTTGATACGCTCCTCAAATTCACCACGGTATTTTGTACCTGCAATCATACCGGAAAGGTCAAGACTGTAGAGCTTTTTGTCCTTTAGTATTTCGGGAATTCTGCCCTCGGCTATGCGAGAAGCCAGTCCCTCTGCCACGGCAGTTTTACCAACGCCCGGCTCACCGATAAGACAGGGGTTGTTTTTTGTTCTTCGGGACAGAATCTGTATTACTCTTTCTATCTCCTTGTCTCTGCCTATTATGGGATCAAACTTTCCCTCACGGGCAAGTCGTGTGAGGTCTGTTGCAAATTTTTCAAGGTTCTTTGCATCGCCCTTTCCCTTTGGCTGAGAGCTTCCCGATTGGGAGACATTTGCTCCCATTGATGCCACATCAAAGCCAAGCTCCCTTAGTATCTTTGCCGCAACACTCTGCCCCTCACGGATGATAGCAGAAAAAATATGCTCCGGCTCTATGAGAAGGTCTCCTGCTTTCTTTGCCTCGTTAAAGCTTATTTCCAGTATAAGCTTTGTACGGGGAGTAATGGGTAGCGGTTTACCCGGAGTAACTGCACCGGTGGGACGTGTGTACTCGGAGATTTTTGCACAAAAAGCCTCGTATGTTATACCGCAGCTTTCAATATCAGCGGCTGTATCGCAAGTTGCATCCTTTATAATAGCCGCCACAATATGCTCCGTGCCCACATAGTTATATCCCATTTCAGCGGCAATGTCGTGAGCAAGTGTAAGTATTGTTCTTGAAATATCCGAAAATCTTGAATCCATATTCTATACCATCCTTTCTCGTACAATTTTTGCTCTCAATATATCCCTTTCCCTGGCATCCTTTGCCCTGTCAGAAAGATGTGCGGCGGAGGTTTCCACCATAAGATAGTTAAGGGTTTTCGCTTCAACATCCTCTATAAGTCCAAGAGATATACCCTGTCTTATGTTGGAGAAAAGCTCAAGCATCTCCTTGCCCGATAAGAGCCTTGCGGTTTTAAGTATTCCGAAGGAGCGCATTATTTTGTCCTCAAGTGCGGCTTCATCCTGCTTGTATATTGTCTTACGCAGAGATCTCTCCTTGGCGATAAGCTCGTTTACCACACTGTTTAACCTGTCAACTATCTCAGTTTCGCTTATACCGAGAGTTGTCTGATTGGAAATCTGAAAAATATAGCCGGAAGCCTTGGAGCCTTCGCCATACATTCCCCTTACGGTAACACCAAGCTTTGCCAGTGCGGCAAAGAGGTTGTCTGCCATATTTGCCTTGCATATTGCAGGCAGGTGCATCATGCAGGATATCCTCATGCCCGTGCCCACATTGGTGAGACAGCTTGTAAGGTAGCCGTATTTCTGATGAACGGCATAGTCTGTTTTTTCCGATATGCATTTGTCAAGGCCGGATATGACCTCATATGCCTTCTGACACTCAAAGCCTGCAAAAATCGTCTGCATTCGGATGTGGTCCTCTTCGTTGACCATAACACTGATGCTCTCATCACGGCTTATAAACACTGCAGAGCTTTTTTTCTGGGTTGCAAGGTTTGGGCTTATGAATCTCTTTTCTATTAATTTGTCCTTTTCCGTCTTTGATGCAGTGGGTATATCAACACGGCTGAAATCGAGATTGGTACCCTCAAGGGCTTTTTCCGCAATATTCACAACCCTTGCGGCATCCTCGGGACTTATCTTGCCGGGGAAGGGTATTCCCTTGAAATTTCGGGCAAGGCGTATTCTTGTGCTGAGAACAATATCGCTTTGAAACCCTGAATCCTCATACCATTTAGCCATTTTCCTCCACCTCCATCTTCTTTATTTTGTCACGCAGAACTGCGGCATCCTCATATCGCTCCTCAAGGATTGCCTTCTGGAGCTCTGCCTTGCATGCGGCAAGTTCATTTTTCTTTTCTATCTTTTTGCCGTCAGCACCGCCAAGGGAACCCTTGTGAGTGGTAGATGGCTGAATTCTGGAAAGTGAGCTTTCTACAACCGCACCAAAGGCATCATAGCATCCGTCACATCCCAGAAGTCCCGTACGCCTGAATTCTCCATAAGTGGTACCGCAGTTTGGGCACTGGGCGGCAGTTTTGATCGCAGCACTCTTTGGGGGTGCAATAAAATCATTGAGCAGTCCCCCGATATCAAATATACTTTCGCTCTTGGATATGTAGCCCAGAGCATGAGCACATTCGCTGCAAAGGTGAACCTCTGTCATATTGCCGCCCTTAATCTGCTTGTAGTGAAATGTTGCATTATTTGAATTGCAGTTTGTACATAACATAATTTTTACCTCCCTATTATGCAAAAAGTAAAAGCAAGTTTTTGAAAATATCTGCCCTCACCCTGCCCCGCAGGTTTCCGTCGGAAATGGCGGAAAGTGCTGCACCGGAGCAGGCAGTCATTATAATCTGCACCCTGTCGGCATCAATTATGCCGTTGACATAGAGGGTGTTAAGTATGGCTTCCACTGTCATTATATCCACGGTGGGACCTATACTATTCAATATATGTTCTATAAGATTTGAATTGGAAAGCTCCACACGGGTAATCTTGACATATCCACCTCCGCCTCTGCGGCTTTCCACCGTGTAGCCTCTTTCGGTTGTAAATCTTGTTTGTATAACATAATTTATCTGGGAGGGCACACAGTTAAAATATGCGGCAAGCTCATTTCTCTTGAGCTCCACACTGGAACGGGAGCCGAGAAGTTCCATAATAAAGCTCTCTATGGAATCACTTATCTTCAATATAAACGCCTCCTTTAAGTTTTTTGACTTTGACTTTCTTTGACCTTTCGAGTGCATTATAACCCACAAACTGAATTTTGTCAAGTGGAAATTTAAAATATTTTCATAAATTTTTAAGATTGCACAAATTGCCGTATTTTGCCCGTCTTTTATAACCATTTTTTGGTCATAAGCCGCAAAAGCCAGTGTTTATGCGGTTTTGAGAGGCATTTTTTAAAAAAGTTCAGGTTTTTTGAACAAAGCTTTTTCGGGAAAAAATTCAAAAATTCAACGAAAAAAGTTATTACAAAATTGTTAAATAAAATATTATGTAACCCAATAAAATTTAAAAAAATTTTTTGCTTTTTTTAAAAAAAATTTCGTCCACAAAAGGGCTTTTTTTGTGGATAACTTTGTGGATATGTGGATTAAACCCACTTAAAACCTGACTTTCAGCACTTTAAAATTTTTTGGGTTTTTTATAAAATTTGCTCTTGACAAATTTGAAATTTTGGTGTAGCAGGTTATTTTTTTGGTGTGAATTTTTTATTTTTTATAGGGGGAATTTTTCATTTTCCCATTAAAAAGTTCTCAAAAATTTAATATTATGTAAACCATAAATTTTGGGCAAATTATTTTTTTGCTTCTAAATTTCAAAAAAGTTTAACAGTAGTAAACTTAACCTCATCCTCTACATATACATAGTAAAAAATACGAAATGAGGTTATGTTATGAAAGTTCTGAAAATGGGTGATGAGGGCATCGGAGTACAACAGCTTACCCTGGCACTTGGCAGAGCAGGCTACAGTGCAGGAGGAATCAAAAATACCTTTGACGAGAGTGTGCACAGAGCACTGGTAGCCTTTCAAAACAGTGTGGGAATAAGCGCTGACGGTATTGCCGGCGAGGTCACCTACGGAGAGCTTATGCCATATCTCACAGGGTATACCACTGTGAGCCTTAGCGAAGGTCAGACCATAGATAGTCTTGCCCGTGATTACGGAACTACCCCCGATGCAATACGGATTGCAAATCCCTATCTTTCCGCCTTTGTGCCGGGAGCCAATGTGACTGTCCCTCTGGGATTTGATGTTGTACCGACAAATGTTGACTATTCCTATGAGCTTACAGGTCTTATTACTGACGGACTAAAAGCACGGTATCCCTTTATAACAACAGAAAGTGCCGGAGAATCCGTAATGGGAAAGGAACTTACACTCATTAAAATAGGCTCCGGCAACAAAAAAGTATTCTATAACGCAACCCACCATGCAAACGAGTGGATTACAACTCCCGTACTTCTTAAATTTGCCGAAGAGTATCTGAAAGCCCTCACCGCAGGAGGAAGCATTGCATCGGTAAGTGCAGAGACTCTCTTTGGAAGCACAACACTTAGTATTATGCCCCTTGTAAATCCCGATGGGATGGACCTTGTTACGGGTGCAATTTCTTCCGATTCACCCTACTATATTGATGCAAGAAACATCGCCTCCTCCTATCCCAATATCAGCTTTCCCTCCGGCTGGAAAGCCAATATCAAGGGAACTGACCTTAATCTTAACTATCCCGCCATGTGGGAGAGAGCAAAGGAAATAAAGTATTCTCAAGGATATACCACTCCTGCACCCAGAGATTTTGTGGGGGCATCTCCCCTATCCGAGCCGGAAAGCAGAGGGGTGTACAATCTGTCCGTGAAAGAAGACTACATACTCACAGTTTCCCTCCACACTCAAGGAGAGGTGATTTACTGGAAATATCTTGACTTTCTTCCTCCCCGAAGCGAAGAAATAGCCGATGAGCTTGCATCAGTCAGCGGATATACAAAAGCCATTACTCCCTATGCTTCAGGATTTGCAGGCTACAAGGACTGGTTCATCTCCTACTACAACCGCCCCGGATATACAATAGAAATCGGCAGGGGCGATAACCCACTGCCGATAACGGATTTTGATTCGATATATCCCAATGTGGAAAAGATGCTTGTGAAAGCGTTGGAATTGGCGTAAAATCTTTTACGAAGGGGACTTGTGCAGTCCCCTTCATGCATCCGCTCTGTGGGTATACTGCGTACCCCCACGCCCCATATTATTAATGCGGAATTTCTAGCTACTGATTATGGAAATGTGTTTTGAAAATTATGGATAATTGGATTGTAGGGTGCAACGTTTACGATGCACCAAAAAACACCAACAAAAAAGCGTGGTAACAGAAACCTGTACCACGCATAAAAACGAGGCTTCAGATCTCATGTTACCACACACTATAATCGAATATGAATATTATACAATCCATATTAAAGCCTGCGTTTTTTACAAAAACCAAGATTGTATAACACCCATAAATGGATAACAGAAAGAAGATATTTTAAAAAATATCTAATTTCAAGTATTCAATTATAGTATGTGGTAAGCTTATTATATCTCTTTCGGGTTTTAAAATCAATATTTTTTTATATTAATGAGCATATTTTTATGCCAGTTATCAAAGACAATAAATACTTCCACCATATCCATTTTTCAAAAATACATTTCCATAATCAGTAACTTTATATTCCGCATTAAAAATACGGGGGATAAAAAGCAAAAAGAGAAAAGGCAAAACTGACGAAAACGGCAAATGCAATAAATCAGTTCCATTATGCATTTGCCGTTTAGCGAGGACAAGGAGCAAAAATTGCTCCCTCCACAGCGTTCGTTACAGTTTTGCCTTTTATATTTTTGATTTCCCCGTATTTTGTAGCGGAAAAGCGGGGGTGTGGGGGTACGCAGTATCCCCGCAGAATATCAGTTTAAATGCAAAGAAAACAGAATGCACAAAGGGGACCATTGTGGTCCCCCTTTACATTACATATTATTTATATAGATAGAATCCGTTACCCATAATCTTCTGGGATTCTCCAAATACGACGAAAGCATTTTCGTCAATGGAGAGAATTCTTTTTTGAAACTTATCCATTTCACTGTCTTTCAGTGCACAGAAAAGCATTTTTCTGTCATCTTTGGTATAGGCACCCTTAACATCTATAAGAGTAACACCTCTTGAAGACTTTTCTACAAGCTTGCTTGCAATTTCGTCACCTTTAGTTGTTATTACAAAGGCAATTCGTGAAAGGTTGAGCTTTGCAATAAGCCAATCGATTGCCGTTGTGGAAACAAAGAGTGCAATAATGCCGTAGCAGGTAAGATTAACCTCTTTAAACACTACAAGTGAAACAGCAATTATAATCCCGTCCACTGCAAGAAGAACCTTGCCAATTGGAAAATTGGGGGAGAAAGCCTGCAGTATTCTTCCCAGTATGTCCGTTCCGCCGCTGGATGCACCGGTGGCAAAAGCAATGCCAAGTCCCATACCGTATATCACCGCACCAAAGAGGGCGGCAAGCATAAGGTCAATTTCTATAGGCGGAAGATATGCCGCAAATATATCAACCAGTACAGAAAGCACAATGGAGATATACAGAGTTGTTACCACAAATTCCTTACCAAGAATTTTGATACCCACAAGGAGAAGTGCACAGTTAATAACCGCAAAGCTCACACCGGTGGGAAAGCCAAAGGTGTAATGAAGAATGGTGGCAATACCCGACACTCCGCCGTTTACAATTTTGTTGGGGGTAAAGAACATACTCACCGCAAAGGCTATAATTACCGCACTTAAGGTTCTCAGTCCCCAGATTAAAAATGGATTTTTTCTTGTTGTTTCTTTTTTCATATCAGTCATCTATGGAGTTATCTGTAGCTCTCTCGTAGATTGCCGCAACCTCAGCACCGGGCTCTTTATCTATGAGAGTTACAATAACTGCTGCAATACCGCCGATAATAAATCCGGGAATTATTTCGTATATTCCTGTGGCTGCAGTAAGTGTCATACCTCCTGCAACAGGTGCCCAGAGCCATACCATGTCAACAAGAGCACCGACTATGATACCTGCAACAGCACCCTTGTATGTAAATCTCTTCCAGAAAAGCGAGAATAAAACTGCGGGACCGAATGCCGCACCAAAGATACCCCAAGCATTGGAAACAAGATCCATAATAGCCTGAGCCGCTTCGCCCTCGCTGCTTGCAATAAAGAAAGCAACAACGGAGATAGCAAGAACTACAATACGGCTAACCCAGAGGATTTCCTTATTGGAAGCGTTCTTGCGGATAAGGGGCTTGTAGAGGTCGCTGGTAAAGGAGGATGCCGCAACAAGAAGCTGGGAGTCCGCAGTAGACATTGAAGCCGCTATAATAGCTGCAAGAAGGAGTCCTGCAATAAATGCCGGGAATACATATCTTGCAAGCTTAACAAATATCAATGACTGCTGACCGTTTGCAAGGAGATCCTTGGAAAGGTCAACACCGTTGTCGTAGACAAACATTCTGCCAAAGTATGCAATAAGGATGGTAGCTCCGAGAGAGAGTACAACCCAGATAATAGCAACGGTTGCAGATTTCTTAACCATTGAAGGCTTTTCGATAGCCATAAATCTTACAATGATGTGAGGCATACCGAAGTAACCCAATCCCCAGCCGAGACCGGAAAGGATGTCCTGAGGAGTAGCACTGAAGAAGTTGGCAACGAAAGCAAACTTTTCGCCATTGGGTCCCTCGTATACAGTGTCGAGAGCAGTAACATCGAGGTTATTGCCAAGACCTATAACAATGGGAACAATAAGCAGTGCCGCAATCATAAGAAGTCCCTGGAAGAAGTCTGTCCAGCAAACTGCATTGAAGCCGCCGAGAAGTGTGTAAACAATTACGATAGCGGCAAATATAAGCATTGCATTTCCTCTTGTGAGAGAGGGAACAAGTGTTGTGAATACATCTGTACCTGCAACAAAGGCAGATGCAACATATATGGTAAAGCAAATGAGAAATACCACTGCACAGATGATACTCAAGGTGTGATCCTTGCTGGCAAATCTGTTGGAAAGGTACTGAGGAAGTGTGATAGAATCCCCTGCAGCCTTTGAAAACTTACGGAGTCTCTTTGCAACGAGAATCCAGTTTGCCGCAGTACCGATAGCAAGACCGATACCAATCCACGCCTGACCGAAGCCAAAAGCAAGAATGCTTCCGGGAAGTCCCATAAGAAGCCAGGCACTCATATCCGATGCCTGAGCACTCATAGCAGTAACCCAAGGTCCCATAGCTCTTCCGCCAAGGAAGTAATCCTTTTCTGTAGTCGCCTTGGACTTAAAGAAGAAAAATACACCTATGGCAACCATAGCCACAAAGTACAGTGCAAATGCAAAAATGTCCATACAAAAATCTCCAATCTATTTACAAAATATACCTTATTGTAACACACATTGAAACAAAAAGCAAGAAAAGATACCAATGTTATGCAACAATTTTCATTTGGTGTGCTCTTCTATCCAATCACGGTACCACCAGCCGGAATCCTTGACTATTCTTTCCTGAGTTTCGTAATCCACATACACTATTCCAAAACGCTGTGAATATCCGTTTTTCCACTCAAAATTATCCATAAGTGACCAGAGGAAGTATCCCCTTACGTCACATCCGGTATCTACAGCCTTTTCCATTTCATCAAAGTATCTGTTAAGAAAATCTATTCTGTTGGGATCGTGCACCTTGCCGTCCAGAGAAACAACATCGTGAGCAGGCATACCGTTTTCGGTTATGTATATAGGAAGCTTGTATCTCTCCTGCAAAAATCTTATTCCCCACTGCATAGCTCTTGGTGTTATGGGGCCCATTGCCGCAGTTACGGCATATCCGTCCTTTCTCTTTACATATTCATTGCTTCCGTCGGAATTTCTTCTTATTTCCCAGCCGTTGTATATGTTCTGAGCATAGAAATCCAATGGCTGACTTATAAGCTCCATATCCTCTTTGGTAATTTCCGGCAGATAATCCTTGTACATTTCCAGACCGTCCTCGGGATATTTGCCCAGCATAACGGGATCGCTGAACCATGCCGCATTCCAGCATATGTTATCATCAAGTGACGGGCACTTAAAGAACTCCTGACGAGCCGCCTCAATATCCTCGGGAGAATCCGTGGAGGGGTAGTGCATACTGGCAGTTGGAGCATAGCCCACCTTGATATCCTGCTTTGCGTTCTTCCTAAGAGCAATTACTGCGGCACCGTGAGCCTTAAACACATTGTGACACATCTCAAAAATATCTCTTCTTGTCATCTTAAGTCCCGGAGCGTGGTCGGCAGTATTATAACCCATACCGATGAAGCACTGAGGTTCGTTGAAGGTTATAAAATACTTAACCCTGTCGGAATAAAGCTCGGAAACCTTGGCGGCATACTCTGCAAACCAGTCAACACTCTCAGCATTAAGCCAGCCACCTTTTTTGTGAAGCTCGTAAGGCAGATCCCAGTGAAAAAGTGTAACATATGGCTCAATGCCGTTTGCAATAAGCTCATCTATAAGGTCGGAATAGAATTTGACACCCTTTTCGTTTACTTCGCCTGTTCCCTTGGGGAAAATTCTGCTCCAGCTTATGGAGAATCTGTATGACTTTATTCCAAGGTCCTTCATAAGCTTTACGTCGTCCTTATATCTGTGGTAGTGGTCGCAGGCAACCTCACCTGTGTGCTCACCGAATATCCGTCCCTTTTCCTTGCAATACACATCCCATATGCTGAGTCCCTTGCCGTCCTCGTTGTATGCTCCTTCTATCTGATAGGAAGCGGTTGCCACTCCCCATGCAAAATTCTTATCAAATGGCATAAATGTTCCTCCTCGTATAATTTGATGCTGTCATTCTATCATAAACAGTACGGCTTTTCAATAAAAAACCCGAAACAGAGAAAAAAACCGAAACAAAAAGGAACCCACCTAAAGTATGGGGTTAATAAGGAAGTATTTTCCGCAAGATTAGAAATAGTCTTGCGAAATTTTCTTTTGTGGGGGAGATATTCTTATATGTGGTACTGCTAATTTTGTATTTTGTAACATAGTTGTAGTCCTTTTGCAGCTTTTTCATTTCTATCCAATTCTTTCCGTTAAGTAATTAAAAACTATATAATAGCAAGCATAGCCAATGGATATCCATTAACACAAAATCAAATTTTTCTGCCTGCTATTTTTAACTAAATAGCAAGCACAGTAAGTGGTTATCCACTTACGATAATTTGATTTTATTCTTGGGTATTCCCAAGCCTTTTTTAATTTCTTTATGTTAAGGAAATG
>JAZQBI010000175.1:0-4683 GCA_045545635.1 Clostridia bacterium | reverse complement strand
AACAGACTTTTTTCCGCCTTTGTTCATTGACAAAGTTTTTGATTAGCTATATAATATCCACAGTAAGAGGTGATTATATGCATTTTTTGGAACACATAATAAAAGATACAATCAGCATAATGCCATTTATATTTATTATATATCTTGTTATAGAGTATTTTGAACACAAAACCAATACTGCCATAAGTCATATACTTATGAAAGCAGGCAGA
This sequence comes from Clostridia bacterium, assembly GCA_045545635.1. GTDB lineage: Bacteria > Bacillota > Clostridia > UMGS1810 > UMGS1810 > RGIG8748. The sequence continues at coordinate 4,471 of JAZQBI010000175.1, read as the reverse complement.
AAGGGTACTCTCTACGGGGCACTTCTGGGCAGTATTCCCCAGTGCGGATTTTCGGTTATTGCCGCAGATATGTTCTCGCGTGGGGCAATAACCTTGGGAACACTTATAGCCATATTTATTGCTACAAGTGATGAAGCCGTTCCTATCATACTCTCTCACCCTGATATGGCACAGACTGCTCTGGAACTTATAGGTATCAAGATAGCTTTTGCTGTGATTTTTGGACTTATCATCGATTTTCTGCATAAAAAAGCAAACACCAACATATGCACGCACACTCATCATCACGAACATTTTCACGGCAACTGCGAAAGCTGTGAGGGCGGTGTGCTGAGGTCTGCACTAAAGCACACGGTAAAGATATTTATTTTTGTGCTCATTGCCAACATAATCTTTACCTTTGCAGTGGAAGCAGTAGGTGAAGAAAATCTTTCGGGATATCTTCTCAAGGACTCTCTTTTTCAGCCTTTTGTAGCATCGCTTATAGGACTTATTCCCAACTGTGCCGCATCGGTGCTCCTTACGGAAAGCTACATTTCCGGTGTTCTGTCTTTTGGCTCGCTTGTGGCAGGCCTTTGCTCCGGTGCAGGGGTTGGCATACTTCTTCTTTTCAGACGAAACAAAAACATAAGAGAAAATTTGTTTATTCTTGCACTGCTTTACGGTATCGGTGTTTTGTGCGGAATTGTGCTTAAAGTATTCGGATTATAATATGAATTTATTAAATATATTTTCATCGTGGAAAAGCGGGGTTTAAGGGGTACGCCGTACCCCTTGATAATCAATTATAATATCCACTATACTTACGCCACCCGGCTGAAGCTTGATTTCAAAATTCTGTTTGCTTCGTTTTTCGGTGTGGTCGTAGAAGTATATAAACTGATTTTTTGCTCCGGGACTGTACCGTACCGAAAGCACGGGGAAGTCCGATACAATTTTTGTATCCGCAACGGGTACATACACGTCCGTGTAGGCTCTCTTGTATCGAAGAAGCTCGGTATTGAAAATATAAAGACGGATATTTCCGTTTTTGAGCTTGTATGCAAGATAGGGTACATCGCACTGAACCGTGTCTTTGGAAACAGAGAGTACAGCAAGAGCCAGTGCATCAAAAAATCCCTGTGTAACCTTGGCATATATCAGGGTATCCGAAAGAACCGTGCAATCCAATTCCTTGAGATTTTTAATATCTTTAAGATTTTCTTTTCCGTCGTCGGCACTTAAAAGTGCGGCGATTTTTTCTTTTTCCTCGGTAGATATTTCCCCGTTTACAAGATAGGCACAAAGCGGAAAATTGCTGAATTTATCCTCAAATGTGAGACTTGGCTTTATTCCGTAGTTCTCCACATTGAAGCCTTTTTTTGCAGTTATTAGCATTTTGCCTTTGAACGTGGCAACTTTTTTTCGTTCCTCTTCGGACAGCATATCAAAATCGGGAACCACAAGACTTCCCGAAAAGCTATCGATGTCCTCGCTCCGCACTGCACCGCCAAGCATGGCACCGGATTTTCCAAGCTCATAGAATAGCTTAAACGGGGTGATTCTCCTTGTTTCTATATACTCGGAAAGCATATTGTCATATGCGGTATCTGACCACAGCATAACGGGAGAAAGGCTTTCTTCCACATTAGCAGACATACCGATTTCCAAAAGGCGGTGTTCCTTTATCCAGTCCTCTCTCTTAATTCCGTCACACAGGCAGAGAAGATATCCCTCCAGACAACGTTTTGCCCCTGCGTGTGTTTGGAGCTGATATGCCATCATAGTATACAAATCTCTTTCGTGAAGGCAGGGCAAATGGTGCATCATATCCCATTCCTCGGTGGCATCCTGAAGTCCCAGCATGGATACGAGGTGGCTTTTCCTGACGTGTGCCGCCGTGAGAGGTGCTATTGCCATATAGCGGTGGAAGTAAAGGGGAGTATCATCACCTGTTGCAAAGCAGGATGAGGGCAAAATGTTTTCTGTTATATAGTCTACGCCTGCTTCAGATAGCATATCAAGGTCAATGCCAAGGCAATATTTGGTTTCAAAGGGGTCTGTGCAGTACATACCAAGCACACTTACTTCGCATCCGATTGTGTGAACCCTGTCGCAGAGCTTTTTGTAGAACTGTGCCCATCGTTTTGCAATAAATTCAATCCATTCCCTGCGGTAATTTGCCCATATAAAGTCGGCTCTTGCATCTTCGGTTTTGGCATCGTCACTCTCCGTGTCTATGCTGAGGGTGATGCCAGTGACGGTTGTAAACTGGTTTACCATATCTGCCGAAAAATCCGCATAACAGAGGCGGACTGTCTGGAACCAGTCGGCTATGTGAATACCTTTCATATTGTAGTCTTTAAGTACACGGCAGGTCTGATCTATAAAAAAGTCTTCATACAGACTTCCGTCTGCAAAGTGCTTAAGGAGGTAGTGATACATACGAACTCCGCCCCGGGCGTGTGCAATTACTTCCGGATGGTCATACACCCACTCATTGTGAAAGCGGTTGTCAAGAGTATGAGCAAAAAGTGTAAAGTAAAGTCCGCTTCCGGCTTCCTTAAGTCCTGTTGCCAGTGCACGGACGTCGTGGTTTGTCCACTCCTGACGCTGTCTTTCCGCATTAAAGGGTATACCAAAGTATGCACAGTTGTCGGCAGGGAGAATGTATTCCTCTTCCATTCCTCTGTATGTATGAACAAAGTCGGCGTGATGCACAAGGGCATACACTCCGTCGGGCACAAAGCCTGTCTGTTCAAGAAATCTTTTAACTCCCTTGTCGGGATCACTTTTTTCAAATCCGAGAAGCTGAGTCCAGGTAAACACCTTTCCTCCGTTGGTTTTATTTGTAATCATATCAAAACCTCCAATCGTATCTATTATAAAATAAAAACAGAATTAAAACAATACCGATATATTACTCAAAATAGAAAAAGGCGGTGCATAAAGTGCACCGCCGTGGAAAATATTGATAATTCTTATTTGTTTTCTCCTTCAAACATAGAAATCTGTTCCTTTAGTTCTGCTTTATGCTTTTCCATAAGAGCTTTGATTCTGTTTACGGGAACAAGAAGCTGGCTTATTGTTTCGTCGTGGTTTATTGTGTCTATAAGCAGGGAGATATACTTGGACATATCTACCTCGCAGTACCATTCCTTTGTTTTGAGTTCGGGCATACGGTAAACAAGGTTGGTGGTAAATACCTTATTGATGTGACCTTTTTTGTAAGCTTCATCAAAGGATTCAAGTCCGTTGCAGAAAAGACCGAATGCAGTAAAGATGAATATTCTTCTTGCACCCTGAGCCTTACACTTTGCACCGATATCAAGAACAGATTCACCGGAGGATATCATATCGTCAACTATCATAACATCCTTGCCCTCAACACTGTTACCCAGATATTCGTGAGCTTCGATGGGGTTTTTGCCGTTTACTATAACAGAGTAGTTTCTTCTCTTGTAGTACATACCGAGGTCAAGTCCCAGTACTGAGGAGTAGTACATACATCTGTTCATACCGCCTTCGTCAGGGGAGATAACTATTGTGGATTCCTTGTCATAGTTGATATCGGGTACTGCTCTTGTGAGAGCCTTGAGCATCTGATATGTAGTCTGAACATCGTCAAAGCCCGAAATCGGGATAGCATTCTGAACTCTTGCATCGTGAGCATCAAAGGTGAGAATGTTGGTAACTCCCATATTAACCAGCTCCTGAAGTGCCAGTGCACAGTCAAGGGATTCTCTTGATGTTCTTCTGTGCTGTCTGCCCTCATAGAGCATAGGCATAACGACGGTGATTCTTCTTGCCTTACCGCTTATTGCAGCGATAATTCTCTTGAGATCCTGATAGTGATCGTCGGGACTCATGTGATTTTCTACACCGTACATTTTATATGTAACACCGTGGTTAAATACATCGCAGATGATGAATACATCATTACCTCTTACGGTTTCATTAAGAACACATTTTGCTTCACCGGAACCGAAACGGGGGCACTTGATCTTTGCGATATATGTTTCCTCTTCTTCAAACTCGGCACGGAATCTTTTAAGGTAAAAATCGATTTTGTCTGCAAGTTCCTCGCAGCCTTTCATACAAATAACGGTAAGTTTGCCGTAAATCGGCTTTCTCTCGTGGGTAGACACAATAGTTTCCTCCTAAATATTCGGTTTTCTAAAACAATTCTAACACAAATATCATCTCTTTTCAACATAATAATTTAATTTTTTATAAAAAATAATCTCTTTTTTTTAATTATAAAATATTGCAAATTGACATCTACCAATGATTGTAGTATAATTTAAGCACACAGGAGTCGAACTCCGTATGGTTTTAAAATGTCAAATTTGTCTGATACCGCATAAAATCTCTTGAAAATACGTCAGTATTCTCTTCGATATTTTATTTGTCTCATCCAAATTTGTCTATTTTAAAACTCTTCGACCTTAAATGCATAAAATTTAGTACAATTTTTATGCGGAGGACGAAG
>JAZQBI010000174.1:0-4449 GCA_045545635.1 Clostridia bacterium | reverse complement strand
TCCCTAAAACAGACAAAGATCTCACTTGTTGAGGTCTTTGTTTTGTTTTAGGGAAAATCTTTGTTTTTTGTGTATGAAAAATAAAGCCCATTGTTTTTGAGCGACTTTTGATGTAATGTAAACTCACACATAAAATAATTGTTTCATGCGTTAGACATCCTTATTTAATGGTAACATTGTTGGAATCTTCTGCAATTATCTCTTCACGTATATCTTCCTGCTTATAGGAAAGCTTGACATTCTCTATATTCACACCATCAGCATGACGAATATATATACCCTTAGCAGGAACGGGATCAAAACGATGAAATTCAGGATACAAAGTGCCCATTTCCCTGACAGAAAAAACATGATTTTTGTCGGTAAATCCTCCGGGCAAAGTGATATCTGCATTTTTAAGCGTTATATCATGAAGTTTGTTATCTTTGGTTCCGGAAATTATGATCCCGCCTATTGACTCACACCAATCTTTGTAATCATACAGACTCTTCAAAAATTCCTCAGGATCTCCTTCCTTTCCACCGTCTATTCCTATGTTGTAATATCCACGGGATGGGGCCATAATTACATCGGCTTTTATTGTGTCAATCTCGAAATTTACAATACGCGACTTTTCTTCTCTCCCTTGGTCTGAGTAAGCTCTGTTTCTTTCTCCTGTTGCAATAAAAATCGGTCCTGTGCAGTTGTCCATAACTACATTCTTTATCCTGACATTTTCTACCGTTGCTCCGTCTGTAGGCGTGATTTTAATTGCACAGGCTAGGACATCGTAAAAATAGCAATCCTCGCAAACTATATTTCTAAAGTCACCCACCGACTCGGTACCGATTTTGAAGCCTCCGCAATCCGAGGAAATTCTGCAGTTTTTTACAAACACATCTGTGCACGGCTTTCTGGAGGTCGATTTGAGACATACAGCATCATCACCGCTTGAAACATCGCAATTTATAAGGCGGACATTGCTGCACGAGTCGATATCTATTCCATCATTATTTTCACAACCACGATTATAAATTTTAACTCCTTCAACATCTACATTTTCGCATTTGTCTATATGCAAGCACCACGATACAGAGCTTTCCAGGTTAATATCTGAAATTTTGACATTCGCTGAGTCTACAATACGAACAAGAAAAGGCTTTTCTTTTAATGTTTTATCAAATTCACTGCCATTTCCCGTTATTGTCCCTTTTCCGCTGATTGATATGTTGTTTACATTATGTGCTACAACAAGTGCCTTTCCTCTTATTGTATTTACAGCATCTACAAATGTTGAACCATTGTCCTTATAAGCAGAAAGTTCGGGAATTCCCGACAGAGTTGCCCCTTCTTCAAATACAAGCTTAGAATTATCTCGCAAAAATACCGTCTCTGTTTTGTAAACACCTTTTGAAATCAAAAGCTCTTCTCCGCTTTCGGAACAAAAATCAATAGCGGACTGAATTGCCTCTGTTTCTACTGCAACGCCTTGTCCGACAGCACCAAATTGTTTTATATCTAACATATGTACTCCTTTATATATGCTTTTTTATAAATTTTATCGCCCTTATCCAATCCTCACGGCTGAAATAATGCAACCCGCTTCTTAAGTGATATCCTATACTGCCCTCGTGGAATTCATCGCCAATTCGAGGGAATCTGTCTTCACAAACAAATCCGTCTTTGCCATATTTTCTGTAAACCTTGTCTGCTGCAACACAGGTAAGAAACTCAGATTTTGGATCCGCCCAATCATCTTCGCTTGCAGAAGATATATACACATATCTTGGTGCTATGCAAGATACAAGGTAATGCTGATCGAAAGGCATCTTATCTTCATTCTCCTGATACTTTTTGTAACCCTCGCAAAACCAATACCAAAAACTGTTACAAATATCCTTTATTTTCTCTCCGTCTTTTCCTCTGGCAATCGCCGCACCGCTGCACCCGGAATCATTGGAAAAAGCAAATGCAAACCTCTCGTCCGTAGCAGCCGCAAGGAGAGCTGTTTTGCCAAGTCTTGAATGACCGCAAACAATACTTTTGGTAACATCAAGCTTTTTAACGGTGCAAGCATAATCCATAGCCCGATGTGCCGCCCATGCCCACAGTGCAATTTTTCCGGGAGAAGTCTCGTCCCTTTTTCCATCGGCCATAATTAAGCCGGAAAAACCATCTGTAAAATCATCGTTATCCTTTGTAACATCCTCATAGCAAAAAGATATTATGCCAAAGCCGTTATCTATAATTTCTTCAGTCGGTATATATCTGTCAGGAACACAATCCCTAAAGTTTATGCATACAAAAAACGGATGCGGTCCCGATATTGCAGGAATGCAAGAATAAACAGGAAAGGTGAACCTTTTTTTCATTATAGTACAAGTGATTTCTACTTTATCACAAGTGGCCTTTCCTGCACAAAAATTAGGAATATAGTTTTCTGTAATACTGTAACTTATATTGTCAGGCGGCGGAGGCATAACACCATATTCTTCTTTAGTTATAACCTCAAGCATTTCTCTGCGGGATTTAACCGGTGGAATTTGTCTTTCTTTCAAAGCTTCTTTTATCATATCTGTCACCTACATGGTTTGTTAATCAAACAAACCTGATTTTTTCATCTCATTAATAATCTCTTTCTTTTGTTCGTCACTATCTCTCTTCATCAGGAATGTACCGCCGTGATATATACCCTCTGCAGTAAGTTTACCGTTCCGGATTATTGTACTGCCACTCAGGAGTGATGTCAATATAGGTCAACAATATTTTTTAGTTTTTCAATTTTATCTTTATCGGGCATATCAATTTTTTCGACAGATTTTCCGAGTGCTTCATATTTATGCTCGCCCATTGCGTGGTAGGGAAGAAATTCAATTTTTTCCGGATATCCGTTAGCATCAAAAAATGTCTTGATTTGCTGCATTTCTTTCTCGGTATCATTAACCCCGGGAATAACCGGGATTCTCACCCAAACACAACCATCGTTTTTCAGCAGTTTTGCAAGATTTTCAAGTATCAGACTGTTTGTAACACCCGTATACTCTTTATGTACTTCATTATCCATAACCTTTATGTCATATAGAAACAAATCGGTATAAGGCAGTATTTTCTCAAAACTTTCCCACGGAATATGCCCCGCAGTATCAACAGCTGTGTGTATGCCGTTTTCTTTGCATTTTTGGAGTATTTCCAGAAGGAAATCAATCTGAAGCATGCATTCTCCGCCTGAAAAGGTTACACCACCGCCTGAATTGTCATAAAAGGTTTTGTCTTTCAGGATTATTTTCAGAACTTCATCGGTTGGATATTCTTTTCCACAAATTTCCCTTGCATCATTATAGCAAAAGAATTCTTCGTCGAAGGTGTCAACTTCCCTGCATCTTCCGCAGAGGGTGCATTTGTTTTTGTAAAACATGATTTCCTTTTCTTTTTTCTGGCTTTCGGGATTGTGACACCATTTGCATCTCAGGTTACAACCTTTGAAAAACACTGTTGTCCTGATTCCCGGTCCGTCGACGAAGGAATTTCTTTGTATATCAAAAATTAATGCGTGCATTTGATTTCCTCCCATAGTGCAAAATGTTTTTTCGTCAATTTATTAATGTATTTGTGTTCGTGCAATAATATCATCCTGAATACATTCTTTGAGTTTGACAAAATATTCTGAAAATCCCGTCACACGAACCCGAAGATTTTTGTGCTCCTGGGGGATTTCTTTTGCTTTTATCAGGTCGTCTTTGGAAACATAGTTAAGTTGGAATTGCATTCCTCCGCATTTAAAGTATGAAGTGAGCATATCAACCAGTTTTTCAAAATTATCGTCATTTTTCACAAGGGTCTCTTCAACTGTGATGTTTGAAACTGTCGAACCGCAGGAGATTCCGTGGGAATCTGCTTTTGCAATGGATGAAAGGAGGGATGTGAGACCTTCTCTGTCTTTACCTGCCCTCTGGGAAAGGCCGAAAGAGAGAACATCGCCGTCAAATCTTGTGTCGGGGGTGGCTTTTGTCTTTTCACCAAACCACTTGAAATGTTCGTTATAACCTGTGTGGTCACCCACGACAATTGGGTAGCCAAAAACAGTTCTTTTCCCTTTGAGGTATTTGTGAATACTGTCATATATAAGGGAAGATGTGGAGTTTGAAAGGTCTGTATCATTCCCAAAAAATTCGCCCTTTTTCTCTATCATCAGGCGTAGGTGGTCATAGCCTTTCCAGTTTGCCTTGAGTGCACATATAAGTTCTTTCATTGATATAAGTTTTTCCTCATAAACAAACTGTCTGACAACAATTATGGAGTCAATGAGATTAACCATTCCAAGAAGCATGGTAGACGATACTGCAACATCTGTTCCGCCTTGAGTCAGACTTTTTGCGTTTTCGATACAGTCGTTGAAAAAGATGCTTGAAACATAGTTTATGTCACGGCTTCTGCAAAGATTATATTTGTCGTCATAGTCATAGATAATAT
>JAZQBI010000173.1:0-3707 GCA_045545635.1 Clostridia bacterium | reverse complement strand
TTGCAGGATATGAATTAAAACGTGTGTCAGATATCGAACATTGGCTGAAAGAGTATCGCAAAAACTGGTTGAAGTCCAATAAAGAATGCGAGTTGTCCGATATTGAAAATATATTTATTACATTAGAGGCGGTTTAAACAGATTGAGTTGCCTAAATATGAAATATATTATAAACATTTTATAAGGAGGATAACTATGACCAATAGAATAGAAGCCTTATTAAAAAAGACTGTTGCGGGTGAGATGTGGGTTGAGCCTGTAAAAACAGAATATGACAAAACCGACCTTTTTCTTTCGCCTGTTAAGATGTCGGGAAAACGTGTTTGCGAGTACATTTTAAATCAGGAACTGATGATTGCGGAAGAAGCGTGCTTTACTGGTCTTATGATATTCGACGGAAGTGTTGAGGGTGATGTCTTTGACAGAGAGGGTCACAAAAATTTCCATATGGCAATAGATAATTTTTACAATAAACCTGTTGATAATTTATTGACTTTTGAATGGCAACATTCGGCAGGTGATTTTGGAAAAATAATCAATAGGGGGCTTTCCGGCATAAAAAAAGACATTGAGCAATCAAAGATACATCACAATGGGGATGTATCGGCATTGGAATTTTTAGAAACCCAAACCGATATATGCGACGCAATTATAGCACGGGCAAAAAAAGCTTCCGAAAAGGCATATGAAAAAGCCACACAAACACAGAATAATGAATACAAAGATAATCTTATAAAGTTGTCTGAAGGTCTCAAGACAGTTCCTGAAAGTCCTGCCGAAAGTTTTTACGAAGCCGTGCTTTGTTTGTGCTTTTGTTACCCTTTTCTTCCCGACAGTATCGGACTTATTGACAGATATTTATACACATATTATAAAAATGACATTAAAAACGGAAGTCTGACACAAAGCAAAGCGAAAGAATATTTACAGGAGTTATTTTTGATACTTCAGGCAAGGGTTCATGTATCGTCCGATAGATTTTATCGCGGCGGCGCATCACATTTTTGTGTCGGCGGCTATCTCGAAAACGGCGAAGACGGTTTTAATGAACTTTCAAGACTAATTGTTGAAGCTCTTATGGAATTGCCAACATGGATTCCGCAAATATCTTTGCGCTGGACTAAAAAAACTCCAACCGAAGTACTTAAGTTTATGTTAGATTGCGAAAGAAACGATGCAAACAAAAGAATTGCTTTTGTTAATGACGAACCCCGCATAAAAGGGTTAATGCAATATACCGGGCTTTCTTATAAAGAAGCCGTAAACTATACAATGATAGGTTGCAACGAAATTGCACTCCCCGGCGGTATGGTCTTTGGCTTTGACCCAATGAATATTGTGCGCTCTGTAGAAAACACATTTTACAAACGATGTGATTCTATTACAGAGGCAAAGGATTTTGATACTTTTTATGCTATATATGAAGAAGAACTGTTTAAAGATTTGTGGGCAGCAGAAAAAATAAGTAAAGGCTTTCAGGACATCAGAAGCAGGGATTGTAACATTGTAAGTAATATTTTCCTTGAAGGTTGTATTGAGAATGCAAAAAGCTGTACTCAGGGCGGTCTTTCAAAATATATAGCTGTAGGATTACCCATTGGACTGTCTAATGTAATAGATTCGCTTTCTATTACAAAGCAATTTGTTTATGATGAAAAGATAATTACCATGTCAGAGCTTATAGATGCTCTCAAAAACAACTGGAGTGGTTATGAGAATTTAAGAAATCTGATTTTGAGAAAAGGCAATTTCTTTGGAAACGATGACGATTGCTCCAATGAAATAGCAAAGAGGTTGTTTAGAAGCATTGGCAAATGGAATAATACTGAAAATCACCTTAAGAAAAAGTGGCTTTTTGGTAATCTTGTCGGCTACAACGAACACCATAAATTTTTTGGAAATGCCACAAAAGCGACTCCGGACGGAAGATTTTCGGGAGATATGATTAACTTCGGTATAGGTCAGCGTGAGGGTAAAGACAGAAACGGTATTACTGCACTTTTAAATTCAGTTTCAAATTGTGACCCTGATGCAATACTTACAGGCCCCAGTGTAACCAATATTTTAATTGATGAGCAGCTTATAAAAAATGATGATAATTTTAATAAACTTGTATATTTATTTGAATCATATTTTAGAAATGGCGGCACGCACTTTCAGCTTACATATGTTTCGAAAAAAGATTTAATCGAAGCACAAAAAAGTCCCGAAAAGCACAAAAACCTGAGAGTCAGAGTTTCCGGTTTTTCAGATTATTTTGTCTTTTTAAATGAGGGGTTACAGGATGAAATCATTACCAGAACAAAACATACATCATAAAGAAAAAATCAAAGCCTTAAAACGTATTGTTGTCCCATATTGACAGATGAATACATTCATTTTTACAACAATGAAAGAATACAACTAAAAACAAAACAGGTGGTATCAGATATGAATGAAAGAATAGAAAAACTTACACAAATGACACTTTCGGGAGAGATGTTCCCAACACCCACAAAAACGGAGTATGACCGTGAGGACATATTTTTGTCAAAAACGGAAATGGAATCAAAACGCATCTGCGAATATATTGAAAATCAAACTCCTGTGCTCAACGAATTCTGTACTCTCACAGGTTTATTGTCCTTTGACGGCTCGTGCGTGGGGGATGCCTTCAATGTGGCAGGGCATACGGAGGCAGGAAAGGCGTTGGAAAAGTTTTACTTAAAACAGATTGACAACATATCCGTTATGGAGTGGCAACATGCCACCGGAGATTATCACAAAGTGCTGCAAAAGGGCATATCGGGAATTATCGATGATATAGATCAATCCTTGAAAATCCATTCAGAGCCTGAAAAAGAGGACTTTCTCATTGCCACAAAAAAAGTTTGCCGGTCCATTATAAAATGGGCACATAAATGCTCTCAAGCCGCACTGAAACTTTCAGAGACCACGAAAAACGCACAGTACAAGAAAAACCTCCAAAAACTTTCAAAAGCACTTTTAAATGTTCCCGAAAAGAGGGCAGAAAGTTTTTATGAGGCGGTTTTGTGCATCTGTCTTTGTTACAGCTTCAATCCCGACAGTTTCGGAACATTGGACAGATATCTTCAAAAGTTCTATGACAGAGACATTCAAAATGGAGTTATAACCCGCAATGATGCCAAAGAGATTTTGCAGGAATTTCTTCTCGTGCCTCAGGCACGAAACACCCCCGGTGTGCACTCAACCAAAGGCGGACAATCCCATTTTTGCATCGGAGGATATACAAAGGATAAAGAAGACGGATTTACAGACCTTTCAAAGCTTATCATTGAAAGTCTTATGGAACTTCCGACCTACATCCCCGAAGTATCATTCCGCTGGACACCAAAAACCTCAAGGGAAGATTTTCGCTTTGTTTTGGACTGCGAAAGAAATGATAAATTCAAAAGACTTGCCTTTACAAATGACGAAAAAAGGATGAAAGGTCTTGTGGAATTTTGTTCCATACCTTTTGAGAAGGCAATAAACTATACCCTTGTGGGATGCAACGAGCTGGCTTTCCCTGGTGCAATATCGGCATCTACAAGCAAGGGAAACATTTTAAGATGTATTGACACCTTGTTTCACAAAAAGAGCGAAACAATAGAAAACGCTTCCACATTTGAAGAATTTTATGAAGTTTTTGAAAAAGAACTTTTTTCTGACCTTGATATTATCTATGACTATGACGACAAATATAA
>JAZQBI010000172.1:0-10631 GCA_045545635.1 Clostridia bacterium | reverse complement strand
ATTTTTTCACATTTTTCCTTTGGTGTGTAAGTTAAAGTTATTCAGTCCATTGTCCACCCTCAAAGAACGGAGTAACATAAGACATTATAAAACCTAAACTGTTAAGAATCGCCCATGTTAAATATCCCTACACTTCGTATTTTTTGAAAAGGAAAAATTGCAATAAAAAAAGGCCATGTTCTATGACCTGTAAAAATTAATTTTTGCTCTTAAAGCAGTCTTTATGAAGTTTTTTAGGATGTGTTTTCATGTGTTTTTTATGCTATTTACCTGTACATCGCAGGTGAGTACCGTGTCCGTTTTCATCTTCAAAGTCATCCGTGTGCCCACCCGAAAAGTTGACACCGTCGGCAATTCTGTCTTTGAGCTCTATGTGATCGCAATCTACTCCCGTATCTATTATCCCTATCTTAACACCCTCGCCCTCGGTTTCGGGCCACTCAAGAGGTGCTCCCACCATTCTTATTCCGTAATCTATTATTTCCTTTTCGGATTTTTGCGATATACTGACAACCCTGCATCGAGTTATGTCAAACCGGTGCATAAAAAAACACCTCCCGCTATCATAATATTCCTTGGGAAGGTGTTTTGTGATTTTATTCTGTTTTAGTCTGTTACTACACCCTTTTTGAGAATAATGTTTGCATAAAGCGCAGATTCTCCCGACATAACAACTGCATAAGCGTCCTTTGCTCTGTCATAGAATGCGTATCTTTCCACCTGAGTGAGACCTTCGTCTGTATAAGGCTTAATAATCTTTGCGTATTCGTCCCATATAGGTGTCTCCACAGTGTCTCCTGGTACTTTTTCCATAATATACACAGGCTTTGCATATGTATCAAGAGGGAAAATCTGAAGAATTGCTTCCAGAAGCTCCGGTACATTGTGTCCGTCACATCTGACACATCTCTGTCCCAATCTTTCTCCGGGGAAGTTACCGTCACCGATTACGATTTCATCACCGTGTCCCATTTCGGCAAGGATTTTAAGAAGCTCGGGGGGAATGATTTTAGGAATACCTTTTAACATAGTAATCAATCCTTTCGTTTTTGTTTATTGTAACATAAAAAGTATATATAATCAAGTTTCAAATATGAGATATTTTCACTTCATCCATACGCTCCGAAATCTCACGGAAGCTGCACACCTCTGTACCCTTTTTTGACGATGTGAGTGTCCCTGCGGCAGTACAGTGCTTTGCTATGCTTACAAGACTCTCTCCTTTGCTGATGCAGTACGCCATAGCCGCCACCATTGAATCTCCTGCACCCACGGTGCTTTCGCATTTAATATCAAATGGCTTTGCGCTCGCTACGCCTGTTTTGTCTGCAAATATGGCACCCTCTGCACCCATAGACACTGCAACAAGAGATATACCGCTGTCAACATATTTTTTCATATCTTGTATAAGCTCATTTTTGCTTTGATATTCCTTGCCGTTTAACTGTCCGAATTCGTGAATATTGGGTTTTATGGCATAGGGCTTTGCCCCGATTCCCTCTTTAAGCTTATCTCCGTCGGCATCCAGTATAACCTTTACGCCTGCTTGATTTGCTTTGTTTATAAGGCAAGCATAAAATCCATTGTCTATCCCTTGCGGCAGGCTTCCGGATAACACCATAATACAGCAATCAGGAAGAAGCTCTGTGATTGTTTTTTCTATAACTTCGGCTTTATCTTCGGAAATACCAAAGCTTCTGTCGTTGATTTCCGTAGTGATACCGCTTTTTGTATCCTGAAGCTTGATGTTGACACGGGTTTCGCCCTCGCAATCTGTAAAAATTCCTCTTCCGCCAACAGATGCTACACATTCCTTGACTTTGTTTCCGTTGCCGCCTGCGGCAAGTGCATAGGTGCAGATTTCCATTCCGCTGTCCGATAGCACCTTGGAGACATTTATACCCTTGCCCCCAACATCGTCACGGATGTACAAGGGGCAGTTGAGTCCTCCGTAGTTAAAGCCATCTATGGCTATTGTTCTGTCTATACAAGGGTTAAGTGTTACTGTAAGAATATACTTATTCATTGCATTTTCACTCCGTAATTTCTATTTCTTCCGGGGCAGATATTTTTGTTTCAATTCTGCCGTTAATTTTTCTGTGTTCAATTTTAACTGTTCCGTATGGTGTGGGATATGTACCCTCTGCCCATTCAAGGCCTCCGAGGAAAGGTGTTACCGAAATCTTTTTGCATCCCGGCTCCAGTACATTAACACCGAGAATGTGTTTCATAACAAAGGGTGCCGGTCCGCTTGCCCATCCGTGGCACAGACTGAGACGAAGCTTTTTGTAGCAATATTTTCCATAGGTGGCATGTATGTCATTCTTCCCCGCTACAGGAATTTCGTCTATGGGAGATGCATTTTCCAGCCAGTCCATATCAAAATCTTCCCAGAAAGTAGTCGCCCCCATATCCAGCATTGCTCCCCAATATGCTTTCATTGCCTCAATCGCCTCTTGGGTTTTACCTTTTTTGGCAAGGGCAAGGAGAACATAGTATCCGTAAAATGTGGACATGCCCTGGGGTAAGTTTTTGCAGAGAATATCCGTAAGGGATGTATCATCATACAAATCCGAGAGCACAGTCATTGCGCAAACCTGTCTGTTGCCCTCATAGGGTGCCTTCTTTTTGCCTAAGTACGATGCGGTTTCAAGGCATCTTTTCTTCATTGCATCATCGCCGTAAATTCCAAAAATTTCCGAAGCGGCGGTAAGTCCCAGCTTTATGCACCCCCTGAATCCTGCCTCCATCCACTCTGTATCGCAGGAGCTCCAATCCACAAAATAGTGTGAAGTGCCGAAATTCAGTGTACCGTCAGGAAGAACCGAATCTGTAAATCGCTCTGCAAGAGCATACATATATTCCTTTTGCTCAAGAAGATAGTCAAATCTGCCGTTTTGCATATACCAGTCCCTGTGGGCAATTATCCACCAGGCAGAGTAGCTTGCAAAAATCATCCAACTGTTGTTATCATCTATAGCGTAATTATCCCTTGCAAAATCAAGAGTATTTTCCACACATTTGTCATAGTCGAAAATGGCAGACACGGTAGACATCTCCGGATGAAAATCCCCAATCCACACAAGACGGTCACGCTTTATGCCATCCCACATATATTCATTCATATTGAGATGTGCAGTATATACTGCTGTATCAAATATTTTGTTTACTCTGTCATCACTGCAACGGAAAGTACCCGCATATGGAATATCCCTGTATTCCAAAACTCCCTTGATACCTGCTATGTGCACATTGGAGTCCACCGCTATAATACGGACAAAACGGAATCCCGTGTCTCCGTAACGCATATTGGAAAGTGCTGTTGTATGCACAGTCATATCTCTTGTGGAGTGATCATTTACTCCGCCTTTTCCGTCTCCTATGTCGGACAGTGCCTCACTTACGCTCTCGCCAAAGACAATGCGGAGTTTTCCGTTGGAGCAGGTCTCGCAGCTTCCGTCATCCACAGAATAAACATTAATCTCTATTCCGCCCTGAAGCTCACTGCCAAAGTCCAGTACTATGTAACCATCCTTTTCTATAATGCAGTTTTTTACACCATTTCTGTGTACCGGCTGACGGTATGTATCATCTGTGAGATACTCCGAATTTTTCACCCTGTCGGCACATACAACCCGTGTAGGTACGAGATATTTTTTTGTAAGCAGATTTTTGTGGAAACTGTATCTGAAATCCGTAAGGCTCATATTGTCACCCTCCAAATGGTTTTATATATGAATTTTAACACTAAAAAATCCCGTATGCAATATCTTTTTTTGACATTGCATACGGAAAATTTTTCGTAATCAGAATGTGTAGCCTTCTACACTGTAATATGCCATATTGGTCTGGCGGACATCAAGTCTGCCGAAGCAAGCACAGATGGGAACATCGCTTTTTGCCCATACGGTGTACTGAACGGACTCATCAAGCTTGAAGTTCTTTTCGCCCATTGGCTTGTCGAGTCTTACGCAGGTTGTTCTCATACCGTCAAGCTCTACAATGATACCGGACTCGGGTGCTCTGTCCTCAAAGATAAATGTAAGCTCAATTGTTGCCTTTTCGTCATTTAAGTTTGTGAGCATGAGTGCTTCGTGTCCTTCAAAATCGGGGTTATCTCCGTGAGGAGGAAGATATCCGTCACAGAATACCCAGTTTTTCTTGCCTTTTTCCATTACTGATTTCCTCCTTATTTAAAAAGCTTGGGAATAGCCTTGTCGTTGTAGGTTGTCATTCTCTTTGCGCCATCCTTGGTGATAAGGTAGCAATCCTCAATACGGAATGAACCCCACTCCATACCCTTGAAGTATGCATCTATACAGATAGCCATATTTTCTTCTATAATACGCTTGTTTCCTACTGTGAATGTGGGAGCTTCGCACTCAAGCATACCTGTGCTGTGGAGACTTCCGTAAGGGCAGTAGTCTATGTAGCCTTTCTTTGTGAGATACTCTGTGTAAGCGTTGAGTACCACATCACAGGGGGTACCTGCTGTCATCTTGGCAGATGCATAGTTTAATGCATCATATGCACACATTACGGCATCCCTGATTTTCTGAGGAATTTCGCCCAGTACCAGGGGACTGCAGATAATACCGTTGTAGCCCTCGTAGCTTACGCCTGCGGCAAGGTTGATAATTTCGCTCTCGCCTATCTTGCGGAGAGTGTTTCTGCACATACTGATGTAGGAGTTCTTGGGGCCTGTTGCAACCATAGGAGCAAAGGACTGAACATAGCTCTCTGCACCAAGACTCATCATTTCTGCCTCAAACATACCCACAATATGACGCTCTGTCATACCGACCTCTATCTTGGGAACAACTGTCTCAAACATAGAGGAAACCATATCCCAGTTGGTCTTTAATATTTCAATTTCCGCAGGGCTCTTTCTTATTCTCTGCTCATAGTGAACATCATCATAGTCAACAATCTCAGCATCGGAAAATACCTTTTTGAGCTTGCCCATTATGATTGACGGGAATATGAGTCTGCCGATAAATCCGATTTTCTTAACACCGGGGTGTTCTGCCTTTACCTGCTGGAAAAGCTCTTCGAAGTCCAGCTGACCTTCTGTGTCGTACTCAAATCCGCTTACCTCACCGATTTCGGGAAGGATTGCCATACGACTTCCGGGAAGCTCATTGTGAACCTCGCAGTAGTCAAAGGATGCCTGACCGGAGCATACAATAACCTGACCTTCTGCAGGGATTACGATGGCAGAGCTTTCGTTTACGGGGGCAAATCCGCAGTAGTATCTTACAATACCGATTTCAAGAAGATTGGAGAAACCTACCACAAGGTCTACTCCGTCTTTTGCCATTACACTGCGAAGTGCTTCGATTCTCTGAAGGTATTCCTTACCTTCTATTTTGGGATAATTCATTACATTTTCCTCCTTGTATTAAACTATAAAATTCCTTACATTGTCGATTAAAAGCGACATATACTTTTCTTCCGGTATGCCGTTATCTATTGCCATATTCTTAACAAGACGAAGTATGTGACCGTAGCCAAGACCGCCGAACTTCTTCCACATACTCTTTAAACAAAGGTCGTTGCATACAAGAATCTTGTCACCGTAGCCCTCTTCTATGAGGGTTTTGAGCATTTGAATTCTTTCCAGGTCGTAAGCAAAACGCTCTCTGCGGTTGACATAAAACTCCTTGCCGAAGTTATCAAACTCAACATACACACCACGGTCAAGAAGTCCCTTTATATAATCGGGACGGATATTGACATCAATATGGTCTATGCATATCTTGTCTTCCCTGACGCCCTCTGCGGTGAGGGTATCTATTATCTTAAAGCCGTTTTCTGTGTAAAGGTCTGTGTGAACGTGGATTGCCTTGCCTGTCTGTGCACCAACCATACCTGCGGCAGTGAGAACCTTCATCTCGTCCTTGCTTATTACCGCACTGGTGCCGATTTCACCAATTATTCCGGCTTTGATACCGGTATCTCCGATGCCAACGGTAAGGTCCTTGTACATCTCCTGTGCAAGCTCGTCCACGGTTGCATCCTTTACATAGGGGAAATGTGCCTTGTGGTAGTAGTGTCCGCATCCCAGAATGATGTTTACACCGCTGCGCTCAGAAACCTCTTTCAGTGCAAGGGGATCTCTGCCTATTTCGTCTGGAGTACAGTCAATTACGGTGTTTCCGCCAAGGGACCTATAATATTCCATCTCCGATACGGCATCATCCACACCCTCAAGAAGTGCATTGTCCAGAACTGCATAGGGATCTTCAAATACATCCACACGGTTTTCCAAACCTATCTTTTCGTGAAAACGGGCAGGCTCGTTTCCCGTTACATCCACACAGCAGCGCATATCAATGAAAATATGTTCGTGTGGAGAGGTAACACCAAGCTTACTTTCCTCTATTTCACCAAGAACTGTTGTAATCAATATGTACACCTCCAAAACTCATTTTCCATTTTCATTATAATTAATTTGCATAGGGATGTAAACCCGAAATATTCTTCATGTGTACTGAAATAGTACACGGAATACAGGCTTATATAAAAAAGCACCCCAAACTGTGTCTTTTACAGTTTGGGGTGGCTAAATTCTTATTCTTCCGAAAACATATCTTTGCCTACTGAGCAGAGAGGACATTCAAAATCATCGGGAAGATCCTCAAAGGCAGTACCGGGCTCTATACCGAGATCGGGAGCACCCAACTCTTCGTCATATACCCATCCGCAGACATCACATACATACTTTTTCATAACAAAATTCCTCCTTTAAAATTTTACAGTTCATTTGCGAGCTGTTCTATTTGTTTTTTATTTTCTTCACTCATTGCAGAGGCAATGGTAATTTCAGTTTGTGCAAAGTTAAGATTTTTACTCTTTTCCAGCATGGATTTGAGAACTTTTTTTGCAGTAGGTGCCCAGCTTCCGTTTTCTATAAAAGCAACGGTTCTGTTCTGATAGTTGCGCTCGGTTAAGTGATTTATAAATTCCTTCATAAACGGGAAAATATCCCCATTGTAGGTTGTGGTGGCAAGCACAAGTTTGGAGTAGCGGAATGCATCCTCCACGGCTTCTGCCATGTCACAGCGTGCAAGGTCGTTTACCGCAACCTTTTTGCCCTGCTTTTGGAGAACATCTGCAAGGTATTCCACTGCCTTTTTTGTGTTTCCGTACACGGAGGTGTATGCAATAACTATGCCCTCTTCCTCCACGGAATAGCTTGACCAGGTATTGTAGAGGTCTATATAGTAACCAAGGTTTTCCGAAAGGACAGGTCCGTGCAAAGGGCAGATGATTTCTATATCCAGTGCCGCCGCCTTTTTGAGAAGTGCCTGCACCTGAACGCCGTATTTACCTACAATGCCTATATAGTAGCGTCTTGCTTCGCAAGCCCAGTCCTCCTCCGCGTCCAATGCACCGAATTTGCCAAAACCGTCTGCTGAGAAGAGAATTTTATCGTGGCTGTCATAGGTCACAATAACCTCGGGCCAATGTACCATTGGTGCGGTGACAAAGGTCAGTGTGTGCTCTCCGAGGCAAAGGGTATCTCCCTCGCCCACAACAATCTGTCTGTCAGCAAAATCCGTACCGTAAAAGTTCTTCATCATATTAAATGCCTTGGAAGAAGAAACTATCTTTGCATCCGGAAAAGCTTTGACAAAGTTAACAATACTTGCAGAGTGGTCAGGCTCCATATGCTGAACCACAAGATAGTCGGGGCATCTGCCGGAAAGTGCATTTTTGATATTGCCTATCCATTCCTCACCAAAATTAGCATCAACGGAATCCATAATCGCTATTTTATCGTCAACTATGGCATATGAATTATATGCCATACCGTTTGGTACGATGTACTGTCCTTCAAAAAGGTCAATATTGTGGTCATTTACACCTACATATAATACATCATTTGTAATTTGCATTCTTATTCACCTCATAGTGCGATTTTATCAAAAAAACCTTTATAATTCAAGTTATAACAGCATTTGTAATCTTTGTGTTATATTTTTTCCGGACACTCCAATATTACCGCTGCCATAATTTTTGCCATACGAGGAATTGAAGAAAGAACTGTCATTTCCGTTGTGCAGTGACCGTCTGCTCCCTGAGGTCCTATTGAATCTACTGTGGGAATTCCGGCATGGGTTGTATATGCAGAATCAGCTCCACCGGGAGATTCAAAAAGTTCAAAAGCTTCAAAACCGTATTTTTCCGCAACGGAGTTATATATCCCTGCAAGTTTATCATTTTCTTCGGTTCTCTCCATAGGTATTCTCTCGCTCTTTTGTATGTAGTGGGATTTTGTACCCTCTACATAGGAAGTATTTACAACATTTTCAAAAATATCCTCGGCTTGCTTCTTCTGCTCCATTGTCTTGTAGCGAAATTCCACATCTATTTCGCATCTGTCAGGAACTATATTAGACACTGTTCCCCCTCGGATTGCACCGCAGTTAAAGGTTATGGAATTTACATCACTGTGTTTTTCAAGCTCTGTTACCTTGTATGCCGCCTCTCTCACCGCACTTATACCTCCCACATAGTAACCTGCATGACAGGCTCTGCCCTCTATTACTATGGTACGGGCGGTAATACCCTTTCTGCCTACGGTGATTGTGGGTTTTCTGTGTCCCTCGGTATTTAAGAAAGCCGCACAGCCTTTGGCTTCCTCCACCATAAATTCCAATGTACCCTTGTCGGAAAGCGAAGAAGATACTTCTTCATCGCTCTGGAGGATGAGTTTAACGGGACGGTCTGTGTATCCGCAGTTTTTCATGGCTTCCATAACAAGCATGCACTGAACAATTCCGCCCTTGCAGTCAAAAACACCGGGGCCGTATATTCTGTCTCCCTCTATCCTTACGGGAGGATAGCCGAATACTCCCTTTTCAAAAACAGTATCCATATGTGCGGAAACGGCAACGCCACTCATTTTTGCATCGGGATTAAGAGTGAATGAATACACATTTCCCGCTTTTTCAAATTCTTTCTTCTTTATGGTATAACCCATATCGAGAGCAACACGACACAGATAATCCCCCACCTTGTCTACGCCCTCTTTGTCGTTCGATTTACTCTCTATGCTGCACAAATCAACCAGCATATCTGTGTATTTGTCTTTTAACTTTTCTATTTCTTCAAATATTTTTGTTACCATAAAAAATCCCTCCCAATAGATACAAGCGAATTATACCAATTTTTTCCATGGCAGTCAAGCAGTTTTTAGCCTTAACGACCAACACTGAATAGTGTTGGTCGTTAAGGCTATTGACATAAAAGGTGATATAAGATAAAATATTGTAAGGTGATATAATGAATATTTGTATGCTAAATTCCGATACCTGCACTATATCGGGAATAAGTGATTTTGACCTTACCCACACCTTTGACTGCGGACAGTGCTTCCGATGGATAAAAAATGAGGATTCTTCATACACAGGTGTGGCGTACGGCAAAGCAGTAAGAATGGCTCTTTGCGGCGATACCCTTACTATATACAATACAACACTTGAGGATGTAAATTCCATATGGCTTGACTATCTGGATTTAAACAGAGATTATACCAAGGTCAAGGCTATGTACAAAAAGGATAAATACGTCTCCCGTGCCATGGAATTCGGCTACGGAATACACATACTCAATCAGGAAATTTTTGAGTGTCTTATATCCTTTATTGTATCTTCGCAAAATCAGATACCGAGAATCAAAAAGATAGTTGCCGGACTTTGCACAATGTATGGCAAAAAGTGTACACTGGAAGGGCAAACCCTGTACACCTTCCCCACTCTTGAAGACCTTGAGGGGATTACGGAAGAGGAGCTTGCCCCCCTTAAAGCGGGCTACCGTGCAGCATATATTGTGGATGCCGTAAACAAGATTTCTTCCCGCGAGGTAGACCTTGACGGGATAAAAAATATGCCATACAAGGAAGCAAAAAAGGAACTTATGAAGATTAAGGGAATAGGCACCAAGGTAGCAGACTGTATTCTTCTTTTCTCTTTTGGTATGAGTGAGGCTTTTCCCGTGGATGTGTGGGTACAGAGGACAATGCGAAGCCTGTATCTTGGAGAGGATGCCACAAACAAAGCCATCGAAACCGAGGCGGCAAAGCTCTTTGGAAAATATGCCGGTTTTGCCCAGCAGTATCTTTTTTACTATGCACGGGAAAATGGCGGTTTTAGCAAATAAAACCTTTGAAATTACATTAAACTTATGATAGAATATCTTTAAGTGTTTTTAAAAGGAGAAATTCTTAAATGCCAAATGATTTTACAATATCCATAAAAGGTCTGCAAAGCTATGCAGGTGACGAAGAGGACAGCAACATTGAGCTTGTAAGCGAGTGTGAGTTCTACAAATCGGACGGGGTTTACTTCTGCGAATATGAGGAATCTGAAATAACCGGTCTTGGCGGAACAAAGACCACCATAGAGATTGCAAACGACTATGTGAGTCTTACAAGACGGGGTACAGTTAACTCGCAGATGCTCTTTGTACCCGGACGCAAGACATCCTCACTGTACTCTATGCCCTTTGGGGAGCTTACTATAGATATACACACCAAAGAACTGTTTTCGGACATAGACGATACCGGAGGCAGACTTAAGGTTGAGTACATAATAGACATAAACAATACTTCCAGCGGAAAAAAC
>JAZQBI010000171.1:0-7077 GCA_045545635.1 Clostridia bacterium | reverse complement strand
CCTCCTGTAATAAGTGCTCCGGCACCTATATAGCGGATGTATGTGCTCCATATTGCGGAAGTACCTCCGCTATTTAATATCTCTCCGATTGATACCAGTCCGGGATAGATAACGGTATCTTTTCCAAAGGTAGCAATGAGGGGAGTAAATACAAGAGAACTAAGCAGTCCCCCTGCAACCATATACGAAGCTATTTTGATTCCGCAGATATATCCTACACTTACGACTGCCGGATAGACCTGTGTGCCGATTGTTCCGGGAAAGCTGCCAAGACGAAATGACACCTCTCCCGAGGCTATTTTTAGTCCGTCTGTAATAAATTTTATAATTGCAGAAAAACCCATGCCCTTAAACACAGTGGCAGTCCCCACGCCTTTTTTCTCCCCTGCCATAAGCACCTCGGCACAGGCTTTGCCCTCAGGGTAAGGAAGTTTTTTGTGTTCTTTGACTATAAGTGCATCCCGAAGAGGTATCATAAAAAGCACACCAAGAATACCGCCAACAAGGGCAATAAGTGTTATAGACAAAATACCCGGTTTTGTCATTCTTCCCTCGGATGCCCACAAAAAAAGAGCCGGCAGAGTAAATATAGCACCTGCGGCAACCGACTCCCCTGCAGAGCCCACGGTCTGAACAAGATTACTCTCAAGTATGGAGCTTTTTCTGAGAATTACACGAAATACCCCCATAGATACTACTGCCGCAGGAATTGATGCAGAAACCGTCATACCTACTCTGAGTCCAAGATAAGCATTTGCTGCACCGAATACTACCGCCAATAAGATTCCAGTTATCACCGACGTAAGTGTTATCTCGCTGACTGAATTTTCATCTTTAATGTATGGCACAAACTCTTCTTTTTTCATAAAAAACCTCTTCCGATTTTTATCGGAAGAGGTGAATTTTTAATCTTTACAATTTTTCAGAACTTCCGATATTATCTCATAAACTCTTGAAGCTGAATCAATATCAAGTCGTTCTGAAGTGGAATGTATGTCGTACATATTGGGCCCCACGGAAATACAATCCAGAGACGGTATAGCAGAAGAAAATACTCCGCACTCCAGTCCTGCGTGAACTGCACAGAATTTCGGCATTTTTCCTGTAATCTTTTCGGCACACTGACCGTACATTTTTTGAAGCGGAGAGTCCTTTTTCAGTTCCCAGGGAGGGTACATACCGGATGTACTGTGTGCAAAAGAGTATTTTTCAGAAATTGCAGAAACTTCGCTTAGAACTCTTTGCATTTCGGAATTTATCGAGCTTCTCACAGACAGTGTTACCTCTGCTTTGTTTTCTGTAGTTTTTACAATTCCGACATTTGCAGAAGTCTCTACAAGTCCATCCATATCCTTTGACATAGAGATAACTCCGTCCGGCAGGGATTCGATAAGGTAAATCAAATTAATTCCGTTTTCCATAACAGAATGTTCGCTCTCATCACCTGACTGCATCTCAAATTTAATGTCAGGGTTACCGCATATTACAAGCTTTTCTGCCTTTTCATACTCTTTGTACAATTCTTTCTTAAATATTTCAGGATTGTCTGTGACAACACTCACACTGCAGGAGGTTGTAATGACATTTGTCTTATCTCCGCCGTTTAATTCTATTATTTCAAACTTTTGTCCCGCATATACATTCTTTAAAAGTCTTGCCATAAAAGCATTGGCATTTCTTCCGCCGCTGTTAATTTGCGTTCCGGAATGTCCTCCGGCAAGACCGAATAAGCTGATATCAACTCTGCTTCCGCTTACTTTTTTGTGGTTAATCGGCATAACTGCCGAAAAATCTGCTCCTCCTGCACAGGAAACAAGGACAGTACTTTCCCATCCGCCGTCGATATTTATCATTTTTTCGCCTTTCAAAACAGAGGTATCAAGCTTCAGAGCACCAAGCATACCGACTTCTTCATCAGTGGTGAACACACACTCCAGCGAAGGATGGCAAAGGCTGTTGTCAGAGAGTATTGCAAGCATATATGCAACAGCAATTCCGTTATCTGCTCCGAGAGTTGTCCCTTTTGCCTTTATAAAGCTATCATCAATATAAAGGTCAAGTCCGTCTTTTTCAAAATCAATATTACAATCCTTCTCCTTCTGACAAACCATATCCAGATGCCCCTGGAGTATCACGACACCTGCGTTCTCATATCCTTTTGTAGCGGGTTTAAATATTATTACGTTTTTTGAATCATCAACAATATATCTCAAACTGTTTTTTTTAGCAAATTCCGTGCAATATCTGCTTATTGCATCCATATTGCCGGAACCCCGTCCGATTGAAGAAATCTCTTCAAAATACTTAAATACATTTTCAGGTTTGAGGTGTGAAAGCTTACCCATAATTATATCCCCCTATTCGGAAAAATTTTGTCTGAATTTCTGCGGTGTGACACCAAGCATTTTTTTGAAAACACTGTTAAAGGATTTCATGTCCGAATATCCGCAAAGGCCTGCAATTTCTATTATCTTTTTGTCTGTGTTTGCAAGGAGCAGCATACTTCGTTCCACCCTTACCCTGCGAAGATATTCTGTGAAAGAAATACCCACATTATCCTTAAATCTTCTGCTTAAATACGAAACGCTGAAAAAAGTCTCTTCGGAAATAGCCTTGAGAATATCTTTTCTAAGAAAATTTTCCTGAGTGTAATCTATTATTCTTCTGCACAGTTCATCTGTGCAAAGAGGCTTTGAACCCTCATTTTTTCTCATAGTAAGGATAATAATCTCTATGAGCTTTGAGCGGATTATCTCAAGATATCCTGAATCTTTTTTGTTGTATTCATCAATGCACTTATGCAAAAGCTCCTTTATGTATCCGCTGTCATCCCTGAAAAACATATTTGCAGGACTTGCATTTATGACGGCATTATTGTTTCGTATCATATAGTTATTTACAATTTCGCTGAAATTATATTTGTTTTTCAGGGTTTTGTCAATAAACTCTGCAACAAAGAGACAGTTAATAATCTCAAGCTTGTCATCTCCCACTCTTGTATAGGAATGAACTGTGCCGTAATCCACAAAAAAGTAATCGCCTCTACCTATCGTTCTCTCTTCTCCGTCAAGGATGTGAACAGCACTTCCCGATGCCACATACACCAGTTCAAAAAAATCGTGGGTATGGGATGTGGATTTACTTTTTATACAGGTATGTATATTGAATTTTCCTCCGAGAAGGGCTTCTGTATTCAGAACTCGCATGGCAAAATCCCCCTATGAATTTGTAAAAAAAGTGGGTTGATTTTATTATACATCAACTTTAAAATAGTGTCAACAAGGTATTTTGGAGGTAAAACCTATGCTTTACAAAAAGAACAAAGGACCAAAATTGGATATTGAGCTTTTTAAAAATCCAACATCTGAATACAGAGCCGCACCCTTCTGGGCGTGGAACTGTAAACTGGATAAGGAAACCCTTACGGAGCAGATAGAATACTTCAAGGAAATGGGCTACGGCGGTTTTCATATGCATTCTCGTTCGGGACTTGCCACCACATATCTCGGCGAGGAGTTTATGGACTGCGTTAAACACTGCCGTGACAAGGCAAAAGAGGAAGGTATGCTCGCCTGGGTATATGACGAGGACAGATGGCCCTCGGGCTTTGCGGGTGGATATGTAACCAAAACTATGAAGTACAGGCAAAAAAAGCTCCACTTCACCCCCGAAAAGAAGGAATTTGTTTCCGAAAAGGAAGGAACAGAAAAGGGACTTCCCTATCTTATCGGAACATATGATATAATTCTCGACGAAAAGGGATTTTTGAAAGAATATAAAAAAATCGGCGAAAATGATATCGCCAAAGGTATGAAGCGCTATGCATATGTAGAGCCCACTGCCGTTGATGAGGACAAGGACTATGCAGGCTGGCACAACGGAGGAACTCCCGTTGATGCTATGAATCCCGAAGCAGTCGGAAAGTTTATTGATGTAACCTACGAAACATACAAAAAGCATGTGGGAGAAAGCTTTGACAATACCATTCCTGCAATATTTACCGATGAGCCTCAATTTGGTTTTAAGCAATTTTTACCCTTTGCCGCAAGTGATGCCACGGTTATGACTCCCTGGACAGTAGGATTTGCCGATAAATACAAAGAGCTTTACGGTGAGGATATAGCAGATACCATTCCTGAGATATTTCTGGATCTTCCTGTGGGAAAGGTATCTGTCGCAAGATACCGTTACCACGAGCTTACCTGCAGACTCTTTACCGAAAATACTGCAAAGCAGTGTGGGACATGGTGTGAGAAAAACGGTGTGGCTCTTACCGGTCATATGATGTGGGAGCAATCGCTGGATGCACAGACAAGAGCTGTGGGCGAAGCTATGCGTGCCTATGAATGGTTTCAGATTCCGGGTATAGACCTGCTTTGCGACAGAATGGAAATAAACACCGCAAAGCAGTGTCAATCTGCAGTGCGGCAGTTTGGGAAAGAGGCTATGCTCACAGAGCTATACGGAGTTACAAACTGGGATTTTGACTTCCGCGGTCATAAATTTCAGGGCGACTGGCAGGCGGCACTCGGAGCAACCGTGCGGGCACCGCACCTTGCATGGATGTCTATGAAAGGCTCTTCTAAACGTGACTATCCTGCATCGCTTAGCTATCAGATTCCCTGGTACAAGGAATACAAATATGTGGAAGACCACTATGCACGCCTTGCAACAGTTCTATCAAGAGGCAAAAGTGTGGTTAATGTGGGCGTTATTCACCCAATAGAGAGCTACTGGCTCTACTTTGGTCCGCAGGACACAAGCTCACAGATAAAAGCTGATATGGAAAGAAACTTTGCAAATCTTTCCCGCTATCTCTGCGACGGAATGGTGGACTTTGACTACATAAGCGAAGCTATGCTCCCATCTCAGAACAAGAGTGTAACCAATGTGCTTAACGTGGGAGAAATGAACTATTCCACCGTGATTGTACCCGGATGCAAAACCCTAAGACGCACAACCTTTGATATTCTTAAAAGATTCAGTGAAAATGGCGGCAGATTGATTTTTATTGGTGAATGCCCAAAGTTTATTGATGCCGTTGAGACAGAGGAAATAAAAAAACTGTACACAAGGTCAATCTGTGTGGACTTTGAAAAGCTCTCCATCCTTAATGTTCTAAAAAAGGATGCAACCCTGAAAGCCATCAAAGGCAGTGGTGAGGATGCCACAGGCTTTGTGCATCAGCTTCGCAAAGATGGGGATATACTTTGGTTTTTTATGGCACACTACGAAAGAAGCTATCACAAGCCTACAATTGATATGGCATACTCCGATGATATCTCCCTGATATTTGACGGAAATTACATTCCCAAACTGTACAACACCATAGATGGAACAATAGAAGATATTGACTTTGAAATTAAGGGTGGAAAAACCTATATATACAAAACTCTCTATGCCTTTGACAGTATTCTTCTGTCTCTGGAAAAGACATCGGAAACTACCCTTTCCTATGGAAAAGGTGCTGTGCAGGAAGGACCGTCAAGCTCTAACCTCAACTACAAGGGACTTGGAAAAGCGATGTCTGCACAAGACGAAAAAATCCTCAAGCACATCGACTTTAAAGATCCGGTGAAATATATTCGTTCCGAGGATAATGTACTTGTTGTTGATATGGCACAGTACAAGCTTGATGATGAAAAGGATTTCTCCCCTATGGAAGAAATCCTCCGTATAGACGAAAACTGCCGCAAAATACTTGGCTACCCCAAAGCAGACGGAAGAGATGTTCAGCCATGGGTTATACCCGACGAAAAACCAAGCCATTTCATCACTATCCGCTACTGCTTTGTATCAGATGATGCTATAGATAATGTTTACATAGCAGGAGAAGAGGCAGAGTATATCCTGCTAAACGGCAAGGAAGTCCCTCTTACCCCTTGCGGTTACTATGTAGACAAAGCAATAAAGAAATATAAAGCAGGAATCTTAGTAAAGGGAGAAAACACTCTGGAAATAAAAGCTCCCATAACCAAGCGGACAAGTCTTGAAAATTATTTTATTCTTGGCAACTTTGATGTCAATATCCGAGGTTGTGAAAAGAGCATATGCTTACCAAAAGAAAAAATAGGTTTTTCGGACATCACAAGTCAGGGCATGCCATTTTACGGAGGCAACATAAC
The DNA here is from genome assembly GCA_045545635.1 of Clostridia bacterium. Lineage (GTDB taxonomy): Bacteria > Bacillota > Clostridia > UMGS1810 > UMGS1810 > RGIG8748. The sequence continues at coordinate 952 of JAZQBI010000171.1, read as the reverse complement.
ATACCGGACACAAATAGACATACCCAAGGGAAATATGAAAATCCGAGCCAACAGATACCGTGGTGCAATGATTAAAGTAAATCTTGACGGAAAGGATATCGGAAACATTGTGTATCCCCCATACACATTGGAAATACCGGATGTTTCCGAGGGCAGACACACAGTGGAATTCACCCTGTTTGGTAACCGTGTAAACACCTTTGGACCTCTCCACGACAGCAGTGGCGAAACCTATGTTGATCCCGGTGTATGGTACACAAGAGATTACGCAATGACATATGAATATGAGCCAAAACAGACGGGAATCATATCCTCTCCGATAATTGACATTTTGGAATAAACCTACCAAGTGACAGGCAAATTTCACAGCTGAAATTTGCCTGTCACTTTTTTGCTTAAAAAATCTCCGATATCTTTCATAGCTTTTCTTAATTCTTTCTCTTTCGGAAGCATTACAATACGGAAATGTGACTTATCCATACAATTAAATCCGCTTCCGGGGACTATCAATATATGCTTTTCTTCCAGAAGCTGTCTTGCAAAGTCTCTGTCATCCGAAAAACTGAATTTCTGCAAATCAAGTTTTGGGAACAGATAGAAAGCTGCTGTGTTCTTTACATAGCTTATGCCATCAATTTTATCTAGTTCTTCCATAACTGCTTTTCGTTGAAGATTGAGCCTTCCCTGTTGGTTTATCATATTCTCTGTATATTGAGTGTCATTTAGTGCATCCGGAATAACAAGCTGCATAAGTGCGTTTGAACAAAGTCTTACAGATGCTATGTTTACCAGAGCCTCTTTTATGATTTCTTTTTCTGAGCCGGATACACAAAGCCAACCGCACCTCAAACCGCATATGCAGTGAGATTTTGAAAGTCCGTTCATTGTAATTACGGTTACATCGTCTGCAAGAGATGCAGTGGGAATGTGAGGCTCCCCTTCTATAACAAGT
>JAZQBI010000170.1:0-5494 GCA_045545635.1 Clostridia bacterium | reverse complement strand
ATTCCCGCAATCGGTCACGGAGTTTTATTCCAGTGCCGCTCCCTTCGACTTGCCCGGAACCGGATGCTCCCGGTTTGCTTCGTTTTTTGCGACTTCCGCCTTCTTCTCGGGAAGCTTTTCCTTCATGGATACGCGCTCGCGCTCAAGCTTCTTTTCACCTCTTTCAGCCTTTCCGGGCTTGTCTGCCTGTTCAGCTTCCTTGGCATCCTTCTGAGCCTCTGCCCTCTGCTGCTGACGCTCTTCCATCTTATCAGCAAGAACAAGCTCCTTTGCCTGGGAGTCGTACATATAGACATGATCGGAAAGTCTCTCCTCGGGAGCTACCTGTCCGGCATTCACATCCTGCACCATTGCTTCAAGGGTATGCCTGTCCATATCCTCATTCAGGGGCAAAACGATAGTCTCATGGATACTCGAAGGTAATACCACGAAGTCACCACCCAGCTTCTCGGAAATATCCTCCATGGTCTTGGCATCAAGGAGTGCGGCCGCACCGTTAAGTTTATCCGCATTGGAAAGCACATACATGGAAGGGTTCTCCTCTTCAGGGGGAAGCATGAATGCCCTGGGATCTCCTTCCTGAATTCCATCAGGGAACATCATCTCCACCAGCACATCCCTCATGGTCTTAAACTCAATCTGAGACTCTGAAAGGTTCTGAAGTGCGATATCATGAAGTTCCTGCGTAGTCACTCCGTACTGTTCCATAAGATTGTTGGTGATAGGTGCGCTCATACGACCGCCTTCACCACCGCCGAGGTCTACCGCATATACGACTGCAAGATCCTCCACAAGAGTGTGGGGCTTATCTGCAAGATAATCTGCGTTCATCTCGGCATTTACAAGCTTACAGATGATATGATCCTACACCTGGACAAAATCAGTGATCTTGCACACATCAAAACCCTGTTCCAACTCATGATTCACACGGATATCAGCGATATGCTGAAGAATATCCCCCAGATCCTCTCCATCCTGATACTGTGCGAAGAAGTTCTCAAGATAGATATTCGGAGCGATATTGCTGTCCTCGTTTCTGATAAGAAGCCCCGTCAGCACGGTATCGTTATTCTTGGTTACATCCTGCAGATCGACTGTTGCATCCGCATACTTCTCCGGCAGATAATCCTTGATCTGATCTGCCACACTTGCCTTAAACTCTTCAAAATCCATCATACTGCGCCTCCTACTCTGGCAGCCTTCTCACGGCTGTTCTTCTCTGACTTTACCCTCTGCTCAAGCTTACGAAGTCCCTGCATATATGCGGTATATCTCGCACGCTGCGCACCCTTGCTTACGCTTTCTGTTTCCACCTTGGGCATATTCTTAATCTCACTCATCTTTGTTATCCTCCTATTTTCGGAAATTCCATGTTGAACTTGTACTGGAAACCATTTACTTCGGTTCCGTCCTTTTTGGTATAGGTATACTCCTGCACTCCGTCCGGAATAAGGTAAGCACTGTATGTGCCGCCCTTCTTGGATTTAAGCCCGTCTACAAGAATCTTCTTACCTTCAAGCAGGGACTTAATCTGTTCCTCTGAAAGTTCCTTGCCGAAAACCCTTCCGAAGCTCATACCACACTTTTCCGAACAATACGGACCGTACTTACCCTTAAGCACATCTCCGCCGCATTTAGGGCATTTGCCCAATGCATCATTTGATCCAAACATATTTCTGTTCTCCTCTCCGACCTTGTTATAGGTCTTAATTAAATCAGTTACCATGTTCCTTATCCCGCTCATAAACTGCTCCGGGTCATATTCGCCTTTTGCCACGAGAGTTAATGCGTTTTCCCAGTCGGCAGTCAGTTTGGGACTCTTGACTACATCCGGCAGAACAGTGATCAGCTTCACACCGTCATCTGTCGGTATCATCTGTTTCTTCTCCCTCTTCACGAAGCCGTCTTTAACAAGCTTCTCGATGATGTCCGCACGGGTGGCGGGAGTACCCAGTCCCTTGCGTTCCACATCATCACCCATATCTTCCGCTCCGGCTCTTTCCATAGCGGAAAGCAGGCTGTCCTCCGTGAAGTGCTTCGGTGGCTGTGTAAAACCCTCAACCACCTTGCACTCACTAGGTGTGAACATAAATCCTTCCGTCAGAGGCGGCAAAGATTTCAGATCTTCATCCTCTTTTTCCATGCGGATCTTATACTCACTCCGAAGTGCAGCATCGTATTTCTTCCATCCCGGTTCCACTACTGTGGTACCCGTAGCAGTAAAGATATTTCCGGCACATTCCAGTTCTGCTTTTACACTCCTGTACTGATATCTTTCAGCTGTAGCCATACACACCCTGGTTGCAATCAGGGAAAGCACCTTGATCTCGCCTTCCGATAACTGAACATTGTGCATATTCTCAATCTGTACTGTAGGAATGATCGCATGGTGATCAGAAACCTTCTTGCTGTTCATCACACGCTTAAAATCCCGTGCCACCGGTCTTTCATCCTGCAGATAAGTAAATGTACTCTGTACCACGGCAAGCACGTTCCTTGCTGTTTCCTCCATATCATCAGAAAGGTATTGCGAATCCGTCCTCGGATATGTACACAGTTTCTTTTCATAAAGCGACTGCGTATACTCCAGTGTTTTCTTTGCCGTAAAACCGAAGATCCTATTGGCATCTCTCTGTAAGGTCGTCAGATCATACAGCTTTGGAGCCGCAACGGACTTATCTTCCGATACCACTGTTTTAACCGTGACCGTATTATCCCTGCACTCTGCCGCAATCGCATCTGCTTTGGATTTCTCCGTGAACTTTTCAGATGCAGCATCTACCGAAGCTCCGATGATATGTACCGTATAGAACGGTGTCTTTTTGAATCGCATGATCTCCGCTTCCCTGTCCACAAGCATTGCAAGTGTGGGTGTCTGCACCCTTCCGACCTTCAGCACCTTGCTTCTGTAAAGCACCGTAAACAGCCTTGTACCGTTAAGCCCCACAAGCCAATCCGCCTGCTGTCTGCATAGTGCCGAAGCATAGAGATTGTTATATTCCGTTCCAGGCTTCAAATGACCGAATCCGTCACGGATTGCACTTTCTTCCATTGACGATATCCACAGTCGCTTGATGGGCTTGGTACATCCTGCCTGCTCATAAACAAGCCGGAAGATCAGTTCTCCTTCACTTCCGGCATCTGTAGCACACACTATGGCTGTGATATCTCTGTCCATCATCAGCTTTTTCAGTATCTTAAACTGTGCTCTCGTATCCTTTTTGATCACATACTTCCAATCCCTCGGCATGATCGGCAGTGTATTATAAGACCACTGCTTATACGCTTCATCGTAAGAATCCGGTGTCGCAAGCTCCACAAGATGTCCTACGCACCAGCTTACGATATAACCGCCACCCTTTAAGTACCCGTCACATCTCTCCCTTGCACCTATGACCTGGGCGATGGACTGGGCTACTGAAGGCTTTTCAGTTATCACTAACTCCACTCAATAAACCTCCTTATTCTGTCTTGAATACCTTGGTTTGGAACCTCTTCTGAACACCCATACACCTCCAATAGGCATATAGAGCGTTTTTCTTATTGCTGTTCCGCTCCTGGTTGCTATGTTACGGGCGGTCTCTATGTCTGATCCACCCAGGTAAACATAGCTGTCACAATTTGCTATTATCGTTTCCGCATCATATCCAAACAGGCTTCTTAACTGATTCTCTGCCTGCACGATAATCATACTGGATATGGCTCTTGACCTAAATGAAGAGATCATTCTCGGAAAATCTGCTATCTTTACATTGGTCGCAAAATCATCCAGTATAAACTGAACTGCGATAGGAAGTTTCCCTCCATACACATCATCTGCCACTCTGCACAACTCTCTGATTGCCTGTGAAAAAAACATATTTGCCAATGTATCCATCGAACGATCAGTGTCACTCACAACTACAAATACAGCCGTCTTTCTGGATCCGATTTTGTCCAATGCAATCTCATCATAAGAAAGAAGTCTGTTTAGATTTGGGCTATCAAAACAACCAATAACCGAGTTAACCTCTGCCTTAATACACATAATTGTCCTGGATGCAATATATCTAACATTCTTATATGCATAGCAGATAGCCGGCTGTCTTCCAGTAGCTTCAAGTTCATCAAATAGCAGATCTATTTCTGATCTATAATCCATATCTTCTTCCGGCGGAATTGTCATTCGACTTAACATCTCATATACCATCTGCATATTCTGTTCACATTCAAGTGCCTCAGACCAAACATACCCAATTAAAGCCGTAAGCAATCCCTCTGCGGATCGTGGCCAAAATGGCTCTGTGTAACTCATTTCTCCCGAGCCGAATACTATGGAATGAGCCATGCGTTTCACATCATCATATGATTGAATATATGCAAACGGATTATAATGTGCTGATTTTTCAGGATGTGTCAGATCAAGCTTGATCACCACATACCCGTTATCTTCCAGCCAATCCTTATGTTTTTCATACAGATTTCCCTTGGGGTCTGATATCACATAACTGCCATAGCATCTCCTGATATTCGGGCTTACTATGCTTGTGGTTTTCCCACATCCGCTGGCACCAACCACAAGCACATTATTGTTAAGCTTTGTCTCATAACAGTTCATGCTATATTCGCAGCCCTTTGCCAGAGTAATCCTGCCATGATCAACAATTTCATCGTATCCTCTCTGCATCCATAGTCTCCTTCATAACGATGTTTCCTTGGACTTCGCCTTGGTCTGATACTTCTCTGCAGGCTTCTGTTCTGCAACCACAGCTTTCTTCTCAGGAAGTTTTTCCTTCATGGACACACGATCACGATCCCTGTCCTTATAGGCTTCCACCATCTTCTTAAGTTCCTTGTTGGGAACCTTGGTCTTTTCGGTATCCCAGATGGGCTTTCCCTGCTCGTCCTGTCCGACCTTTACATTTCTGTGAAGAGTAGTCGTACCGTTTGCCGGAAGCTTGCACCACATCCCTTTCCCATACTGGTTCTCATGCACATGATTCGCCTTTACCACAAAGGTCTGCCAGGGACGCTTATCATTCTGATCCACATTGGGAACAAGGATCTCCTTATACTTGGTTCCGTCCTTGCCCTGGAACTCATCGCCCACACACCCCTTGCCGAACTTTAAGGTGATCTCATCCATTTTCTTCTGATCTGTTTCCGGCTGCGCCTGCTCTGACTTACTGTCCGCAAACTTCTCCGCAAGGGTCTTGTCCCCCTGCGCTGCCTCCCTCTTTGCTGCAATGTCATCCATCACATCCTGTACTACATCTGCTGTTGTACGTTCTTCCATAATGTCTCCTTTCGTGACTTGAGCCGGGGCATCCGCCTCGGCTCATACTAATGATGCATACGCATCTGTTTACAGTTATATTCTCTTACTCTTCATCAGAGTCAGATTCATAGGGATCTCCATCTTCATCCTCGATGGTATCAGCTACGTCCTCTGCTGTAGGTGCAGGTCTTTCTGATTCTGCTTCCTGATCATTAAAGAAATCATCATCTCCATCAG
>JAZQBI010000169.1:0-8432 GCA_045545635.1 Clostridia bacterium | reverse complement strand
CGAAAACATACCCTAACCGCCAGAGTGCCCTTAGCGAGATAATAAATCTCAACGCAATACTCAATCTTCCAAAGGGGACAGAGCATTTTATGAGTGACCTCCACGGAGAGCATGAGGCATTTGTACATATCCGCAAAAATGCCTCAGGTGTAATAAGGAAAAAAATAGACCTCTTGTTCTACAAAACCCTTACCCTGTCGGAAAGAGAAGAACTCTCCACACTCATATACTACCCCAGAGAAAAGCTTGAGGAGACAAAAGTGACTGACGAATGGTACAGAATCACACTTTTACGTTTGTTGGAAATATGCCGTCTTGTAAGCAGTAAATACACCCGTTCCAAAGTCCGAAAGCACCTTGCAAAAACAGCAAAGGGCTACGAATACATAATCGATGAGCTTCTCAACAACGACTATGATGAGGTAAACAAAGAGAGCTATTATGACGAAATACTCAAAACCATTATAAGGCTTGGTGTATCAAAGGAATTTCTTGTTGCAATATGCTCCGCCATAAAGAGCCTTGTTATAGACCATCTCCATATTGTAGGTGACATATTTGACCGAGGTCCAAGACCTGACATAATACTTGATAAACTTGCAGAAGAAGCATCCATAGACATACAGTGGGGTAACCACGATATTCTGTGGATGGGTGCCGCCGCAGGCTCGGAAGTGTGCATAGCAACGGTGCTCAATAACTCCATAACCTACAAAAATATGGATGTAATAGAAATCGGCTACGGGATTTCTCTGCGTCCTCTGTCTCTTTTTGCAAATGAGGTCTACGGGCATTGCGATGTGTCGGGCTATATGCCAAAAAACATTTCCGAAGGTGACTCCTACCGAAAAGATGATGATATGCTCATTGCAAGAATGCACAAGGCAATAAGCATAATTCAGTTTAAGCTTGAAGCAGAAGTAATAAGAAGAAATCCCGACTTCCATATGGAGGACAGACTTCTTCTTGACAAAATAGATTATGAGGCAAAAACCGTTGTTACAGACGGTCGCATAGTAAGTATGAAGGATACGGATTTTCCAACTGTCAATAAACAAACACCATATGAGCTGACAGATGAAGAAAAGGACATAATGAAGTATCTCAAAAACGCATTTACAGGTTCGGAAAAACTCAAGAAGCATATAAGCTTTCTATTTGAAAAAGGAGAAATGTACACCGTATTTAACAATAATCTGCTGTTTCACGGATGCATCCCCATGGACGAAGACGGAGAATTTATGAAATTTGAATGTGCCGGAGGAAAAAGCGGAAAAGAGCTTATGGACTACTGTGACCGTACTGCAAGGCAGGGATATTTTGCCAAAGACGGCAGTGATGTCAAAGAACGTGGAAAAGACTTTTTGTGGTTTTTGTGGTGCGGAAGGTTTTCGCCCCTCAATGCCAGAGGGAAAATCGCAACCTTCGAAAGACTCTTTACAGACGACAAAGAGGCTCAGAAAGAGGTTAAAAATGCCTATTACAACTGCTGGAACAGCGAAGATATGGCAAATAAGGTTCTTAAGGAATTCTCACTTGAGCAAAAAAATTCCCACATAATAAACGGGCACATACCCGTACAGCGTTCCCGTGGTGAAAATCCCCTGAAAGCAAACGGCAAGGTGATATTAATAGACGGAGGCTTTTGCAGGGCATATCAGGAATCTACGGGAATTGCCGGCTACACGCTGATATACAACGCTGAGGGTATGAGAATATCTGCTCACGAGCCTTTTCGAGGTGTGAAAAATGCCATCGAAAACAATGCCGATATTATATCCGATACTGTAGTTTTTGAAAAAATGTCCGACAAAATCCGTGTTCGCGATACTGACACAGGAAGAACCATTGCAAACAAAATTGATGATCTTACCGCACTGGTTAAATCCTTTGAGGAAGGCAGAATAAAAGAAACCGGAATACAGTAAAAAAGTTCATTGACATAGCTGCGAAAATTGCATATAATCTTTTTATAAATTAAAAAGAGGTAATGGTTATGCTCAATGAAAAGCTCATGGAAAAAGATTATCTGCCCATACTTACTATGGAAAACGGAGATACCGTAACAAAGGAAAACTGGCACAAAAGACGTGAAGAAATAAAAAAACTTCTGGAAAAGTATTCCTACGGCAAAACTCCTGATATCCCCGTAAAAGTATATGGCTCGGTTGTAGAAAGAAAAGACAACGCATACGGAGGAAAGCTTTGGCACGAAAAGATAAATATAAATATAAAAACCGAAAAAGGTACCTTTACCTTTCCAATGGAGTTCTATATTCCAAAAAAGGTAAATAAGCCTCCCGTATTTTTGCATATTGCCTTCAGGCCCGTACCCGACCAGTATATACCGGTGGAAGAAATAACTGACGGCGGTTTTGCACTGGGGGTTGTGGTCTACAAGGATGTTGTTAACGATAACCTTAAGGGTGACTATTCCGACGGTCTTGCAGAGTACTTTGGTACCACCCAAAACCGTAAAGACGACCAATGGGGCAAGATTGGAATGTGGGCTTATTCACTTAGCCGTGTTATGGACTACATAACAAACTCAAGAACGGACCTTGACTCTGCCAAGGTTGCGGTGATAGGTCACTCCCGTCTTGGAAAGACCGCTATGTGGTGCGGTGCTCTTGATGAGAGGTTTGCCGCTGTTATATCCAACAACTCAGGCTACGGTGGTGCCGCATCCTCAAAGCACGGCAAGGGTGAAAGAATAAATGACTTCCTCTACTGGGGAAGCTGGGACTGGTTCTGTGAAAACTTTAAGAAATTTAAGGACAGCGAGGACGAAAAACCCTACGATCAGAGCTTTCTTTCGGCTATGATAGCACCCAGATTTCTCTGTGTAGGCTCGGCAATTGAGGACAAGGGTGCAGACCCCGAAGCAGAATTTCTGACCACGCTCCACGCATCGAAAGCATGGGAGGTCCTGGGTGCTGACGGTCTTATCTGCCCCGACAGAATGCCTGCTCCCGGTGACAACTTCTTTGAGGGGAATGTGGGATATCACCTCAGGGATAACGGGCATTTTCTTTCCAGAGAAGACTGGAATGCATATATGACATTTTTGAAAATGAAGTTCAATATTTAAATAAAACAATAAGGATCTGTCTCACTGAAAAAATGAAACAGATCCTGATTTTTTTTGCAAATAATTCTTTACACGATAGGAACAATATTATATAGTTTACAGTACCTAACCATTATACCGGCAAACTCTGCCCGTGTCATCGTGCCGCCGGGATTAATGCAATTGTTTTCGGGCTTTTCCAAAATACCTGACGTTACCGCCCACTCCATAGCTTTTCCCTTAGTGATGAGATCGTAATCATCAAATTCATCGATGACATTTATCGTAACTGCAGGAGAACCTGTAAACTTGTAAAGAGCATTCATATATTCTTCTCTGGTTATAAAATCATTACCTCTGAATGTTCCGTCCAGATAGCCGTCTATATAGTCATTGAGATAAGTCCATATTGCCGCATCGGAATACCATACATTCTCGGGTACATCGGAGTAAACCTCTTTATACTCTATGCCGCCAACACCTGACATATTGAATAACAGCTGTGCCGCCAGAGAACGCTTAACCTGATACTCCGGTCGGTAAAAACCGTTTCCGACTCCGGCAAGTACAGAAAAACGACTCGCTTTTGTCACATCTTCATAATAGCTGTCAGAGGGCAGTACATCGTAGAAGTTGTGTTTTGCAATTCTTCCAAAACCTTTAAAAACATCAAAATGTTCTGTAAGAACATCCTGTCGCTTACTTACAAAATCATAAAGCTTATTGTATTCCTCAGTCCAATCCCGTCCCTCACTCCACATAAGGGTATCTGCATATGCAGAGGCTGAAACCAATTGGCGATAGTATTCCATGGAGTGTAACTGTCCGTCTTCACTCACCGCATCCTTGTCCCCCAAAAGAACATCTTTGATAAGCGGAGAGAATTCTCTCACAAAAATGTTCTTTGTCACACGGCAAAAATCATCCAGCGAAAACAGTGCCATTGCCATTTCGGTATTTAGTGCAGAAAGACCGCAAGGACTGTCATCCACCTGATATCCGTCATATGAACCCTTTCCAAAGCTCATATCGTAATCCCACAGGGGTCCCATAACAAATTTTTCCTCTCCTGCATCCTTGTGCAAATATGCAGAACTGTTAAAACTGTCTCTTGATTTTGAAAACTCATTAACAAGATAGTACATAGCAACACTTTTTTCGTCTATATAGTCACTGTATTTCTTTTTGGTTTGGGGATTAACACCGTCATTATACACGGCATCTTCGTACTCCTGATAGAGAGTTGCTATATATTCCATCTCCTCCTTGGAAGCATATTCGGGACTTTTTACAACGATATACATATCTTTTTTTGTGCGGATATAGCACACTTCTTCCCTGGCTCGTGTTTCGTAATCCATCTCCAGAAGATAGCCGCCTGTTATATCCTTGGGTGGTTTTATTCCTTTGCAATATGTGTAAAATGCTCCGTTTGAGGTTCTGCCGTTTGCAACGGGGAAATCTTCAAAGTTTATGTTAGGATTGGCAAGTTGATTTTCCTCCTCAAGATCAACTACATCAACTCTTCCGGAACCGACCTCTACCTTTTCGGTAAGCATATACATACCACGGTATTCGCCATCGTAATAGAGATCCACACTTTTTCCCTGAATATTGGATTCCATTCCAAGGGCATTTCCGAGATTTAAAGCAAGAGTGTTTCTTATTCCAACTGTATCAAGATAGTTTGCCAGCAAAATCCAGGTTTTTTTCTGATTTTCATCATCACCGGTATCAAGAAGATCCGCTTTTTTTTCGAGCTTTATCTGATAGGGCTTTTTATCAAGTCCCCAAGTGGTGTTACCTCTTCCCTTAATCTGAGTAAGATTTCCCTCATAGACTATATCACCTTCGCCGGATTGCATAACTATTGAACCTGTTGCTTTGTTGGCTTTTTCAAAACTGGATTCCACCCACTGTCTGCCTTCGCTTTGGGGATTAGTGCTCAGAAGATATACAGACGGAATGTTGTCAAGAAAAAGAAATCTTATCTGATATTCCTCACTGCCATCCGATACACTTATCACATAATCGTCAGGATTACACAGTTTGGCAAGATCAATGCTTTCCCCACTGACAAAATCTGTTTCCCCAAGAGCACCGCTGACATGATATTTCTTGTGGGTTTTGTCCGAAAACATAGTAACAGTTTTTCCCGTAACACCAGATGGTATTACAATGGTATCCATATCAGATATTCTGGAAGCATTTATGCGGGTGTCTGAGTTTGACACGTCCCCATATGTGTAGAATGGAATATCTCGCTTGACATTTTCATCCACAGAATGAACAGGTGCGAGCATCATATACAGTGCCATCACCATCGAAATGGATTTGCGTATATTGGATATGGACATCAACATAACAAAAACTCCTTTTTATCTTAAAGTAAGCGTTGCAATCAAAAGAATTATCAAAAATCCGAAATTATATGCGGAAAATTCAACTATATATCTGCCGGCTTTTCCGGGATTGTGCAATGTATATTCACGAAAAGTAATAAGACTTGCAAGAGAGGATATCAGTGTTCCCACCCCGCCGATATTTACACCTATGAGCAAATCTGCATAATTTGCAGTAAAACGCGAAAGCAGAATTGCAGAAGGTACATTGCTTATAAACTGACATGACAAAGTTGTGAAAATCAGTGTATTCTTTTGGAGAAGACCTGAAATAAAATCAGCTACTGCTTCTATCCTGGACATATTGCCCGAAAAAATGAAGAAGAAAACAAAAGTAAGAAGAAGCGGATAGTCAACCATTTTCAGTGCACGTCTGTCCATGAATATAAGAAAAATCGGAATAACTATCAATCCTATGTAATAAGGAATTCCTCTGAATACTATCAGTATAGACAAAACAAAAAGTAAAGAGTATATAACTGTTCTCCAAAACGGAAGACGAATTCTGTCATTTTCTATTTCAAGTGGTTTATTCTCCACAAAAAGGCAGCAAACAGTTATAAGAACAATAGATATTATAAAGGGAAGAAGCATAATCCCCATAAATTCCCCTACAGGGATGTTGAATTTGGTGTAAAGATACAGATTCTGCGGATTGCCGAATGGTGTAAGCATACCACCGAGATTTGCAGAAATGTTCTGCATTATAAAAGTAAACGCCATATACTTGCGGTTGCCCGTGGTTGTTAATACAAAATAACCCAGAGGCAAAAAAGTGAGAAGTGCCATATCGTTGGCAATGAGCATTGAGCCAATAAAGGTTATATACACCAGAGCCAGTATAGCATATCTGGCAGATTTGAAAACCCGGACTATGCTCTTTGCAAGTATATAGAAAAAGTTAATGTTTTTGAAAGCACAAACCACCGCCAATACACAAAAAAGGCACGAAAGAGTCTTAAGGTCAAAGTAACCCAGATATTCCGTATCCGGTGGTACAAAAAAGCAGGTCACAACTGCCGCAACAAGAGCAATTGTCATGACCGCATTGTGTTTGACGAAAAAAACAAGCTGTTTCATTTGTTTATTATCTGTGGGTGCAAACCCACACTCCCTAATCCTTTAAATTTCGATTTATATCCGATAGTGTTAAAAATCAACAATAAGCTCCACCGGACAATGGTCAGAACCCATAATATCCGTGTGTATCTTAGCATCCATAAGCTTTGCATTCAAATCTTCGGAAACGAGAAAATAGTCTATACGCCACCCTGCATTCTTGGCTCTTGCGCTGAAACGATAGGACCACCATGAATATATATCGGTCACATCGGGATAGAAATATCTGAAGGTATCAGTAAATCCACTTGACTTGAGGATACGCATTTTTTCCCTTTCTTCATCTGTGAAGCCTGCATTGTGCCTGTTTGTTTTAGGATTTTTCAGGTCTATTTCTTCTGCGGCAACATTAAGGTCTCCGCATACTATTACAGATTTCCTTGCCTTGAGGTTCACAAGATAGTCACGAAAAGCATCTTCCCATACCATTCGATAGTCAAGGCGTTTGAGTTCATTTTGAGAGTTAGGAGTATATACACAAACAAAATAGAAGTTATCGTATTCCAAAGTGATAACTCTGCCCTCTTTGTCGTGTTCTTCGATACCTATGCCGTAGTATACATTAAGCGGCTCTTCCTTGGCAAAAACCGCAGTTCCGGAGTAACCCTTCTTTTCTGCATAATTCCAATACTGAAAATATCCGTCGATGTCAAGTTCTATCTGTCCTTCCTGCAGCTTGGTTTCCTGCACGCAAAAAATATCTGCATCCAGTTTATTGAATTCTTCATAAAAGTTCTTGGAACATACGGCACGAAGTCCATTGACATTCCAGGAAATAAATTTTTTCATAAAATACTCCTTAGTCCCATTTTAGTACATACAAGTTCAGCATAACATATAATTTAAACTTTGTAAAGACTTGAGACAATTTTTTAGTTGACAAAAAAAATATAATATGCTAAAATGTTCCTTGTGACTTTGCGGGTGTGGCGGAATTGGCAGCTTTGAAACCGAGCGCTGCCGGTGGCAGATAAAGCGAGATTGAAAAGGCGCTGCGGTCGGAATTTGGCGAATGCATATGAGCCTTAAATTCCGGGCACCGCAAGAGTTACGCGGGGCGCGGATGCCCTATTACAAGTTTGTTTTAATTTAATATTTATATGCGGGTGTGGCGGAATTGGCAGACGCGCCAGATTTAGGTTCTGGTGTCTACGATGTGCAGGTTCAAGTCCTGTCACCCGCACCAAAATCGACAAGATTCCATTGCGAGTCTTGTCGATTTTACTTTTTACCTATTCACTCTTCGTTATTCTCTAATATTATAGAATAAAGCCTTGCTGATGCCACTGCTCCCTGCATTGTATTACTAAAAAGCCAGTTTTTTCTACCTATTACAAACGGTTTTATTGCTCTTTCTGCTCGGTTGTTCGTCATTTCCAGCATTTCATTTTCAAGATATCTCATTAAATTATCTTTTTGCTTAATTTAAAAAGTTCCATCAAATTACCGTTTTCAGTTTCTAATGTTTTAATCCGAGAAGTTAATTTTTTATCCCAATTTGCTTAATAATAAAACATCTGACAAGGAACGTGTATATCGTATGCTTGACAAGTGCAACGATTATGAACTGAATATAGTTGCTGCCACCTTAGATGCAATATTAAACAAATAATCTCAATACTAAGTAAGCCCCGTTTGAACATCACTCAAACGGGGCTTGTTTATTTGTCAAGCTTTTTCGCTTGTTCAATTACAAACTATCAATATAATTAAAACACACTAAATATAATAATACCTAAAATAATAAATATATTTCCCAATATATGTTTGCGAGTAATTGTTTCTTTGAGCATCAATTTTGAAAGCACCATAACAAGAACAGAAGCCATGGAATTTATTAC
>JAZQBI010000168.1:0-1945 GCA_045545635.1 Clostridia bacterium | reverse complement strand
CAACAGAAATCATATATCAAGCACTATAACCAAATTCAATATATTCTTCTTTGGAATTGTTTTGCTTCTTATAATTTTGCTTTTATGCATATCGGCTTACCTTTCGGGATATGTCTACAACTCCATTTCCAAAATAACCTCTCTTCTTCAGGACTTGCCTAATTACAGCGAGAGCGAAAACAATGAATTTCACTATATCAGCGAGCAGGTGCTGTCTGTTGTAAACGACAGAAATAATATTGAAAAAGAGCTTACCGATAAAATCAACCAGCTTAAAAAGCTTCAGATGACGGCTCTGAGCACACAGATATCTCCTCATTTTGTTTTTAATACTTTAAATCTCGTTAACGCAATAATAATGAATATTGTAAAAAAACCAAATGATGCTGAAAAGGTTGTTGGAATACTGGCAGACTCATTCCACTACTCCCTAAAAAGTGATGACTATATTGTTGGAATAGAAAACGAGATATACTACACAAAGAAATTTATAGAAATTGAGTATATAAAGTTTGAGGGCAACTTTGATGTGGAGTTTGATATTGAACCCGATATCGAAAGATACAAGGCTCTTAAATTTATGCTTCAGCCCCTTGTGGAAAACAGTTTTACACACGGCATAAGTAAACAATATCAAAAACGCGGACAAATAAAAATCAAGGTATATAAACACCTTGACTCTCTCGTGTGTGAAGTTTTTGACAACGGAAAGGAAATTTCTGCCGATAAAATCAATGAACTCAATCGCAAGCTCACTTCCCAATGGGATATGGACGATAACAAGCACATCGGACTAAATAACATCAATTCCAGAATAAAACTGCTCTGGGGCGATTCGTACGGATGTCACATAGCTTCTGACAGTGAGGGTACCACGGTAACAGCAAAAATTCCCCTTATAGAAACCTAATATCCACACCATAAAAAATCAGCAGATAAACGGAACTTACATCTGTTTATCTGCTGATATTATTTGTATATTTATGGAATACGAGTAAACTCTTTATCCGCGAAAAGCTCATTTGCATTACGAACAAAATCATCGCAGTTAAGGTCTCTTGTTCTAATCAATGTGGGCTCACTCTTAAAAAGCACTTCATAAAGCCATGGACCTTTGTAATTCACTTCGCAAAGAGCTTTGTAAACCTCTTTCCAATTAATTTTCCCCTCTCCGGGAAGCCAATGTCTTTCGTTTTCAAAATCGCAATCTGATATATGTAATGTGATTAGCCTGTCTGCAAAATGACGAATAAACTCTGCCTGACAATCTCCCAAAAGATGATTTGTATCAAAGCACAATTTAAGACGCTTATCGGCACTTAGCAAAGTATCCATTTCTGCAATGTCCTTGCCCACACTTATCGGTGTAAGATTTTCTAAAACAAGTGTTCCTCCACACTGCGATGCAATTTCTGCAAGAGAGCTGTAGCTCTCGCAGGCACACTTTATTTTTTCGTCAATAGCTTTTTTAGATTCTCTGTTTACCAAACTGCCCGAATGAGTAATATACTTATTGATGCCGATATCTGCTGCCCTTTTTATAAGCTCGCCATTTTCTTCAACACCTGTTTTTCTCATAGCTTTATCTGACGAAGAAATGTCAAGCTTATCATAAGGTTTAAACGGAAGATGATATGACCACAGATTAACTCCATAAGTATTTGCCGTGTTCTTAAGCCATGTATAATCCATAGAGCAATACTGCTCATAAGTCGCTCTGATTTCAACATTCTTTATACCGCTTTTGCGGCAAGAAGCAAAAAGTTCCTTGTTTATTTGTTTTCCTCCTGTAGAAAGACCTACATCAAACATATAATCACATCTCCTTTTCCACGACTCATTTTAACAAATACAACATTTCTCAACAATGTTGTATCTTTAGATGATTGTGCTTTTTCTTTAGAATTATATGTCCGATGTATTATATAACCATCGCTCTGCCTAT
>JAZQBI010000167.1:0-4761 GCA_045545635.1 Clostridia bacterium | reverse complement strand
TTGCAAGGATTCCTTTACATACCCAAAGGGCATTATGCCTTCGCAGTTTTTGGAAAAAAGCTCATCGGAAAGTCTGTTCCACTCTACAACCTTTTGCATAAATTCGCTTCCGCACTCTTTTTCAAATTCTTCAAGAGCCTTGGTGGAAAACCCTCTTCCCGAATTTACAAAAGCCTCAAGGTCAGAAAAATCCTCGCTGAAAATTCCTTCCTCAGCCATCTTCTGAAAGGTCATAAGCTGACCGGGAAAGCGATTGACACCTCTTGTTTTGGAGTAGAGGTTTATCTTTTGTTCAATCTCTGCGGCACGTTCTTTGACATCATATAAATTCCATACCTTTAGCATGGCCGGTATAAAGGAATCTGTATGCTTTATTGTCATGCTGTCAAAGGCAGTGCCATCGGAATCAATACCTATAAAAAACTTCTTATCGTACATTGCCGTCACCTGAGAATAACATATTTGCAAGCTCTTTATATGTCTCCAACGAAGAGCTGTATGTACAGATTATATTTCTGTATTCGGGCTGTACGGTAAATGGATAGGGAGAGTTTGTAACCACAATAATCGGCTTATCTGTCTTTTGGTGAAGCTCCTTAACAAAGCTATTACCACTGTCGGGGTTTCTTCTGTCGAAGTAGTTTGTAATTATGATTACATCTGCCTCGTCTATTCTTTCATACACACGCTTTCTCTCGTCATCTGTGTATTTCATTGTAGTTTCAACGCAGTACACATCATCGGAGTATTTAAGCATTTCGAGCCACGGAGTAGCAGGATTTAACTTCTGTGTATTTGTTCTTTCGTGAACGGGATTTACCTGATATACAAAGAGTGCCTTTGTGCCTTTCTTTAAAGGCAGAACGTCGTCTTTGTTGCTTATTACATTCATAGCCTGTTTAGCGGCACGCAGAGCAATTTCTGCAACCTTGGGATCGTTTATACCTTCACTTGCTTTTGCAACATCTTTAATCTGCTCATTATCGAAGAAGCCGTAATCATACTTAACACCGAGTGTTCTGGATACTGCATCGTTAAGTCTTTCTTCGCTAAGTCTGCCATCCTTTACTGCATCTATAATAGCCGGAATAACCTCGTCTATAAGACCTCCCTCGTCACGGAGAAGTACAAGGTCACAGCCTGCATTGAGAGCCTCTAAGCAGGCATCCTTAACTTCAAACTTGGATATGATACCGCCCATTGTGATTTCGTCTGTCGTTACTACACCCTTAAAACCAAGCTCGCCTTTTAAGAGGTCTGTTACAATCTTCTTGGAAAGAGTTGCAGGAAGTCCTGAATCATCAAATGCAGGATATGCTGTGTGAGCGGTCATAATTGCGGGAAGTCCTGCCTCTATCATCTTTCTGTAGGGTTTAATATGCTCCATAAGCACTTCCTTTGGTTCGTCAATTACAGGAAGTCCATGGTGAGCATCTGCCGCAGAAGGACCTCTGCCGGGGAAGTGCTTACCTGTTGCAATGATGCCGGCTTCTTTGTAACCTTTAAGAGCCTCAACTGCATAGTCAGCGGCAGTATCGTGATCCTCGGCATAGCTTCTTGCACCGATTTCGGGATTTAAAGGATTGGTGTTTACATCGAGCACAGGAGAGTGAATCCATGAGAAACCAAGAGGAGCAAGCTGTCTTCCTACCGCCCATGCAACATCGTGAGCTAAGTTCTTGTCACCACTGTGAGTAATACCCATACAGCTAGGAAAGTACTTAACACCGCCTCTGTAGTAGTCTGCCGACACATCACCCTCAAAGTCAAAGGTAAAGTGTAGGGGGATATTGCCGTTTTCAAGTGCGGCTTTCTTTAAGGTGTTGGTATATTCACAGAAATCCTCATTTGTAAAATGAGGTACAGGAATATCAGGGAGAAAATCCTTAATGGTACCCTTGTATGGTCTCTGAAGTCTGGAAGCAAAATCAGTATTTGTGCCGTTGGGGTCGTGCTTAACAGTCCTTATTCTCCACATAAGCCCCGCACGGATACCTGCAGGCTGATAAGTCTTAATTCTGCGGATTATTTCGGGAGTAACCATAGCACCTACATATCCAATTACAAAGCATTGACCTACTTTTTGCTCAAGTGTCATAGAATTTAATTTATTCTCAATAAATTCCTGCTTTTTCATATAAAGCTCTCTCCTTTACTGTTACTTATTGCCTTTTGAAGCAATACACTCTTTGATTTTAGAATTTATCATTTCTCTTGTTTTAATTATGTACGCTGAGCCTTCGGGATACGAATTAAAGGTAACCTCACCTTCTCTTTCTATAATTTCAATCACCTTATCTTTGCCAATATAGCTTTCTAAAAGCTTGCATGCCATTAAATCCTGCATGCCGCAGTTAAAGACCTTGAGTCTTAAGGAAGGTGTTGCTCCGTCTCTGGTGGGGTACACACTAAATGCATCGCCGGCAGGATATCCGCCATCGGCATCGTTGGTGATATAGGGATTTACAAGATGATGCGACAACATACTGTAATAAAAATTGTAACCCCAGTGCAAAAAGCCTTTTATGTTATATTTATAAAGTTGCATACCCATAATACGATTTCTGTGCGAAGGCATTGCGATAAACCTGTTGCTTAAATTGTTTCCATACTGAGAACAGCAGTAATAAGCCCACTTGTCCTCCACATTGTTTTCTATAAAATCATTAATTCTGTTTGTTGATACAACAGGGGTTTTTATATATCCCTTTTCGTATATGGCATATCTTGAAAGCGCATCTATCTGCCGATAATCGCCAATTAATGGCTTGAAAAACTTGTACACTTCGCCGTATCTCTCTATGTGATCCACACCCGGCTCGTCGGATATATGGAAATACACCTTGTCTTTGTCCCAGTTTTCTTCAAGAATGTTTGTGAGCGCAGGTATGAACTGTGCTATAAATTCCTTGTAATCTTCGCCCAGAGCATCGGTATCCCATCCGAATTTTTTGATCTCTCTGCCGTTTTCCCAAACAACAATTTTGGGAGCATTTTTCACTCCCCACTGTGTATACAGATGAGATATTTCTATGTATTCAAATTCATTTTTCCTGCAAAGCTCAAGCCACCTTTTGAGTTTATCAAAATTAAAGGTGTACACCCCATTGTCAAAAGCTACATCAACAAGCTGAACGGTAGTTCTTTCTTTTCCGACTTCGGTATCAAGGGGAGGTGTAAATACAGGGGTGAAAATCATATTCATACCGTTATCCGAAGCCACCCGCATGTATTTATCTATAAGCTCCCAATGTCTGTCCGAAAAGGTCTCGCAATCATAATACGAGGATATACAGTCGCAATGGAACCAATTTGTGTACGGTATGTCAAGCTTAGGAATCCTCTCGTCGATTACCTCCAAAGTGAACACGCTTTCTCCGAAATATTCCTCACCGTCTTTAAACACAATTTTTATTTCATGTGTTCCTGACTTTGTTTCATCGTCAACCTTTACACTTACCCATATGGAATTGTATCTGCGGCCTGATGCCATGACGAAATTAGTGTGTTTTTCCAAAACATCGGGATAAACCCCCGGCGCATCGGATATGTAATTCCCGTCACATTCGCAATAAGTACCGTAATACCTCGGAACGCTCACAGGGACACTGCGAATGTTATATACGGTTATACAATCCGCAATGTCGGAGAAAACCTCAATATCAAATCTGTGTGCACCGCCTATATCGGTGTGTGCCTTGAATGCAATCTGGTAAGAGAACTCCTCACCCAATAGTGTGCTCCCACTGTCATATTCACAAGCGGTGCACTGCATTACGGGAAATATTTTTTCAAGCGATGATACATTTCTTATGTGCATTTTTCTCATTTTTGTGTCCTGGTATAATGTAATTGACTCATCTAACAGTCATTACAATATACCTTTCTCCTTTCTATCAACCTTTTTTAGCCGTTTGTAAAAGTCTGAAAAGCCAGATTTCAAGCGGCTTTTAGTACTAAATATATAATGATTTCTCTTCTTTAATTCCTTATGCTTTCCATCGTACCTTTTACCAAGGATACGGTAAATGTACATATACAATACACTTACTATTAAAGCTGATGTGTACCTTGCTGCAATAACTCAGCTTGTTGGTGTCATTCTCGCAAAAGAACTTCACGAATTAAAGCTTTACAAAAGTGTACGCAAACTGATTAAGAAAGTTTCATAGCTATTGGAATTCAATATCTTTTCGTGGTGGTTTTTAATACCGCCTTTTTGTGTTGCCTCTTTTTTGCTTTTTACCTGATTGTATCAATTCTTTTGGTGATTGAGTTCTTTTAATCATTTTTTCTGTTAATTTTACAATCACCTAAAATGTTTATAATATATTTCATATTCAGGCAACTCAATCTGTTTAAACCGCCTCTAATGTAATAAATATATTTTCAATATCGGACAACTCGCTTTCTTTATTGGACTTCAACCAATTTTTGCGATACTCTTTCAGCCAATGTTCGGTATCTGACACACGTTTTAGTTCATATCCTGCAAGTTTAGCAAACAGTTCCGCTATTACAATAATACCTTCTGCAGCCAGTAACATTTCTGTTCTGTATTCATCCCTATCCCATTTTTGTCCCGACAGTTCTGTTATAACAGTTTTGCACAGTGTCACAGCATCTTTAATTTGTTGTTTTTCAGGATATGTTATATCAAATTTCTTTTTATGAGTCAAATTAGAGTAACAAAACAGCAACATATTCCAACTGAGATTTTTGTGGGCTGAATCTAACATATACAAATATTTTACAGCATCG
>JAZQBI010000166.1:0-5114 GCA_045545635.1 Clostridia bacterium | reverse complement strand
TGGAGCAGGCTTGTCGTATTGTAATACATCGAGCCTGTTTTCCAGTCTGTACATGGGGAGCTGTCGGTATTCTCTCTCAGGTCGTACAGACTTTGGTGCTTCAAGTTTTTGCGGACGAATAGAATTCTTTCTTAGTCCGTCTTTGTATATACCTATAAGTGTAGCAGGGCTCAGTCCTTGCGGGCAGGCATAGGCTTCACATACGCCGCACTGTGAACAGTACATTGTATTTAAAAGAGCATTTGTGTCTGCGTTAAGTGATGTGAGTGATTTCATAAAATCA
This sequence comes from Clostridia bacterium, assembly GCA_045545635.1. Taxonomy (GTDB): domain Bacteria; phylum Bacillota; class Clostridia; order UMGS1810; family UMGS1810; genus RGIG8748. The sequence continues at coordinate 4,831 of JAZQBI010000166.1, read as the reverse complement.
CTTGGACTTATTGGATGCCCTAAAAGATTTCGTGGACACATTTCCGTACACGTTTTGCATTGGCAACATGCACTCATAGCCCGTTTTATACTTATAGTGGTTTTTCGAGTTCGGTTGCTGATAAGGCAGTGCTCCTTAGGCAATACCAATACAGCGTTGGTGGTTTTTGAAACGGTCTGACTCTCCGATGAGAGCTTACCCGTCATAGGTCCGCCCTGAATTATGGCGGTATCTTCTATGGTTTTGCCACCGCAAATCTCCAGAAGTTGAGAAAATTTGGTACCAATGGGTACTTTAAGAGTGAGAGGATTTTTGACTTCACCCGCTACTGTAACATATTTATGGGTGACTCCTCCGTTTCCGGTTAGGGCATTGTATATGTTGAGAACAGTTTCAACATTGTAAACAACAACGCCTACATCAATAGGAATTCCACCGGGAGGGACAATTCTTTTTGTAACATTGTAGGTAAGTACTACCTCATCTCCCGAAGGATAAATTTCGTCTAAAACATGTACTCTGGCATTTTTATACGAACTGATTTCCGCATTTACGGCTTCAAGTGCATTTTTGTATGAATGTTTTATTCCGATTACAAATTCCTTTATTCCGGTAATTTTACAGATTTCAGAAAGTGCGGAGAGAATGATATCAGCATCTTCTTCAAGTAACTGTCTGTGTAATTTGAGAAGAGGCTCACATTCTGCACAGTTCAATATCAGAGTATCTGCGGTTGTATTCAGTTTTGCGTAGGCGGGGAAACCGGCACCACCGGCACCGGTTATACCTGCCTTTTGAAGTGTTTCTTTAAGAATGTTAATATCCATCAAAATCAAAACTCCAATTCTGATCCGGAATCAACGATACCGACAATTGCGGCATCAATAGGGGATGTTTCCAGATTGCAGCCTATACGGGCAGCACTTCCTGTTGCTACAAGAACCATTTCACCGATACCGGCACCAACATTGTCAACAGCAACAAGTCTGGATTGAGCCATACCTTGGCATGGCTCAATCACCATAAATTTGCTTCCGATCAGATTATCATTTTTGCGTGTTGAAACAACACTTCCGACAACCTTGCCAATAATCACTTATATCACCTCATTTAGCTTAGTGAAAAAGGGATTATTTAAGTGTGGGGATAATTTTTTCAACATCACCATGAGGTCTGGGAATTACATGTGTAGCAATAATTTCGCCAAGTTTAGCAGCGTTAGCCTGACCAGCTTCTACAGAAGACTTAACAGCACCAACATCTCCTCTAACCATAACACTCACGAGACCGGAACCGATCTTTTCTGTGCCAACGAGCTGTACATTTGCAGCTTTGAGCATAGCATCGGCAGCTTCAATTGCAGCTACCAAACCTCTTGTTTCGATAATACCTAATGCTTCTAATGCCATTTTCTTTTCCTCCTTAACGGGTTCTGTTTTCTTTTCGATTACTTTTTCTACTACTTTTTCTTCTGCCTTGGTGGCAGCTTTAGCTGCTGCCTTTGGGGCTTTTGAATTAGATGCAGCCATTTTTTATATCTCCCTTCTTAAATTAGAATTTGGGGAGAATCTTTTCTACATCTTCGTGGGGTCTGGGAATTACATGAACAGCGATGAGTTCACCAAGTCTTGCTGCTGTTGCAGCACCTGCTTCTGTTGCTGCCTTAACAGCACCAACATCGCCTCTAACCATTACAGTTACGAGACCGGAACCGATTTTTTCTGTTCCTACGAGTGCTACTTCTGCTGCCTTTACCATTGCATCTGCTGCTTCAACTGCTGCTGTTAAACCTCTTGTTTCGATCATTCCTAATGCTTCTTTTGCCATTTTTTTATCCTCCTAAAAATTATTCATTAATGATTGCTATTTTAAGCCCCTTCATTTCAAGGTTAACCTTGTGGGCTTCATTGATTTGTGAAAGCGGGAATCTGTGTGTTATGAGCTTCTCAAGGGGAAGTCCGATTCCTTTAGCACGCTTTAAGAAATCAAATGTTGTTGCGTAATCACGGAGAGTGTAAACCCATGAACCAACAGTTGTGATTTCCTTAGAGCAGATATCAAAGTGGGGGTTGATTGTTGCATCGCCGCCATTGATAAAGAAGCCAAGTTCGCAAAGTCCGCCACCACTGCGAATGAACTTATAGATATTGCTGTGAGCAATGGGGGAGCCTGTGCACTGGAATGCAAAGTCTGCCAGATAACCGCCGAATGCATCCTTAACACCGTCTGCCAAAGCTTCCTGACCTTTAAATTCCTTGAAGTTTACAGTTCCGCATGCACCGAATTCTTTAGCAAAATCAAGTCTCTTCTGTTCACCGTCAATTGCAACGATGTTTTCGATACCCATTGTGCGAAGAATTGCGATACAAATAAGACCGATAGGTCCGCATCCTTGAACTGCAACACGGGAGTTAAATCTCAGGATTCCTGTTGTCTTTGCTCTTTCCACAGCATGGATAAGAACTGCACAGGGTTCAATAAGTATTCTGGAGTCGAGATCCAGATCGCTTACGTTGAATACGGTTGAACCGCCTCTTACTACGATGTAGTCTGCAAACCAACCGTTTAAGTGTGTGTCATCATCGGGGATAAGACCGTAAACATCAGCACCGCCAACATTCTGCTTATTAAGGTCGAACATTGTAATATCGGGGTTATCTTTGAAGATCATACATGTAACAACCTTGTCACCGATATTGAGGGGCTTGCCTGCACTGTCTTTCTTAACATTTTTACCCATCTTTACGATCTCACCTGTACCCTCGTGACCGAGTACAACAGGAATAAGACCGAAGGGGTCACGTTTGAATTCATGAGCATCTGTTCCGCATACACCGCAGCCTTCAACTTTTACGAGGATATCGTCATCGCCAAGTTCCGGAATGGGGAATTCTTTGATTTCGTAATTCTCAAGAGCTGTAAGCATAGCTGCACGGCTTGTCTTGGGCACTTCGCCTGCAGGAGCAGCCGGAGTAGATACACCGGAAAAACCGCCCTGGCTCATACCTGCAAGGACCTGCTGAACTATAGCCTGAATTTGTTGCTGTTTAACATCCATAGCTATTCTCCTTGTAGTATTATTTTCACTGATAACACCGACTGCACCAAAAGGAAGGTGAATATCGGCAATTTCAGTGTTTGATTCATATATTATAAAATTTCGGATACAACTTGTTACTGCACCAATACCAAAAAGTACTGCATTGAGACTTCTTGTGCTTTTGGAAGCCGCCAGCATCTTACTTCTTTGTTTTGCAGAAGCAAGATAACCGCCACATTCAATAAGATGATATATAAACTCATCCTTCATATCTGCCGGTACACAAACACTGATGCCGGACTTTAGATTTTCGGTAAGCTCTTTGGCTTTTAAAGAAAGGTTATCTTCCGGATTTACAGTAATTATGATAACTCCTCCTCAAACACCTTTTTACCGAACTCTGCAAGATGTATATCCTGCTCTTCGCTTCCGCCGCTTACACCGAGAGCACCGATGATTTCACCGTTTTTCTCCAGTGTAACACCGCCGCCAAAAATTACAATCTGATTCTGGTTTGTAAACTGGATGCCGTAGAGCGGACCATTTGGCTGTGATAATTCCTTAAGTGTAGTGGTGGGCATCTTGACAGATGCTGCTGTAAATGCCTTTCCAACTGCTATATCATAGCTGGCTATGTAAGAATCATCCATACATTCTACAACAACGGGGCGTGCACCGGGATTTGCGACTGCGACTACCACATTAAGTCCCATTCTTTTTGCTTCCGCTTCAACTTTGGAACAAAGTCTCTTGGCAGAGGCAAGGGTTATATAATTTTTGGAATAATGCGTATTTGTATCCGCATAAGCCCTCATGACACTCTTTGTAACAGAATCAATAAGGCTGTTTAATGCTTTGTCGTCCATAACTTATTTACCGAGTTCTTCCATAACTTTCTTGGTTATTGCAGCAATAAGATCTGCGTCTGATTCGCAAGAGGAAGCACAGGTCTTTTCAACACCCATGTTGCAGTTGTGGCAGCTCTTGCCGTGTACATTGAGACAGATATCAGCAGGATGCTTGCCGGTCATGCCGAAAGCCTTTCTGATTTCGTAAAGTCTCTTAACCTGACTGCTGGAGAGCTCCTTAGGTCCGCCAAGAGTCTTTGAATGATAGAGAAGTTCAGCATAGAACTCAAGGGATTCCATCTTGTGGTATGCAGAGAGAAGATTGTCAGAATAGGAGAGTGCACCGTGATTAGCAAGAAGAACTGCATCGAAGTGCTGGAGATACTTTTCAACAGCATCGGGGATTTCTTCTGTGGAAGGTGTACCGTAATCTGCAATCGGAACGCAACCAAGAGCAATTACTGCTTCAGGCATAATAGGCTGTGTGAGCGGAATACCTGCAATTGCAAAGCTTGTTGCATAGATAGGATGTGCATGAACAACAGACTTTACATCAGGTCTCTGCTTGTAAACTCTCATATGCATCTTGATTTCGGAAGAAGGACGGAAGTTTCCGTTAGCGGAAATAACATTACCGTCAGCATCTACCTTACAGATGTAATCGGGAGTCATAAAGCCCTTGCTGACACCGGTGGGTGTGCAGAGAAATTCGTTGTCGCTTATTTTAACAGAAATATTACCGTCGTTTGCAGCAACCATTCCTCTGTTGTAGATTCTCTTGCCGATGTCACAAATTTGTTTTTTGATTTCAAATTCGTTAGTCATAGTTATCTATCTCCTTATATAAATTTTTTACCTATACTGTAATATTAACATAGCATAAGAGTATTGTCAATACAAAAATGTTGTTTTTTTTACTTTTTTCTTTGTTTTTCTTTGTTTT
>JAZQBI010000165.1:0-13882 GCA_045545635.1 Clostridia bacterium | reverse complement strand
AAATCAAAAATATAAAACCTCAAAATTTTACCGACCATTGCGGAGGAGGCGGTCTCGCCTCTTGTCCTCATTAAATGCCGCTTGCATAATGGAAAAAGATTATGTGCAAGCGGCATTTTCGGTAATTTTGAGGTTTTCTCTCTTTGATTTTTAATCCCCGTATTTTTAATGCGGAATTTCAAGCTACTGATTATGGAAAATGTAATTTGAAGATATTGTTCTACGTGGAACAATTTTGCGTATATAAAAAATCTCCTAAAAACATTTCCCAGAGTTAGTAACTTTTTAATCCGCATTGAAATATGCAGGATAAAAAAATCAAAAAGAAAAAATCCAATTCTCCGAAAACGGCAAATGCAAAATTTTGGTTCCCTTATGCATTTGCCGTTTAGCGAGGACCAGCGACGAAAATCGTCGCCTCCGCAGCGTTCGGATAAGAATTGAATTTTTAAATTTTGATTTTCCTGCATATTTCACAGCGGAGAGGGGGGATGCACGAAGGGGGACGCGGAGTTCCCCTTCGTAATAAATAATATTTTTAGCGGAAAGGCGGGGGCGTGGGGGTACGCAGTATCCCCACATTTATATCATTTGTTCCACGTGGAACATTTTTTAAAAAAATTTACAAAAAGGTATTTAAAAATCATTTTCTTTGTTCACTTACTCATCCATAAGTTCGGGAAAATATGTGTAAATATAGTCATCAACACTTATTTTGCCTTCCTCCACAAGAGAGCCTATGGCAGTACTTGTAAAGGATTTGCTCACAGAGAACAAGGTATGCTCCGTGTCGCGGTTGTATGGGGCAAAGTATCCTTCGGATACAAGCTTGCCGTGTCTTAAAAGTAAGAAAGAATGGGTTTCCTGATCTTCCTGACCCTGACATATTGCCTCGATATAATCTATAATGTTTTGTGAACTTATTCCGCACTGTTCGGGGGTTGCTGTTGGAAAACTAATCATATTGTTTACTTCTTATGTCTTATATATGTGATATACAAACCAACTATTATATGGTATCATATGCAATCTCTTTTTGCAATACATTTTGGTACGAAGAATCATATTTTGTAAGGGATTTTGCTGATTTCTTCTTTTGTAAGATGAACAGACATAATGTAATGCTCTTTGTCTTTTTCCCATTTGCCGTAGGTGGTAAGAAGAATTTCGCCATCACCGACCTTGTCTATACAAGGGTATGCGCAGTCCCAGAAAACCTGCTCGTCATCTGCATAATAGTGGCGTTTAAGAAGAATACGGCAGTCGCCTGCATTGCCGGAAACCATATCATCATAGCTTCCCACCCAGGCTACCCAGTTGTTTTCGATATCGGACTTGCTGTTTTTGGAACGGAGGGAAACGAGCAGTCTGCCGTCATCCAGATATGTCGCCATATGTCTGTCGCCGGTAAGGGAGTTGCATACTTCACGGGGGGTTGACCAGCTTTTTCCGCCGTCACGGCTTACTGTTACAAAAGAATTGTGAAGCCTGGAATTATCACGCAAAAGAACGGCAATTTCGCTTTTGTCAGGACTAAAAAAAGCACAGGGCTCGCAGAACTTGGCTACAGGATGGGTGAGTATCATTTTGGGTGATGACCATGTGAGACCTCCGTCAAAGGTTTCTGTGGTATATACCTCAAAATGCTTGTCGGGAAAAACCTGTCCCTCATAATTTTCGTAAACAGGTTCCCATATGTCACCCTCGTGATCTGTTGTGCTGTTTTTCCAATATGCTTTTGGGGTTTGGGGATAGGTTTTACCGCCGTCGGTGCTGATGTAGCTGAAAAGACGGGTTCTTACATCATTACCTGTTCCTGCGCGGTATATTACATTTTTTACATCTTTTCCGCCTTTTATATAGGCACCCTCGTCGTGGAAAAATGCCATATAGTGTCCGTTTCCGAAGGATATCATACTGCTCATAAAGAAACCGCCGAAAGCTCCTATTGGTTTGAGAGGAGAAAAAGTATTTCCGTCATCCTCGGAGACAGACATTCTAAAAGGGTATCTTCCCGAGAAAATCATAAGCCTTGATTTGCCCGAAGCATCCTCCATACGGAAGATTGTGGGGCACTCCATATTGGTAGAAAAGTTATCGGGCACCTCAAGTCTTTGGGACCAGGTTTTACCGCCGTCGGTGCATTTTTTGAGTACTATCTGCCCGAATCCGTGACTTTTGGGATAAACTACAAAAATGGTTTTTCCGTCCTTTAGCATAGCGGTGGAGGGATGCCCAAGGTACACACCGTCCTGTTTATCAACAACCGTGTGCAGTTCTGTACGGTCATCGTAATCCAAAAAATGAGGCTCCCAAACATTGTTATTTTCCATTTTGTTTTCTCCTGTCGGTTTGATTTTATAGGGTCATTATATATAATAAAAGCTACTTTGTCAACCACTGTAAACCCATTGGTGTCAAAGATTTCAGAGGGTGCGGATTGGTAAAAATGTTCCACGTGGAACATTTTTTTAAAAGAATATGTTTTGCGTTGTTCCACGTGGAACATTTTTTAAAAAAATTTACAAAAAGGTATTTAAAAATCATTTTCTTTGTGATACAATAGTAAATAATACTTACATTTTAATATCTGTGAGGTGAAAACATGGGCAAATGTATAGCCGTTGCCAATCAGAAAGGCGGAGTGGGCAAGACCACCACAAGTGTAAACTTAAGCTCCTGTCTGGCTTCCTACGGCAAAAAAGTTCTCCTTGTAGATACAGACCCTCAGGGCAACGCCACAAGCGGTGTGGGAGTATCAAAAGAGGATGTAGAAAAAAGTGTCTACGATGTCATTATAAACGGAGTGGATGCAAAAGATGCAATAAAAGAAACCGACTATCATAATCTATGGGTTTTGCCCTCAAATATCAATCTGGCAGGTGCCGAAATAGAAATGGTAACTGAGGAAAAGCGAGAATACCTATTAAAAAAAGCTCTCCTTGATGCAAAAAAAGAATATGATTTCATTATAATAGACTGTCCGCCGTCGCTGGGACTTCTTACATTAAATTCCTTTGTGTGTGCAGACAGTGTGCTTATTCCCATTCAGTGTGAGTACTATGCTCTGGAGGGACTAAGCCAGCTTACCAACACCATCCGCAGAATAAAGGCAGCTTTTAATCCGGGACTGGAACTGGAGGGTGTGCTGCTTACCATGTACGACACAAGAACAAATCTCTCTTTGCAGGTTGCAAAAGAGGTTAAGAAGTACTACGGAAGTAAGCTCTACAAGTCGGTAATACCGAGGAATGTGCGTCTTAGCGAAGCACCAAGCTTCGGTCAGCCAATAAATGTGTATGACAAAAGCTCCAAGGGAAGCTCATCCTATATGAACCTTGCCTCGGAAGTTATTAATTATAACAAAAGAGGTGATGTGTAAATGGCAAAAAAAGGTCTTGGACGCGGACTCGATTCGCTTTTAGGCTCTTCCGGTGCCGAGGATATTGTATCCACCTTGCCCGAGACTTCAAAGGACGGTATCACAATGCTGAGGCTCTCTGATGTGGAGCCAAACAGCGGTCAGCCACGAAAGGAATTTGACGAGGAAGCATTAAACGAGCTTGCAGATTCCATAAAGGAGCACGGTGTCATAACCCCCATAATAGTGAGAAAAGCTGAGGGCGGTTTCTACACCATAGTTGCCGGAGAAAGAAGATGGAGAGCTTCCAAAAAAGCAGGAATTACTAAAATCCCTGCAATAATAAAGGATATTTCCGACGAGGAGTCTCAGGAGATTGCTCTTATCGAAAATCTCCAGCGTAAGGACTTGAACCCCGTGGAGGAAGCCCTTGGTTACAAAAAACTTATGGAGGATTTCTCCTTAACTCAGGAGCAGATATCCCAAAAGATGGGCAAAAGCCGAAGCTCAGTTGCCAATTCCCTCAGACTTTTGAGCCTTTCGGAGGATGCACTTTCTCTTCTGGAAAAGGGAAGCATTTCTCAGGGACACGCCAAGGTGATTCTATCTCTTAGCAAGGATAAGCAGTCGGAAATAGCAAAGCTTATTGTAAAAGAGGATATGAGTGTTCGTGCCACGGAGGAATATCTTAAAAAAGAAGCGGAAGCCAAACCAAAAAAGAAAAAAGAAAATTTGAGCCTTAAGCTTGCTTTTGAAAAAATTGAAAAAAGTGTATCTTCATTTCTTGGTTCCAATGTGAAGATAAGCGGAAGAACAGATAAGGGAACTGTAAAAATTGAATATTATTCTTCCGAAGAACTGGACAAGATAGTAAAAGTACTTTCTTCATCCGAAAAAGACAAAAAGTAAAAATTTTGCGAAATTATCCGAAAAAAAGCCTCAAAAACCCATCCTCTGTATTGGATTTTTACGAGGGTGTCAAGGTAGTTTTATCTTGAGGATAAAAACACGCGCAAAATGGCAAATTTTGATTCACAGGATATGTTCAAGAAAATTGAACTCAAAATTTTAAAGGAGCGAAGATATGAAAAAAAATTCTAGTTTTATATGGATATACGTTGCAATTTTATTTTCCTTTGCACTTATACTCATAGTTTTTGCAGGACTTACTCAAAATAACTATCAAAAGGAAATTGCCGATCAGAAACTTGCAACCGCAGGTGTAAAAAACAGTCTCACGGCAGTTACCAGAGAAAATGAAAAGACAAAAGCAGAAAATGAAGAATTGAAAAAACAGAACGAAAAAATCCAGACGGAGAATGATCTTCTTTACAGAGAGAATCAGACCGCAATGGAAATCATCGGCGGTGACAAGGTTGTTACCAAAAAACTTCTTGCAGCCTACTGGGTAGCAACAAGCGATCCCACTGAGGAAAACATAAACAAAGCAAAAGAATCCGTCAAGGATATAAAAGTTGAAGAACTCACAAAGTTGCAAAAAGAAATTTACAATAAGATAATAGGAGAGTGACATTAAAATGTTGGACATAAGACTTATAAGAAACGAAACAGAAATGGTAAAGAAAGCTCTTGCCAGAAGAAAAGAAGTTGTAGATATAGACGGTATACTTGAGCTTGATGCAAAAAAGAGAGAGCTTCTCTTTGAAGTTGAAGGCTTAAAGAGTCAGCAGAACGAAGTAAGCAAAAAAATTCCCGCCATGAAGAAAGCAGGCGAGGATGTTGCTCCCGTTTTTGCCCAGATGAAAGAGCTTTCCGACAAAATCAAGGAAATGGACGAAAAGGTGAGAGTAATTGACGAAGAATTTAACGCAAAGATGCTCACTGTTCCCAATCTTCCCAATCCCGAAGTTCCTGACGGTGATACAGACGAGGACAATGTGGAAGTAAGAAAATTCCTTGAACCTACAGAGTTTTCTTTTGAACCCAAGGCACACTGGGATGTAGGTGCAGGGCTTGATATCATCGATGCTCCCACAGCAGGCAAGGTAACAGGCACAAGATTTACCTTCTACAAGGGACTCGGTTCCAGACTGGAAAGAGCAGTTATCAATTTTTATCTTGATACCCACACTGAGGAGAGCGGCTACAAGGAAATCTTCCCTCCCTATATGGTACACAGAAGAAGCATGGTGGGAACAGGTCAGCTTCCCAAATTTGAAGAGGATGCATTCAAGGTTGCAGGCACAGACTACTTCCTCATTCCCACAGCAGAGGTGCCCGTTACCAATATGTACAGAGACGATATATTAGACGGAGACAAGCTTCCAATTAAGCACGTTGCATATTCCGCATGCTTCAGAGCAGAGGCAGGAAGTGCCGGCAAGGACACCAGAGGCCTTATAAGACAGCACCAGTTCAACAAGGTTGAGCTTGTTAAGTTTACCAAGCCTGAGGATTCCTACGAAGAACTGGAAAAGCTCACAAGAGATGCAGAAAAGGTTCTCCAGATGCTCAAAATTCCCTATCGTGTTGTTGCTATCTGTGTTGGTGACTTAGGCTTTACCGCTGCAAAGAAATACGACATAGAAGTATGGATGCCCAGCTACAACAGATATGTAGAGATTTCCTCCTGCTCCAACTTTGAGGATTTCCAGGCAAGAAGAGCAAACATCAAGTTCAAGAATTCTCCCAAGGACAAGGCACAGTTTGTTCATACTCTTAACGGAAGCGGTGTTGCAATAGGCAGAACAGTTGCCGCAATACTTGAAAACTTCCAGAACGAGGACGGAACAGTGACCATTCCTGACGTGCTTGTTCCCTACATGGGCGGAAGAAAAGTAATAACAAAGGATTAATTTTATGAAAAGAACCGTTCCTGTTGAGGAAATACAAAGACAAAAGAAAATAATGGAAACCGTTGCCGCATTTAATAACGGCAAGGCTTTAAAGGCATTTGTGGAAACCTACGGATGCCAGCAGAATGTCAGCGATTCCGAAACCATAATGGGTATGCTCTCTTCCATGGGTTATACCATGACGGATAACAAGGAAGAAGCAGATTTCATCATTTACAATACCTGTGCAGTAAGAGAAAACGCAGAGCTTAAGGTCTACGGAAATCTCGGCGCATTAAAACACATAAAGAAACGCAAACCCCATGTAATTCTTGGGGTTTGCGGTTGTATGATGCAGCAGGAAAGCGTAAAAGAGGAAATCCGCAAAAAGTATAAGCATATAGACATTGTATTCGGAACACATTCTCTCTATCGTTTTCCGCAGATTGTCTCCTCCTGCATATTTGAAGAGAAGAGAATCTTTGATGTTGAGGACAGCGAGGGTGTAATTGCCGAATCTCTTCCCGTGCTGAAAGCCGACGGTCCCTGTGCGTGGGTTTCGGTTATGTACGGGTGCAACAATTTTTGTTCCTACTGCATTGTTCCATATGTCCGCGGCAGAGAGAGAAGCCGTGATAAAGAGGATATTCTTAGCGAAGTAAAAAAATGTGTGGAAAACGGAGCCAAGGAAATAACCCTCTTAGGTCAGAATGTCAATTCCTACGGAAACGATTTGGAGGAAGATATAGATTTTGCCGATCTTCTCACTAGGGTCTGCACTGTTGAGGGACTGGAGAGAGTGAGATTTATGACGAGCCACCCCAAGGATATCTCTGACAAGCTCATAGACACAATGGCAAGAGAGGACAAAATCTGCAAACAGCTTCACCTGCCCATACAGGCAGGAAATAACGAGGTTTTAAAGGCTATGAACCGCCGTTATACACGGGAAAGCTATATGGAAAAAATCAATAAAATCAAGGAGAAAATGCCGGGTATTACCCTTACTACGGATATAATCGTAGGTTTTCCGGGGGAAACCACAGAGCAGTTTAACGATACTCTGAAAGTTCTTGAGGATGTTCGCTACGACACCATATTCTCCTTTATATACTCACGCCGTCCGGGTACTCCCGCGGCAAAAATGGAGGATGTAATAACCTCCGAGGAAAAGAAACACAATTTTGACAGACTTCTTGAGGTTCAGGACAGAATTTCCAAGGAAAAAAATATGGAATTTCAGGGCAAAACCGTAAAGGTTTTGGTTGAAGGTATAAGCAAAAACAACAAGGATGCCCTTATGGGAAGAACAGAGGGAGGCAAAACGGTTAATTTCCAAGGTGATGAGAGCCTTATAGGACAGTTTGCCGATGTGGAAATAACCGATGCCAAAACCTGGTCTTTAACAGGAAAAGTGAGGTAAAAAAATGAATCCTATAATAGAAAAAGCAAGAGAACTCGGTATGATGCTTGCCGAAAGCGACGAAATGAAAGCATTAAAAGGAGCAGAGGAGCTGCAGCTTGCAGACCCCGATGCTCAGGTTCTAATGATGGAATATGCAAATAAGAGAGACGAAATAGCAAAAAAAGCACAGAAACCCGATATAACCAAAGAAGAATTTGAACAAATTCAGGGCGAAATGGAAGAGGCTTTTGCTCATCTTATGACAAATGACAACATAAAGAGATATATCGAAGCCAACAAAGAGTTTAAGCTTCTTATAGATCAGGTAAACTCCATAATTGCCTTTTTTGTAAAGGGCGAAGAACAGGGAGGCTCATGCTCAGGTAACTGCTCCTCCTGCGGAGGCTGTAACTAATTCTTTTTAAATGGAGGAAAAAATGGATAAGAGCAACATATCTCCAATGATGAAGCAATATTTTGAAATAAAAAAGGACTATGAGGACACAATTCTCTTTTTCCGTCTGGGAGATTTCTACGAGATGTTCTATGACGATGCAATAACCGCATCAAACATACTGGAAATCACCCTTACGGGCAGGGATTGCGGTCAGCCGGAGAGGGCACCCATGTGCGGTGTTCCCTTTCACAGTGCTCAGAACTATATTGCAAAACTCATCAAAAACGGAAAAAAGGTTGCCATCTGCGAGCAGGTGGAGGATCCAAAGGAAACCAAGGGTATTGTAAAAAGAGATGTAATAAGAGTAATAACCCCCGGTACGGCCAATCTGGATGCGGTTTTGTCCTCGGACGAAAACAGCTTCCTTGCCTGCGTGTACTTGGACGGAGAGGACTATTCTCTTTCTCTTTGCGATGTTTCCACGGGAGAGCTCTTTACCACCGACGGCAAGAACACTTCTATGGAAAATCAGCTTGTAAACAATCTTGCCTGCTTCAGACCAAAGGAAATTATAATAAACGACAAAGCCGTAAAAACCTCCGGCTTTATCGGGGAACTCAAAAACAGATTTGACTTTTACGAAAGCTATGTTCCCGACTCATATTTTGATATGGAAAATGCCGTAAAAGAGATAGAAAATCTGGGTTTAAAGGGTACTCCAACAGGCAAAGACAACTGCATACGCTCTCTGGGAGCACTTTTTGAGTACCTCAAGGAAACACAGAAAACAGACCTTTCCCACGTCAGGGACATAAGCTATTTTGAAAGCTGTGATTATCTGGAAATTGACCTTGGTTCAAGAAGAAATCTTGAGCTTACGGAAACCATGAGAGATAAGAGCAAGCGCGGTTCCCTCTACGGAATACTTGACAGCACCAAGACGGGTATGGGTGCCAGAAGACTTAAATCCTGGATAGACAGACCTTTAAAAAAGTGCACAGATATACAAAAGAGACTGGATTCTGTGGAAGAATTTGTAAAAAATCCTATGAAAACAGACTCTCTGCGTGAGCTTTTCAAAAGGATTAACGACATAGAGCGACTTATCAGTAAAACTGTCTACGGCACCTGCAATGCAAGGGATTTCCTCTCCCTCAAGCAGAGCATTGAGGTGCTTCCCGAAATAAAGGAAATCGTGGATACACTGGAAAGTCCCCTTATGGCGGAGGCATCCAAAAATTTTGACACCTTAAAGGATTTGTACAAGCTTCTGGATGACTCCATAGAAGAGGAAAAAACTCCCCTCACCATAAGAGAGGGCGGTATCATAAAAGAGGGCTTCGACAAGGAGCTTGACAGGCTGAGAAGAATTATGACAAACGGAGCTTCCGTACTTGCGGAGCTGGAAGCAAAGGAAAAGGAAAGAACAGGCATAAAGAACCTCAAGGTAGGCTTTAACAAGGTTTACGGATACTACATAGAGGTTACAAGGTCCTTCCTTTCACAAGTGCCTGAGGACTACATAAGAAAGCAGACCTTAACAGGGTGCGAAAGATTTATAACTCAGGAATTAAAAGATACGGAAAACACCATCCTCGGTGCAAAGGAAAGAGTAAACTCTCTGGAATACGAGGACTTTATGTATGTCAGAGGGGAAATCACAAAAAATGTGGAAAGGCTGAAGAAAGCCGCAGAAATCATAAGTGTTACGGATGTTTTGTGCTCTCTTGCTTTTTGTGCCTCGGAGAATAACTATGTCCGTCCGGAAATTTCCGATTCTGACGAAATCTCCATAGAGGGCGGCAGACATCCAATCGTGGAGCAGTACAACACGGGACTTTTTGTGCCAAATGACACCTACCTTAACACCTCGGACAGCAGATTTTCCATAATTACAGGCCCCAATATGGCAGGTAAATCCACATATATGCGTCAATGTGCCATAATAACCCTTATGGCGCAGATGGGTTCCTTTGTGCCTGCAAAGAGTGCAAAAATAGGTATTGTTGACAGAATTTTTACAAGAATCGGTGCTTCCGATGACCTTGCAGGCGGTCAGAGTACTTTTATGGTAGAGATGAATGAGGTTGCAAATATCCTTAAGAATGCCACCAAAAAAAGCCTTGTTATTCTTGACGAAATAGGCAGAGGTACGAGTACATACGACGGACTTTCCATTGCATGGGCAGTGGTGGAATATATTGCGGAAAAAATAGGTGCAAAAACACTTTTTGCAACCCACTATCATGAGCTTACAGACCTTGAGGGCAAGGTTGAGGGGGTAAAGAACTACTCCGTAGCTGTAAGGCGCAGAGGCGATGATATTACCTTCCTTAGGAAAATAGTTCCCGGCGGTACAGATGACAGCTTTGGTATTGAGGTTGCAAAGCTTGCAGGTGTTCCCGATATTGTAACAAAAAGAGCAAAAGAGGTCCTTGCGGCAGTGGAGGATGGCTCTCCAAAAAGGGAGACTGGCTCCATCGAAAAGAACCTTAGTACCATGGAAGAAAAGAAGATAGAAACACAAAAGCTTTACAAAGCTATAATGGATGTTGATATATCAACTCTCACACCCCTGGAGGCTATGAACGAACTGTTCCTTCTCCAGAAGAAAGTAGGAGAACTAAGTGAAGATTAATGTACTTCCCACAGAGATAGCCAATATGATAGCGGCAGGCGAGGTTGTTGAGAGACCTGCCTCTGTTGTAAAGGAGCTTACGGAAAACTGCATAGATGCCGGAGCCACATCAATTACTGTGGAGATAAAAAAAGGCGGTGTCCCCTACATCCGTGTGACCGATAACGGCTGCGGAATAGAAAGGGGCGAGATTGCCACGGCATTTTTGCCTCACGCAACAAGCAAAATAAAAACCGCAGCGGACTTGGATACCATAGGTACTCTGGGTTTCCGAGGCGAGGCTCTTGCCAGTATTGCGGCGGTTTCCTCGGTGGAGATATTTACAAAAACCAAGGAGGAATCCGTAGGAAGCTGTGTTACCGTGGAAGCAGGCAAGGTTATTGAAGAGAGCGAGGCAGGTTGTCCCGACGGCACTACCATCATTGTCCGCAATCTATTTTTCAACACTCCTGCAAGAATGAAGTTTTTAAAGAGTGATTCTGCGGAAACGGCTCATATTACCGATATTATGAGCAAGATCATATTAAGCCATCCGGAGATATCATTTCAGTATATATCAGGCGGAAAAAAGGTTCTTTCCTCACCGGGAGACGGCAAGCTTCTGAGTGCCGTTTATTCGGTATTCGGCAAGGAATATACCGACAATATGACAAAAGTGGATTTTTCCGAGGACGGAATTACCGTTACCGGCTATGTGGGTAACGGCAAAATTGCCCGTGGAGACAGACGCCATCAGATATTTTTTGTAAATTCCAGAAACATCATATCCAAGGTTATGAGTGCCGCAGTAAGCGAAGCATTCAAAACAACCGTTACCGTGGGTAAGTTTCCCGTTTGTGTTCTCAAACTGGAAACAGACAGCCGCAATGTGGATGTAAATGTGCATCCTGCAAAAACAGAGGTGCGTTTTACCGACGAAAGGAAAGTGTATTCGGGAGTTTACTGGGGTGTAAAAAATGCCCTTACGGAAAATAAATATATTCCCGATGTGGAAATAAAAACCAAACAGGATGCTTTTTCCAAGGTGAAAAATGCTCCCTCATACGACGAAGCAAAGCAGATAAATCTCCTTAAGGACTACTATGTGGAAACACCAAAAAAAGAGGAGAAAAAGGAAGAAATCAAAGTTTCGCCCCAAAAGACGGAGACAGACACAGAACGCTTTGCCCGTGCAGAAGAAAAAGAAAGTACCACAGAACGCTTTACTCGTACAGAAGAACCTAAAACAGAAAGTAATACGGAAAGGTTTACTCATATAGATGTGTCAAAGCCGGAGTCCGTCAATAAAAAAATAATACAGGATTACAAGAACAATCTCCGCCCCATAACAGAGGAAGAGGCGGAAAAGATAATGGCACCAAAACCCCCGCTCCCTGTGGAGGGTGTGGATTTTAAGTACATAGGTCAGATTTTCGGCACCTATGCAATACTTCAAAAAGACAACGAAATGCTCCTTATAGACCAGCATGCCGCCCATGAGCGTATGTGCTATGAGGAGCTTCTGGAAAAATTCCGTCACAGCCTTGTGGATTCCCAGCTTATGCTTCTGCCCGTTACGGTTACACTATCCGCAACAGAAGTTAATACCGCAGAGGAAAACATAGGATTTTTCTCACATCTTGGGTTTGAAGCGGAGATTTTCGGCAGAAATGCCCTTATTATCCGTGCAACTCCCGGAACTATGGAGGAGCAGGACATTAAGGACTGTGTAACGGAAATAATAGGTCTTATTTCCCAAAATGTGGACAACTTAAAATATGCAGTATATGAAAAGGCTCTCCATATGATTGCCTGCAAAAAGGCACTCAAAGGCAATAGAGTTCTTCCCGATACGGAGCTTAAGGCACTGTGCGCAAAGGTGCTTCAACTGGGAGACGGTATAAACACCTGTCCCCACGGCAGACCTATTATGATAAGCATGACAAAGTATGCGGTAGAAAAACAGTTTAAGAGAGAATAGAGATGCAAAAAAAGAAACTGGTTCTTATAGCAGGCCCCACAGGTGTCGGAAAAACCGCAGTTTCGGTGGAGCTTGCAAAAAAAATGAATACAGAGATAATTTCCTGCGATTCCATGCAGGTCTACAAGGGTATGGATATTGGCACCGCCAAGGTGACAACGGAAGAAGCCGCAGGGATAGTCCATCATATGACGGATATCATAGAGCCTGATGAGGTTTTCAGTGTTTGCGACTATGTAAAGGCAGCTTCTGACGTTATAGATGATATGTCAGAGCGGGGTATGATACCCCTTATTGTAGGCGGTACGGGACTTTATGCTGATTCTCTTATTAAAGGCATAGATTTTGACAGTGAGGCACCTGCAGACGATAAATACCGCAGGGAAATGGAAAAAACCGCAGAGCAAAAGGGTGCACTCTATATACACTCCATTTTGGAAAGTGTGGATAAGGAAAGTGCAGACTCTATTCACCCCAACAATGTGAAGCGAGTTATAAGAGCCTTGGAATACTACCACGCAACGGGTATGAAAATATCCGATTACAACAAAAAAACCAAAGAAATTGAGAGTCCCTACGATTCCGTGAGACTATATCTTACCCGTGACAGGGAAAATCTCTACAAGAGAATTGACCAAAGAGTGGATATTATGCTTGCGGACGGACTGGAGGAAGAGGTACGAATTCTTTGGCGAAAGGGACTTGGGGGCAAGACAAGCCTGCAGGCTCTTGGCTACAAGGAATTTATAGAGTATTTTGAGGGCAGATGCACCTTTGATACTGCAGTGGAAATGATTAAACAGCAGAGCCGCCGCTATGCAAAAAGACAGCTCACATGGTTTTCCCGTGACAGTGAGGGAGTATGGATAAATATGGATGAATTTTCCGCCCCCGATGACGCCGCAGAAAAATGTTATTCCATAGTAAAGGAGAGGTTAGGTATATGAAAAAACACATAAAGCTTGCTTTAGTATGCATATGCATCTTTGCTATTGTGGCACTTATATCTTTTGCTTTCTCCGACAGGATATCCTACGAGATAATCAAGTACGGCTCTATGGAAAAATCCGAGAGCTTTGAAGCAATAATCATCCGTGACGAAACCGTGGTTGAGGCAAAGGGTGAGGGCATTGTGGAATCCATGGTTTCGGAATACGAAATGGTAAAGAAAAATAAAAGGATAGCCAGCATCTACGAAAGCAAGGTGGATGACGGAGCCAAGGCAAGGCTTGAGGACATAAACCTGCGCATAGATGAAATTACCAAGGCAAAACAGCAGCTCGGTCAGTCCTCGGCAGGAGGATTTCGAGTGGAGGGTGCCATAGA
>JAZQBI010000164.1:0-58013 GCA_045545635.1 Clostridia bacterium | reverse complement strand
TGAATACAAATAAAATTCAAATCCATCATTTTGCTCTGTAAATTTATATTGAATATTTATTTTTGAAAGGTCATCTACAGATATATAATAATCATCATTTTTATGAATCAAAGCTTTTGAAAGTTGCACTTTTTCATTTCTGTTATATAATTGCAACTCATTATTTTCTTGTGCACATATTATAGTCGTTAATAAACATAAAACGAAAAATGATAATGTTACAGCTTTTATTATTAATGTTTTAAGATTTTTCATTTTTCCACCTCTTTCAACATCATTTATCACTATTCGACACAATTATTACTCGTGTCAAGACAGGCTCAAAAAAGCTCTATTCTCTTCTCTTATATTCTAACATGAATAATTCTGCAATTTTCAATTTACAAGCTAATTATATCAAAGAATTCTTTGCTTTTCAACACAAATACAAAAACACGGCTGTGTTTTTGTACACAAGCCGTGTCGTTATATTTATCAGTCAAGTCTGTATGGAAGTGTGATTTCATCAAGAGTTTTTCCAAAGGGAACTCTGTAATCGCCGCGGAATACTTCGCGTGCTTCTTTATCTCTGAAATCAGGGATTATGTGTTCCTTGCTGGAATCGAGTATGGAGTACCAGGTGAGTATGCCTGCTGCGGAAAGGGCAACAGAGCGGTATACATCAAAGAATATTTCCTTTTCGCCACGGAGTGCCTTCAAAAATTCCAGAGTAAGAATAAAGTCTATGCCACCGTGTCCCACGCTTTCTATTGCAGAACCATATTTGGCTTCCTCTTCCTTGGTGATGCAACCGGAGCTTACCCAGCCTTCCCAGGTTTTGGTGAATTTGTCTGCCGCATCAAACTCAAACAGCCATTCTTCTTTCCAATCGTCACGGAGTGTCTCCATAGTTCCGTACTCGCAGGAAACCCTGAACCACTTACTTGTGATTCCGGCATTGACAACACCTGTTGTACAGAATACCGCACCGGAATCCATCTCTGTAAGGGAAAATGTTTTTGGAACATTGGTGAGTTTTCCGGGGACATCATATTTTACGGCTTTACCTGTAACCTTGACGGGGACTGTTCCTGTTATGTACATGAGAGGTCCCAATGAGTGCATATTGTAGTAACAGCAAGGGAGAGTGTTTCTCCAGTGGAGATTGTTGGGATCGGGTTCCTTGCGGACTGTACCCTTTGGTGCGGCATGAATATATTCTGCTTCCGCATACAATACCTTGCCGTACTTCTCGCTCTTGAGATTATCAATCATAGCATGTACAGGTTTGAAATATGGGCAGTTTGCCGCAAGCATATATTTTGTGCCTGTGCGCTCATATGCTTCCACAAGGTCTATACATTCACCAAGAGAGGGTGCGGCGGTTGTCTCCGAAAGAACGGGAACACCTGCCTCCATTGCCTTTATGGCATATTTTGCATGCTCGTGGAAGTAGTTACAAAGAACCACACCGTCAAGTCCTGAATTTATAAATTCGTCAAAATCCTTGTACACCTTTGTTTCTTCCGAAAAAAAGTGTCTTTGCTTCTCTATCGTAGCATCATTTAATTCGCATACCGCACTTACAACCATTTCATCCTTAAGGAACTGTGAAGCACGGAGTATGAATTCTCCTCTTTCAATACCCATTACTCCTATTTTGAGTATTTTTGACATATAGATCTCTCCTTACGGCTTATTTTTGCCCCATTGTAACACTTAAGAAAATAAAAATCAATACGAATTTTTTAGATTTTTGAAATTGAGTAAAATATTAGAATTTTTGCGTAAAAAAATAATACAAAAAGGGACTTTTCAGTCCCTTTTTGAAAAAATATTAAATTGACATTAAAGCTTAGGACCTGCTTCTACAAGTGCCTTACCTGCATCGTTGCCTGTGTACTTAACAAAGTTCTTTACAAAGCGAGCAGAAAGATCTTTTGCCTTTTCATCCCAATCAGCAGGATTTTCGTATGTGTTTCTGGGATCAAGAATATTTGTATCAACACCGGGGAGTTCTGTGGGAACTGCAAGGTTGAAATAAGGTACTGTCTTGGTGTCTGCCTTGAGGATGGAGCCGTCAAGGATAGCATCGATGATACCTCTGGTATCCTTAATGGAGATACGCTTGCCTGTACCGTTCCAACCGGTATTTACGAGGTATGCCTTAGCACCGCTCTTTTCCATCTTCTTAACAAGCTCTTCTGCATACTTTGTGGGGTGGAGTTCCAAGAATGCCTGACCAAAGCAAGCGGAGAATGTGGGTGTGGGTTCTGTTATACCACGCTCTGTACCTGCAAGCTTTGATGTGAATCCGGAAAGGAAGTAGTACTGTGCCTGCTCTGGTGTGAGGATGGAAACAGGGGGAAGTACGCCGAAAGCATCTGCAGAAAGGAATATAACATTCTTTGCATCGGGTGCACTGGATACGGGGCGAACTATCTTCTCAATGTGGTCAATAGGATAAGAAACACGAGTGTTTTCTGTAACGGAATCCTCTGCAAAATCGCATACGCCGTTTTCGTCTACTGTAACATTTTCGAGAAGAGCGTTTCTCTTTATTGCATTGTATATGTCGGGTTCGGATTCCTTGTCAAGGTTGATAACCTTTGCGTAGCATCCGCCTTCAAAGTTGAATACACCGTTGTCATCCCATCCATGTTCGTCATCACCGATGAGAAGTCTCTTGGGTTCTGTGGAAAGTGTTGTCTTACCTGTACCGGAAAGGCCAAAGAAGAGAGCTGTGTTCTTGCCTTCCATATCTGTGTTTGCAGAGCAGTGCATGGAAGCCATTCCGTTTAAGGGAAGGAAGTAGTTCATCATAGAGAACATACCCTTCTTCATTTCACCGCCATACCAGGTGTTTAAGATAACCTGCTCACGGGAGGTGATATTGAATACTGCAGCAGTTTCGGAGTTGAGTCCGAGCTCCTTGTAATTTTCTACCTTTGCCTTGGAAGCATTGTAGCAAACAAAATCAGGCTCGAAATTTTCAAGTTCTTCTGCTGTGGGGTTGATAAACATATTCTTAACAAAATGAGCCTGCCAAGCAACTTCCATTATAAAACGGATAGCCATTCTGGAGTCTGCATTTGTACCGCAGAATACATCCTGAACATAGAGTTTCTTGCCGGAAAGTTCTTTTACTGCGATTTTCTTGAGTTCTGCCCATGTTTCTTCGCTGCAGGGGTGGTTGTCGTTCTTGAATTCTTCGGATGTCCACCATACTGTGTCCTTGGAGTTTTCGTCCATAACAATGAACTTATCCTTAGGTGAACGTCCTGTGTAGATACCTGTCATAACATTAACAGCACCAAGCTCTGTTTCCTGTCCTTTTTCGAAGCCTTCAAGAGCGGGGTCTGTCTCTGCTGCAAACAACTCTTCGTAGGAAGGATTGTGAATAATCTCTTTGACATCGGTAATACCATATTTTGTCAAATCCAACTGTTTCATCATACATACCTCTTTTCTTAGAATATATACATTAAATTATACAACAAAAGTTTTTGTGTATTACACACAATTTATACAAAAAGAGAGCCTTGTGGAAAACAGGCTCCCTCAGTACCCGGAGCTCATTTCCAATTTTCTCCAAATACATTGTATCATAGTAATTTGCAATTGTCAATTACTATTTTCTTATATTTTTCTTTTAACTTACAAGTTCCTCGTATATTTTGCGGATATTTTCATAGACGAATTCCGGCTTGACATCGCTTTTTTCCATATCCTCAAGCGTTCCCTCACCGCTCAGAACAAATATTGTGGAAATGCCTGCATTTACACCGCAGGCAATATCAGTATACAGCCTGTCTCCCATAAGAACAGTTTCCTCAGGAGTAAAACCACATTTTTCCATAGCAAGATATGCCATAGTGGGCTTTGGCTTTCCTATAAACTCCGGACGTCTTCCCGTAGCATTAAAAAGCATTTCGCTTACAGAACCGCAATCGGGCACGGAACCATACCATGTGGGGCAAACCCAGTCAGGATTGGTTGCTATGTAGTCTACTCCCCTGCCGAGGAGTATGCACGCATCCTCAAGTTTTTGAAATGTCAACTCCGTATCAAATCCCATACAAAGGCAGTCAATGTCATCCTCCAGTACAGTTGTAACAGGCAGCTCTGCCTGGGCAAGCTGCTCCGCAAACGATTTTGTTCCGAATACATAAATCTTGCGGTAATCCTTCTTTTTGAGAGCAAGCACCGTGGCATTTGCCGATGTAAGAAAATCATCTTCTTTTGCATCTATCCCCAAAGACTTTAATTTATCCACATATTTTGAAACACTTTTGGAAGAATTGTTGGTAAGAAATATATATCTTCCGCCCACAGACCGCACATAATCCAGAAAATCCGTTGTCCCGTCAAAAAGGTCATTATCAAGGTATATGGTACCGTCCATATCCAGTAAAAACAGTCTCTTGTCCTTTATACTGCTCATTGCATGTCACCTCCAGAATTCTTTCTTGCCGGTAGATATTGCAGCGGCACCGCAGGCTATAGCTTCTTCTATTTCCTCATAAGTTTCTATAAGTCCTCCGGCAACAATAGGCATGGTAAGTTCATTCTTGAGCCTTACTATAACCTTGGAAACCGTACCGGGCATGATTTCTATCATATCCGCTTTGGAAGAAAGTGCAGACTCCACCGTGGTATCAATAGAATGAGAATCGACAATAAAAAACCTCTGTACTGTAAAAAGTCCCAGCTTTCGTGCAATTTTTATTATATTTGTTCGGGTACTGATGATGCCATCCACTCCGTTTTCTTTTGCAAAACGGATGCCATACTCATCTTTTCCTATGCCTTCTGCAAGATCCATATGTATAAAAAATTTCTTGTCCGCCCGATGTGCACTCTCTGCCTGATGAGCAATTTCCGAAATATTTGGTGCAAGCATAAATATTATATCTGTTTTTTCATACAGTGCACACTCAAACTCATCAGAGCTTCGCACTGCGGCAATTATCCTTGGTTTACTCATAAAATCCTCCCGTGTTCTGAAAATCAGGATATTTTTATTATATCATTGTATATGGAATTTGGCAAGAAACATTGGTACAAAAAAACACACCAAAATAAACCCCAAGGGCTATTTTGGTGCGTCTCCCAATCTCTGCACTATGTGGATTGTAACACGATCTGTCTTATTTTGTCAAGAAGCTTTACAAATAATATCCGGTGTAGCTTGCAGCATCAACGGTGAGTATTCCCATAAGAGATGGTTTTTCATCGGCAAGACCTATTATATACAGTGTATTGTACTTCCCCTCCTTTATGCTCTGATTTGGCATTATCAGTTTGAGTACAGAATCACTGCTTTGTCTCGCACGTAATTCATAACAGCCGGGAGATATACATATGTATCTGCTGATTTCAAGGTAGTCAATAGATGTCAATATGTCGTGTCCGTTTGCACTTATATCAAGTCCTCCGAGATTTGGGGAAAGATGGCAAATGCGTATATGTCCGTAATTGGTGTCACTTCTCACTGTAGGCTCGGCTATTCCATACGCCATTGCTCCCCCATCCGAATGAGCAAGAGCTACAGTATACACCTCCCCTTGTCCGAATGGAATATTGATACGGGCAAGAACCTTATCCTTATTTCCGGATTCTGTAATGACAAACTCCTGCATACCTTTATTTATCTGTGCATATCGGCTGAAACATCCAAACCCGAGATTTGGTGCAACAAGGGTATTTCCCCAGTAAAAATCCGCCCCTGCCATACCGGGACAGGCATTTACAAACCGAACATAGGGATAAAGAAAGTTTTCTATTCTTATTTCACTCATTTTGACTCCTCCTCATAATTATTTTCACGGCTTTTTGCCTGAGTATAAAGACTCAGGGATTTCTCCAGCAGAACTGCTATTTTCTCCAGAGACGCTTCCAGTCTTGCAAATTCACCCATAAGTTGTTCCCCTTTTGTACTCACATCGAATTGTCCCAGATACTTACGTGACATTTCTTCTGCTTCAAAGCCTTTTGGCTTTGGGATAGCTGCCCGTGGGCTCTGATATAGTTTTTCTATATCTGCGATTTTTCCAGACGGTGTACAAAGAGCAGTATCTGCACACACTATTCCCCGTTCACATCTGAGTTTTACGGCATCTCCGCTTTTTCCGAATATCATTACTCCCGAAATCTCCATGTTGTATGTACATCGTACACCAAAACACATAGAGTTTTCTGACCATTTTACAACAAAGCCGCTATCATCCGGCACAAGAAAGGTTTTTGTGTGAGTACCAACTCGCTTTACCGCACACAAAAACTTACCCTCAGTCACATTGGATACATATATTGATGCACCGCTACTCTCCCACAGGGTAAATGCTCCGTATATTCCTTCATCATTTGCAATTATGCTTACAGACCGTACATCAGTTTGCGTAATTACTACGGAAGATATCCTGCTTTTTGATGAGTTTTTATATTTGGTGTACTTGGTTGTTCCTGCTTGATCTGTGTAGATAATATGCAGATTATATTCATCATCCGCACAGACACTGTAAATCATTTTTTCGCTTACTCTGTCAATAACCTGTGGCTCCGAAACTGTACCGACGTGAAAAATCTGATGAACCAATATATTTTCGCTTCTTCTGATACAATAAAACAAATGTATATGCGAATTAACATTAAGAACCTTTATACAGCAAACTCTGCTATCTCCGCTGCGACTTTTCAACATTACCTTGGTATTTACCTCACCCTCCGAATAACTTATGTGCATAAGGCTTCCGTCTTTTGAAGCAGCAAAAATATCCATTTTTCCTCCAGGATAGGCACAAAGGTCAAAATCATCCTCCGTATTTTCTGCAAGCTTTATTTTTCCGGAGTCCGTCACAAGCATCAGTTCTCCTCCGGAAAGATGTGTCAGTTTCCATTTATCTGTGTTTTCTCTCATAACAAGAATATTTATATACCATCACCTCTTTTTTCATAAGTATGAAAAAAACAGAAAAAAAGAACGCCACTCTATTGAAAAAAATGATAAATTGGTATATACTTAGCCTGTATGTTAAGTTTCACTATTCTACGGAGGCAATAAAATGAGTTATTTAAAGAAAAAAGAGATTTCTCTATCTCCAAAAAAGTATTTTATTGATGCTCTTGGTGCAATGGCACTGGGACTTTTTGCATCTCTGCTCATTGGTACCATATTCGGAACCATTGCAGACTATGTACCTGCAAAGGAGACACGGGAATTTCTGCTCAAAATGAAGGAATACGCCGTAATGGCACAAGGTCCTGCAATGGCTATGGCAATAGGCTCTGCCCTTAATGCAAGCGGTCTTCTTCTCTTTTCGCTGTGTGCTGTTGGTGCCGCAGGTAATGCTCTGGGAGGACCATTGGGTACATATGTTGCCGTTCTTGTTTCCTGTGAATTAGGTAAACTGGTTTATAAAACCACCAAAATAGACATAATAATAACACCAACGGTTGTTATAGGTATTGGTGTTGGCATTTCCCTCGCTTTGGGACCCGGAATATCATCTATTATGACATACCTTGGCAACCTCATTATGGCATTCACGGAAATGCAGCCACTCCTTATGGGTACTCTGGTATCTGTCGTAGTGGGAATATGCCTCACACTACCCATAAGTTCTGCTGCCATATGCGCAATGCTTAGTCTCACCGGAATAGCCGGCGGTGCCGCAACGGCAGGCTGCTGTGCTCAGATGGTAGGATTTGCAGTAATGAGCTTTTCCGCTAACCGTTGGGGCGGTCTTATAGCTCAGGGACTTGGCACAAGTATGCTCCAGATGGGAAATATTGTAAAAAAGCCTGTCATATGGCTTCCGCCAATCATTACATCAGCTATAACCGGTGCATTGTCAGCGGTAGTTTTTAAAATGGAAAATCCCGTTGCAATTGCCTCGGGCATGGGTACCTGCGGTCTTGTAGGTCCCATAGGTGTGCTGTCCGCCAAGGGAATAGGAACAAATGAAATTACATCCGTTATATTGATTTGCTTTGTTCTGCCTGCGGTTCTTACCTGGCTTATTGCAAAGCCCTTTAAAAAATGCGGACTTATAAAGGATTCTGACCTGAAACTCGACATCTGAAAGGAAGTTTGGTATGAAAAAACTAAGACATATACTTGCAGTAATTGCCTGCAAATTACTCATAAAACTCGGGGTGCTTATGGGCAAAAAAGGCTCTTCCCTGCCCGGCAGTGTAGCCATGAAGATCGCTCCCGATATTCTTCGCAGCCTGTCAAAACAAATTAAAAAGGAAATTGTTCTTGTGTGTGGTACCAACGGCAAAACAACCACAAACAATCTCATATATTCTCTTATGCAAAAAGACGGTAACAGAGTTGTTTGCAACAATGTTGGTGCCAATATGCTTCCCGGTGTTGCCTGCGCCTTTATAAGCAAGTCAAATATATGGGGTAAGCTCAGTGCAGACACCGCATCAATAGAGTGTGACGAAGCAAGCGTGAGACACATTGTAAAACATATCACACCGCAGAAGATAGTTGTGACAAACCTCTTCCGAGATCAGTCCGACAGATACGGAGAAATTGAAAATACCGCAAAACTCCTTAAGGAAGCCTTTGACAATGTTCCCGAAGCAGTTCTTGTTTTGAATGCGGATGATCCCTACTCCAATGAGCTTGGCAGAGGAAGAAAGTGCATATACTTTGGTGTGAGCGAAAATGCTCTTGGAGATGCAGATGGCGAATCACCCTTATGTCCCGTGTGTGCAAATCCCCTGAGATACGAATACCATCTGTACAATCAGCTTGGAAGATACGCCTGCACCAAATGCGACTTTGAGAGACCAAATCCCAATTACAGTGCTACAAGGGTTAGCCGGGAGGACGGACTTAAATTTGTACTTAGCTACAAGGGTGAACAGCACAAGCTAAGTGTTAATTACCGCGGCTTTTACAACATATACAATATTCTTGCATCCTTTGCCGTGTTCGAAAGTATGGGCGGCAGCATCTATACTGCACGGGAGGTTTTTGATAAGTACAAACCTCAACTTGGCAGAATGGAAGAATTCACCATAGAGGGAAAAAAGGTTATTCTTAACCTTGCAAAAAATCCTGCAGGCTTTAATCAGGCAATCTCTACGGTAATGAGCGACAACCGCACCAAAAATATCCTTTTGGCGGTAAACGATATGCCCTCTGACGGAACTGACATTTCATGGCTTTGGGACACTGAATTTGAAAAACTTAATTCCGATACTGTATCATGTGTGTATGCAGGAGGAACAAGACAGGATGATCTGGCACTGAGGCTGAAATATGCAGATATATCAAAAGTACTCCTGACATCTCTTAGTGAAGATGACATAAGAAAATTCATTAGAGAATCCGGAGAGGTCTGCTATCTGGTTGTAAATTACACAGTGCTGTTCGGTCTGCAAAGTATTCTTAAGGCTCTGGAGGACAAATAATATGGAACTTATCATAACTCATATTTATCCCGAACTGCTAAACCAGTACGGAGATTGGGGAAATATACTGACACTCAAAAAAAGAATCGTAGCAAGAGGAATAGAAGTAAAAACCCTTGAGGTTGCTCCGGGCGAAAAACCCGATTTTGAAAACACAGACATTATGTATCTTGGAGGCGGAAGTGAAAAGTCAAATATCCGTGCCTATAACGAGCTTATTGGGTTAAAGAGCGAATTGAAAACCTATGTAGAACAAGGCAAAACCGCCCTTGCAGTTTGTGGCGGATATGAAATGCTTGGAGAAAGTCTCTTTATAGACGGAAAAAAATACAAAGGTCTCGGAATTACCTCTACCGTAACCGTGCCCGGCAAAAACAGACTAATAGGAAATATTGTGACTGAAAGCAAAACTCTGGGATTTGATATTGTGGGATTTGAAAACCATACAGGTAGATGCAATATAGGAAACCACACCCCCCTTGGAAATGTAAAACACGGATATGGTAATTCCGACAGCGGAAACACCGAGGGTATAATATACAAAAATCTTTTGGGAACATATATACACGGCCCCATTCTTCCAAAGAATCCTCTCCTTGCAGACTATATCATTTCCTGTGCACTAAAGAACAAATACGGAAAATCCGAGCTTTCGCCGCTGGATGATACAATAGAAATCAAGGCTCACAACTATATAAAAACAAAATATTCGAAATAAAAATATAAGTGCAGACAACTTTAAAATCCGTTGTCTGCACTTATATTTTTAATTATTCGCACTTTAAATCAAACAAATCTATGAGCCATTCTACAGATTCAGTCATCCAGTCGTACTTTCTGCGATAGCAGTTTACACTCCACAGAGTTTCGTCGGAAATACGTGAAAGGCCGTGGTGCCCCTTGGGATATATATGCATCTCACAAGGCACACGATATTTGGAGAGAGACATAGCATAAAGAAGCGAATTTTCCACAGGCACTGCTTCATCTGTGTAAGTGTGCCACAAAAATGTCGGGGGATTCTGAGCTCCTATGCGTTTTTCCAGTGAAAATCTTTCAAACTGAGAATCATCAGCATCCTCACCCAAAAGATTTTTAAAAGAGCCCTTGTGAGCAAATTCTCCGGAAGTGATAACCGGATATGCGAGTATGGATGCATTGGGTTTATGAATTTCGCTCTGAATCTCCTCTGCCGAAAAGATTGTGTCATCATTCCAGAGTGTGGAAATTGATGCCGCCAGATGTCCTCCTGCACTGAAACCTATAACGGCAATCTGATCGGGATTTACATTATATTTCTCGGCGTTTTCTCTCACAAATTTTACTGCAGCTGCCGCATCCTTTATAGGTTCGGGATGTCTGTTTGGACTTACGGAATAATCTACAACAAATGTGTTAAAGCCTGCTGAATTGTACCTTATTGCAATTCTCTCCGCTTCCCTGGGTGAGCAATAAGCATATCCACCGCCGGGGAACACTACAACAGCAGGTCGCAAAGTCTTGACAGGTTCCAGCACATAGGTTGTGATAGTCGGCATAAATCCGTTTGGCAGAGCTTCTTCTCTTAAATTAAATTTTTCTGTAATCATAAATATCACCTCTGAATATCAAGTAAATTTATTTATCTTTGAGTTTTTCGTGAATAGCCTTTGCTGCCGTTTTGCCTGCACCCATGGCAAGTATTACTGTTGCGGCACCTGTCACGGCATCGCCTCCGGCATAGACCATATCTCTTGAGGTTGCACCTGTCTCGTCAGTTATTATGCATCCCCGCTTGTTGGTGTCAAGCCCCTCTGTGGTCTGTTTAATGAGAGGATTCGGAGACTGCCCGATGGCTATGATTGCAGTGTCAATATCAAGAACCTTGTTTGAACCCTCTACAACAACGGGAGAACGGCGTCCGCTTGCATCGGGTTCACCCAGAACCATATCCACAAGCTCAACGCCTTTGAGCCATCCCTTTTCGTCACCTATAAAGCGGACGGGATTCTTAAGAAGTCTGAATTCTATTCCCTCTTCCTCTGCGTGGATAACCTCCTCACGTCTTGCAGGAAGCTCTTCCATTCCGCGACGGTAAATAATGCTTACATTTTTTGCACCAAGTCTCTTGGCGCTTCTTGCGGCATCCATTGCCACATTCCCGCCGCCAAATACCGCTACATTTTCTCCTATATATACAGGAGTATCATAGTCGGGGAATTTGTATGCTTTCATAAGATTTATTCTTGTGAGAAATTCATTGGCACTGTATATTCCGTTCAGGTTCTCTCCCTCAATGCGGAGGAATGACGGCAGGCCTGCACCTGAGCCTATGTACACTGCATCAAAGCCAAATTCATCAAAAAGCTCGTCCACAAGAATAGTTTTACCTATAACCACATTTTTTTCTATTTTTACGCCAAGGCTTGTTAGCTTTTCTATCTCCTTTGCCACAATAGCCTTGGGAAGTCTGAACTCGGGAATACCGTAAACCAATACACCGCCTGCTGTATGAAATGCTTCATACACAGTTACATCATATCCCAGCTTTGCAAGGTCTCCTGCGGCTGTAAGTCCTGAGGGGCCCGATCCTACAATTGCAACCTTTTTGCCATTGGGAGCAGGCTTTTTTATCTCTTCCTTTGCGTTTTGCATATGGTAATCTGCAACAAAGCGCTCCACTCTGCCGATGGCAACTGCTTCTCCCTTTATACCTCTTACACAACGGGATTCACACTGAGTTTCCTGAGGGCACACCCTTCCGCACACGGCAGGGAGACTGTTTGTATCGGTTATTATCTCATATGCTTTTTCAAACTCGCCTGCGGCAACACACGCCATAAATTCCGGTATGCGGACATTTACGGGACAGCTCTCCATACAAGGCTTGTTCTTACAGTTTAAGCATCTCTTGGCTTCCTCCATTGCCATTTCGGGAGTATAGCCATGGAATACCTCGTCAAAGTTCTTTATTCTCTCCTCCGGTCTCTGTTCCGGCATCGGAGTTTTGCTCTGTGTCATGTTAGGCATGGTTAGTCCTCCCTATTCTGCAGTGTCCGTCTTCACAAGCAGATTTCTCCTGCGATTTATACATATTCTGTCTGCTAAGTGCCAGCTCCCAGTCTATTTTGTGTCCGTCAAAGTCGGGGCCGTCCACACAGGCAAACTTAACCTCCCCGTCTACAACAACACGGCAACCGCCGCACATTCCCGTTCCGTCTATCATAACGGGATTCATAGATACGGTAGTGGGTATATCGTATTCTTTTGTAAGATTGCATACTGCCCTCATCATAACAAGAGGACCTATTGCTATCACTTCGTCAAATTTTTCTCCGGATTCTATAAGCTCTCTGAGACAATCTGTTACAAAACCCCCGGTTCCGTTTGAACCGTCATCGGTAGTAATTACAAGCTTATCGGATACCGCCTTTAGCTCATCCTCAAGAATGATGAAGTCCTTATTACGAAATCCGGCAATTACTGTTACATCTGCGCCAAGACAATGAAGCTTCTTTGCCTGTGGATATGCAATGGCAGTACCAAGACCGCCGCCGATTACTGCAACTTTTTTTATACCGTCAAGCTTTGTGGGGAGTCCAAGAGGTCCTAAAAAATCAAGAATTTCGTCTCCTGCACCAAGAGTTGCAAGATCTCCGGTGGTTTTTCCCACTGCCTGTATAATAACGGTAACAGTTCCTTTTTCACGGTCAAAATCCGCAATGGTAAAGGGTACTCTTTCTCCCATTTCATCAATGCGAAGAATAACAAACTGTCCGGGTTCTGCCCTTCTTGCAACAAGCGGGGCTTCAATCTCCATTAGAAAAACCTGGGGATTTAAATCTCTTTTGTTAATAATTCTGTACGGCACACTATACACTCCCTAAAAATTAATAAATATATAGTACCACTTTATACTTTGACTGTCAAGAATGATATAATTACAAAATCTGTGCCGGAATTCTCTGTTCAATACCCATTTTTGCAAGTTTTATTTGCTCGACTTGCATATTATTGACAAAAACTTGAAAAAATTTGAGAAATACGCATCAAAAATTGTTATATTTATGAAATTTTTGCATAACTATTGCATTGTACTATCAAAAGTGGTAGAATATTTCATTATATGGTTGTTTTGAAAGTGCACGTTATGTGCAAAATTAATTTTTAGGAGGACATACCATGACATATGTTGAAAGAGTTTTGGAACAGGTAAAAGCAAAAGACGGAAATCAGCCGGAATTTATTCAGGCAGTGACCGATGTACTCAATAGTCTCGGCCCTGTACTCGATAAGCACCCTGAATACGAAAAGGCTGCTCTTCTCGAAAGAATTGTAGAACCCGAAAGACAGATTATTTTCCGTGTACCTTGGGTTGATGACAATGGTAATGTACAGGTTAACAGAGGTTTCAGAGTACAGTTTAACAGTGCTATCGGACCTTACAAGGGCGGTCTCAGATTCCACCCCTCCGTGTACATAGGCGTTATCAAGTTCCTTGGATTTGAACAGATATTCAAAAATTCCCTTACAGGTCTCCCCATAGGCGGCGGTAAGGGCGGCAGTGACTTTGACCCCAGAGGAAAGAGCGATGCTGAAATAATGAGATTCTGTCAGAGCTTTATGACAGAGCTTTACCGTCACATTGGTCACCATATCGATGTTCCTGCAGGCGATATCGGCGTTGGTGCAAGAGAAATCGGTTATCTCTTTGGTCAGTACAAGAGAATCTGCAACAACTATGAGAATGCAGTTCTTACCGGTAAGGGTATTTCCTATGGCGGAAGCCTTATCCGTCCCGAAGCTACCGGTTACGGTGCAGTTTACTATTGTAATGAG
This sequence comes from Clostridia bacterium, assembly GCA_045545635.1. Lineage (GTDB taxonomy): Bacteria > Bacillota > Clostridia > UMGS1810 > UMGS1810 > RGIG8748. Next base: position 43,784 of record JAZQBI010000164.1, on the reverse strand, counting down.
CTTCTCAAGGACAACGGCATAGACATAAAGGGCAAGACATTTGCAGTATCCGGCTTTGGTAATGTTGCCTGGGGTGCTGTTCTCAAAATCAATCAGCTTGGCGGTAAGGTGCTTACTATCTCCGGCCCTGACGGTTATGTATATGACAAAGACGGCATAACAGAAGAAAAAGCTGCATATATGCTCGAAATGCGTGCTTCCGGCCGTGACAAGGTTCAGGATTATGCTGATAAATTCGGTGCTGAGTTCTTTGCAGGCGAAAAGCCCTGGGGTGTTAAGGTTGACATCGTAATGCCCTGCGCAACACAGAACGAAGTTGGTCTTGAAGATGCCAAGAAGATTGTTGCAAATGGTGTTAAATTCTATATTGAAGTTGCAAATATGCCTACAACAGATGAAGCAGTACAGTACTTCATTGAAAACGGTGTTACAATAGCTCCCTCTAAGGCTGTTAATGCAGGCGGTGTTGCTGTTTCTGCTCTTGAAATGAGCCAGAACAGTATGCGTTACTCCTGGAGCAGGGAAGAGGTTGACGAAAAGCTTCACGGAATTATGGTTAACATCTACAACAACTGCAGAGATGCAGCTAAGGAATACGGTATGGAAGGCAACCTCATTGCAGGTGCTAACATTGCTGGTTTCCAGAAGATCGCAGATGCTATGATGGCTCAGGGTATTATATAATAGCTTAAATTTCAAAGGGAATGTAAAAAAAGTCCAGACCGCAAAAAGGCAGGGGTAACAAAGAATACAAAATATTAATTAGCCTGTAAATCATTTAAAATCACCATAAATGTTGAAAAACATCTGTTTCCAGATGTTTTTCTTCAAATATATGCCTTTTTGCTATTGCCAAATCTCACCTCTCGACGTGCCCTCGCACGCCTTCGGGTTACCACTCAAAGCAAGGAAAAGCCTTGCTTTGAGTTCGATTTGACAATTCTGAATCATTTTTTCCTATTCCCCAACGGGACTGTAAATTAATTCGTCGGAATTTAATTTACAGTCTTTTTTTACGTTTCCCAAACATCAACCACAACAACTGTCATATCATCCATTGCTTTTCCGTCCGAAAGCTCCATAGCTTTTCCGAGTATTGTGCTTGCTGTAAGCTGTGGGTTTTGTTTTTCCTTTATTATATCGGGAATGTATTCCTTGTTGTGCATTGCAAATACATCTGCAACACCGTCAGACATCATTACAACTGTTGCCTCTCCTTTGACGGGAAAAATCTTTGTGCTTATTTTTCCGTAATGCCCAATCACTCCAAAAGGCAGAGAATCCGATTCAACTTTTGTAACCTCATCACCGGTCTTTACATAACCCGTTGCCGCACCGTTTTTGGAAATCAATATACTTCCTGATGACAAATCCGCTCTGCACACATCCATAGTGGCAAAGCTGTCTCCCGACGAGCGAAGAAGAAGCGAAGAATTGATAAGCTCCAGTGCTGTTTCCGTATCAATGCCTGCCCTGAGGAAGTTACTTAAAAGCTCCGTTGCAGTTCTGCTCTCTGCCGCCGCCTCCGGGCCTGTTCCCATACCGTCGCTTATGGCAGCTACTGCACCGTCCCCTGAGCTTCTGCAAACTACAAAGCTGTCACCGGAAACTTTTTCTCCGTCTTTTGGAACAAATGATGTTCCGATGCTTGCTCTGTATCTGAAGCTGTCCCTTAGTGTAAGCGAAACCCCATCTCCCGTATTTATAACCGAGGTAAGTACGGTATCTTTTCCCGTTACCTTTGCTACAACACTTTCTATCATCTGTTCCTCTTTTACCGTGTAGTTCCACTTTTTCATAACAATTTCAACACTGAAATTATCGCCATTTCCTTTTAGAAAAACTACATTTTTAAAATCTGCCTTTTGTTTGTCCAGCTCTGCTTTAAGAACTTTTTCCGTTGCTGTATCCACACACATATCAAACTCATTGGCAACATTTGCAACGGAACGCCCTATTGCAGTAAGCTGATCCGCTACCAGTCTGCGGGAGCTATTAAGCTTTTGCTGCCACATTTTTTCTACACGGTATATATCCATCATCCGTTCAAATTGCATAACAAATTCCTTGAGCTTTATACATTTTGAGGATAAATACTCCGGTACATCCCCCTCGGAAATGCCACCTTTTTTTTCGGCAGTTTCCAGCATCTGAAACATGGCTTTGTATGTATCCTTGTAGCACCGTTCCCAACAATTATACTTGAGACCGCAATCGGGACATATTTTTCCGCAGGCGGTGTCAAACATATGAACAACATAATTTTTTGACATTGTTTCATTTTTGAAGCATTCCTCATATGAACAGGCAAGTAAGCAAAAGGAATCCGAAAGGTTGACAAGCCTTTTTGATATTACTGTCTGGAGCTTGTCCTGCTCCACAAATGCCTTTGTTGCCATGCGAACGGTTTTTGAATTTATCATATCCGCATAACGGATTATCCTCTTTGGCAATAATGCGAACACCACTGCCGCAACGACTATCTCAAAAATATCAAATGCTGTCATTACATTTTCAAAAAATGCAACAAGCACCATATTTGCCAGCATAAATCCCAGAACTACGCCCCATTTTCCAAGTTTGCTGAGTAGTCCCGATGTCATAGAACACACTGCAAATGTACCTATTGATGTTCCTATATCCACTGTGCCATCGTACATTGCCAAACCAAAGAGTACCCCAACGGCACAGGCATTTGACGGACTTGTGTCTGTGATAAAAACAAAAAGAAGCAAAATGGAAAGTATAACCGCAACATTTAATCCCATAACTTCAGGAATTCCCACTGTACACCTTATTATTGCGACAAAAAACAAAATAAGGCACAAAACCTCCGAATCAGGTATACATCTCCGCTCCCTGACACCAATAAGAAGAGGTACGGCACTTCTGAATACAAAAGCAGCCGAAAAGCACAGCATCCCCTCCATAATCGAAATGCCATACTCATACCACATTGCTCCGGTAAACAAATTGCGTACAAAAAGAATCGTAGAAAAGACTGCGCTGACAACAAGAGCTCTTTTGATAAAATCGCCTTTTAATACAGCCATAACAGCCGTTGCTCCGATGATTGCAAAAATGTATGTAACAGCATTTATTCCCTGTGCAAACCGTATGACACCCATTATAGCGGAAACAGCAAACATAAGCCATTTTCCGGATGCAAATGCCGCTATGTAAACTCCAATCGGAAACGGTGACAAATTTCCCAAAACCGTACATGCCGAAATCGCATAACAACACAATGTATATATTACATCCGACAGATTAAGATTCAGACTCTCTACACCTTTTTGCACAATGTCTTTTGGGGATATTTCTCTTATATTCTGCATTTTTGTTTTCTCCTTGACAGTTTATTAACATAATTCTATCACGTCAGAGCAGAATATTTTGTAAATTAATGTAATCGATAATATAATATTCATCCAAAAAATAAGAGCTGTTTCGATTGATTTCATCAAAACAGCTCATTTTTTAATTAATTTTCTTTTGTTTCTTCAACAGTTTCTGTCTCAGGAGCCTCAGCCTCTGCTCCTTCTGTGCCTTCCTGAGGCACATTATTTGTAATGAAAGGCTTCAGATCTTTGAGGGCATCTTCGTTAACCTTAATATCCATTTCACCCCTCCAGGTTTCAAGAAGCTTCTGAAGTTCGGGAACTGCAAGCTGTGATTTCACAGACTTCAGGGATTCCTTCTCCTGTGTTCCGCTCATATCAAAGGGTACTCTCTTTATTATGTGAATACCGTAGCTTGTTGTAACAAGCTCACTTACCTCACCTTCGGCAAGGGCAAATGCTGCTTCTTCAAACTCGGGAACCATAACACCGGAAGAGAACACATATCCGTCGGGATTCTGCTTAACGCCGGGATCCTCACAGTACTTGTTCATAAGCTCTGTAAAGTCCTCACCGTCTTTTATACGCTTTAAGATGTCTTCTGCTTTCTTCTTTGCCTTTGCTACTTCCTCATCGGAAAGGGGTGCCTGAGTTTCCTGATTAACTGTGGGGATAAGGATATGCTGTGCCTTTACAAAAGCGGATTCAAACTGCTCCTTGGCAGCGACATCGTCTATCTTTATTTCACCTTTTTCTATAAGTTTGTCGGAAAGGTGCTGGATTGTAAACATTTCCTTGTAATAATTTTCAAGCTCTTCTACACTTATACCCATATATTCAAATTGTGCAAGAGACACATTGTCCTGCTTAAGTGAGGAAATCTGGCTTGATATATATGATCTCTCCTCACTGGAAAGCTCAACACCGTTTTCTACGGATTTAGCATAGAGTATCGCATCGTCCTTTAAGAAATCAAGAGCCAATTCCTTTGCATATTCAAGCTGTGACTTACCATTATCATCGGCAAATGTCCAGAAATCGTCAGGAATATCCTCTGCCTTGGTAATCTGTGCACTCTTAAGCATTTCGTCCTGTGCATTATAGAAATACAGATTGAAACGCTCTCTGCTATATTCGTTATCACCTAATGTCATAACAATTTCAGAATCTGACTTTTTGTTATTTTCTTTTTTCTCGGTTTCTTCATTTTTTGCGGCACCGCATCCTGCAAAAAGACTCATTATGCAAAACACGGAAATCAATTTAAGAAACTTTTTCATAATGTTTTACCTCCTGGTTTAGATAAATATACAAACTACATTATAACCTATGTTTCGTCCTGCTGTATTGCTTTTTGAAGTTTTTGTAATATAATTTTAATATTCTTCAGTACATCACTTTCGCACTTGTAGCTTAGATATGACACATTTCCCGAAGAAAACATCATTTTTCCCTTGAAATCTGATATGATTTCCACTATGGATTTTGTGCTTACAATACGTTCAAATGCAAAAACAATCATAGAATCCTTATAGGTTATTTCAGAAATGCACATATCTCCGGCAATATGCTTCATATGGGCTATCTGCATAAGATTATCTACACTTTCGGGAACATCGCCGTATCTGTCGATATATTCATCTTCCACATCCTGTATATCCTCCTCGGTGGAAATAGCGGCAATCTTACGGTACATCTCTATTCGCTGTTTTTCATCCTCCACAGACTTTGACGGTATATATGCACTTACACCGATATCTATATTGGTGTCCACTTTCTCTATCGTCTGCTGTCCTTTTAATTCCGCAACTGCCTGCTCAAGGAGCAGACAATACATATCATAGCCTACAAGATTCATATTTCCGTGCTGTTCCTTGCCGAGAATATTTCCGGCACCGCGAATTTCCAGATCACGCATTGCTATCTTGAAGCCTGAACCGAATTCGGTAAACTCCCTTATGGCACCAAGCCTTTTTTGAGCAATTCTATCCAGAACCTTGCCCTCGTGATAGGTAAAATATGCATAGGACAATCTGTTGGAACGTCCTACTCTTCCCTTTAGCTGATATAGCTGCGATAGTCCGAGACAATCGGAATTTTCCACAATAAGGGTATTGACATTGGGAACATCCAGTCCTGTCTCTATGATGGTTGTACACACAAGAACATCTATCTCGCCCTCGATAAGGTCCATCATAATATTTTCAAGCTCAGATTCGCTCATTTTGCCGTGGGCAACACTTACTCTGGCATTTGGAACCAGCTCACTGATTGTGAATGCTACCTTGTCTATGGTATCCACACGGTTGTGGAGATAGTACACCTGACCGCCTCTTGCAAGCTCACGCTCTATGGCAGTCTGAACCACAATAGGATTGTATTCCATAACGAAGGTCTGAACAGGCGCTCTGTCGTTGGGAGGTGCCGCAAGAACACTAAGATCCCTTATACCCATCATTGCCATATTAAGGGTTCTGGGTATAGGGGTTGCACTTAAGGTAAGTACATTAACATCTTTTTTGATTTCCTTTAATTTATCCTTGTGACGAACACCGAAACGCTGTTCTTCATCTATAATAAGAAGTCCCAGAGACTTAAACTTTACATCCTTCTGAAGTATTCTGTGAGTACCGATTATAACATCAACCTGTCCCGACTCCAGCTTTTTTATTATTTCATCCTGCTGCTTTTTTGTGCGGAAGCGGCTGAGCATCTCCACATTTATGCAGTATTCCTTCATTCGGGAAACGAAGGTGTTAAAATGCTGTGAAGCAAGAATGGTGGTGGGAACAAGATATGCAACCTGCATACCGTCCATAACCGTTTTGAATGCGGCACGAAGAGCTACCTCTGTTTTTCCGTAGCCGACATCTCCGCACAAAAGACGGTCCATACACTTTCCTTCCTCCATATCCTTCTTGACTTCGGCAATGGAACGAAGCTGGTCGGGAGTTTCATCATAAAGAAAATCCCCTTCAAACTGTCTCTGCCAATCGGTATCAGGCGGAAAGATATGTCCCTGCATACGGCTTCTCTCCGCATAGAGATTAATCATATCCTGTGCAAGAGTTGCCACGCTCTCCTTAACCTTGGTTACGGTTTTTTGCCACATAGTACCGCCAAGGCTGTTTAACTTAACCGTTTTTTCCTCGGTGGACGAGGAATATCTGTACAGAAGATTCATCTGCTCAACGGGAACATACAGGCAGTCACTGCCCTTGTACTTGAGCTTGAGATAATCCCTTATTACACCCTGAACCTCAAGCTGATGAATTCCTACATATTTTGCAACTCCGTGGGTTCTGTGAACAACATAATCTCCCGGAGTGATTTCATCAAAGCTTTTTATCGCATCCTTGGCATTCTTTGGCTTGGGACGCTTTTTCCTTGCCGTTGCCGGCTCTCCGTCAGTAATAACCGCCGTTTTTATTGAGGGGTATTCAAAGCCTCTTTCCAGTGTACCTTTGTATATATATACCTCTCCGAAATCCGGTATCTTTTCAAAGTTATCCATACAAACTGCATTTATGCCCTTTTGCATGAGCATATCCGCCAGATTTCGTATTTTGGTATCAGTTCCGAGAAGTACCGCAACTCTGTATGAACTCTTTTTCCAGAATTCAATATCGTCCACCATGTACTGCGCATTATCCGTATATGCCCTGAGTGTCTTTGCAGAAAATGAAACGATTTCTCTGGGCTTTATATCCGGTGTTGTGTGAGAAAGTGCACTCACCGTTACCGCCACGGACTCCGATACCCTGCGGACTATATCCTGATAGGATACAAAATACTCTCCTGTGCTTCTGGGGAAAAGCCCCTTTTCCAGAAGCGATGTTATGATTTCGTTCTGTTCCTTGTACCATACATCAAATTTGCTTTTCAGTTCTTTGGGTTCGCAAAGGACATAAAACGCATCGTCCCCCACATAGTCCATGAGAGTCGGAACTCGCTTGTAAAAATACGGAAGGTATTTATCCGCCGAATGAAAATAATGGTTCTGAGTAAGCTTTTCCGCATCACGGTTAAGGTTTTCGTTACCCATATCATAGATAGCCTCTGCCACCTTTGATGCCATATCATCCGTATACATAAGCTCTCTTGCAGGAGTGATTACCGCCTCATCCGCATAATCCGAGGATAGCTGAGTTTCGCAAGAGAATGTGCGTATGGAATCCACATCATCACCCCAGAACTCTATTCTGTAGGGTAAATCATTTCCGGTTGAGAAAATATCGATTATGGAGCCCCGGACACTGAACTGCCCTACACCCTCTACGGAGCTTACACGGGTATAGCCCATATAGAGAAGCTTTTCTGTCATTTTGGATATATCCATTGTGCTGTCAGATTTTAAGGTAAATGTACTGTCTGCATATATATCCGCATCAGCAGTGTATGATGCCAGTGCAGACACAGTGGTTACTATATATTTTGCGTCCTTTATTTTTGAAAGTGCAGACAGTCTGTCAAACTCGCTTTTCCTGTTGGAAACATCAACATCGTAGTACACATATTCTCTTGGGGGAAAATAAACAGCTCCACCGCAAGAGAGGAACGACAGCTCCTTGAGTGTCCTTCCTGCTTCAAGCTCATCGGAGGTAACCACAATACACCTGGTATCACGGTTCTCGCCTAGAGAATATATAAGATGGCTCCGCTGACTTGCAGAAACGCCTATGGCGTGTACATAGCCTGAGCCTTTTTTTACATGGGAACATACCGAATCAAATTCGTTCATCCCGTCAATAAGATACCTTAAAGTGTTCATTTTGCAGCTCCGTTGAATTTATTCATTGCACTGGCTGTACCGCTTGTTATAATAACCTCCACGGCATCAACCACTCTGTTTGCAGTGTCGGTCAGAATTTCTATCTCCTCCTTGGAGAACTTTCCGAGAACATAATCCGCAAGGTTGTAATGCTCCCCTTTGGGTGCACCCACACCCATTCTAATGCGCGTAAAACCGTCACTGGCAAGCTGATAGATAATGGATTTCAGTCCGTTGTGCCCTCCATCGCTGCCCTTTGGTCTTATGCGGATTCGCCCTGTTTCCAAATTGATGTCATCGCAAATTACAATAACATTTTCTACGGGAATTTTGTAGAAATTCACAATATCCCGTATACTCTCTCCGCTAAGATTCATATAGGTTTGAGGTTTTGCGACAATTACCTTTTCGCCTTTTATGTTACATTCACCGAAAATCGCCTTGTGTTTGAGCTTGTTCATACTGATACCAAGCTTATGTGCCAGTAAATCCACTGTCTCAAAGCCTATGTTGTGTCTTGTGGCTTCGTATTTCTTCTCGGGGTTGCCGAGACCTGCTATAAGATACATATTGATATCTCCTGTAAATATTTTTATAAAGACGGCAGGTTTTGTACCGCCGATTTTAGTTCTGCTACCGTAGATGACTTCTTTACGGCTTTAAGTATTTTCTTTTCTTCCGGAAAGTTCTGCATCATATACATCCACACTTCCTTAAGCTTGTGGAGAGTGTACATATCGGATTTCAGCACCTCGTAGTACCTTTTTGCAAGCTCATCGGAAAATGCAAGGATTTCATCAGCGGAGAGTCTTTTGCCACCACGGATTTCCCTGAAAATTGCAGGATTTGCAATGGCTCCCCTGCCAATCATAACACTGTGAAGTTTCGGAAAACGCTCTGCAATGGTGTTGAAACCGTCAAAAGAAAAAATATCTCCATTATAACAAAGCTTATTTTGTGACGAAGAATATACCTTTTTGAAACATTCCATATCAGGAAATCCCTTGTAATAGTCCTCTCTTGTTCTGGGGTGAACAATAAGAAGCTCCATAGGATATTTATTGTAGATTTCCGTAAGATATTCCATTTCGTCAGAAGAATAAAAGCCTATTCTCGTCTTTATGCTTATTTTGGCAGATGTTTCTTCAAAAACATCAGTGAGGAATCCATCCAGTGCATCTCGCTCACGAAGAAAACCTGCACCCCTGTCCTTTTTGACTACAGTACCCGATGGACATCCGAAATTGATATTGATATTCTTGTAGCCAAAGTTAAGTGCTTCCTTTTCAAAGCGGAAATACGCCTCTTTTTTGTTGGCAAGAACCTGAACAACCAAAGGAACTCCCTCGTTGTTTTCGGGAAGAATGTCTCTCATACACTTTCTGTTTAGCCTTTCATTTTCCACGGGAGTTATGAAAGGTGCATAATACATATCGCATCCGCCAAAAAATTCTCTGTGGGTACTACGGTATATATATCCCGTTATGCCCTCAAGGGGTGCAAAATATAAATACATAGTATACCCTCCGATTTTATATTATCTCGTGTCCGCCATCTCCTGTATCTGTTACATAGAAAGAAGCCTCGTGACCGAATTTTTCCGCATATGAGCTGCCTACTGCGGACTTGTAGTCCTCTACCGATTCGTCCTTTATTATGGCAACCGTGCAACCGCCAAAGCCTGCTCCTGTCATTCTTATTCCAAGAACGCCGTCAACTTTTCTGCCACTGTCAACAACGAAATCAAGCTCCGGACAGGTTACCTCGTAATCCATCCTCAGGGAGTCGTGAGACTCATTCATATATCTTCCGAATTCTGCAAGGTCTCCCCGTTCCATTGCACAAGCACTCTTCCGTACTCTTTCACATTCATAAACCACATGCTTTATTCTCTTTCTTGTAACGGGATTTTCTATAAGGTTTTTATGCTTTCCAAACTCCTCCTCGGTTACATCTGCAAGGCAGGTTATGTGAGGCAGAACAGTTTTTAAAATTTGCAATCCTTCCTCGCACTCTCCCCTTCTCTCGTTGTACTTGGAGCTTCCGAGGGAATGTTTGACATTGGTATTGGTAAGCACCAGCTTGTATCCATCGAGCTTAAGGGGTATGTGCTTATATTCAAGGGTTGAACAATTAAGGTAAACGGCGTGGTTTTTCTTGCCCATTGCAGAAGCAAACTGATCCATTATTCCGCATTTTACCCCTATGAAATTGTGTTCTGCCTTTTGAGACAGAATTGCCATCTTAACCATATCAATTTCTTCGTTCTTGCCTGCTTTTTCGTTGGCAAAGGTAGCAAGACACAGCGCTGTGGAAACCTCTATTGCAGCCGAAGAAGAAAGTCCGCCCCCGTGAGGAACAGTGTCATCATAGAGAAGATCGCATCCGCAGATTTCGTAGCCGTCGCATATAAGCTCCAGTGCAACTCCAATCTGATAGTCACCCCATTTAAGCTTGCCCTTTAAACTTTCCATCTCTGAAATTTTTGTTTCCACAACAATATCCAAATCGGTTGCTTTTAGCCTTATGATATCGTCATCTCTCTTTTTTGCAACTATGGTAGTTCCCATACCAAGTGCTGCAGGCACAACGCAACCTCCACAGTAATCTATGTGCTCTCCTATGAGGTTTACTCTTCCCGGTGATGTGAATACTCTGAGCTCTCCATCTCCGAACACCTCACGGAACATTTGTTTCATCTGTAATATTTCCATGGTAAAAATCACTCCTGTATAAATTTGTATGTTGTTGTAGTATCGTATTTTTCTCCTTTTTTGAGAACAGAATCAGGAAAATGGGAAAAATGTATACTATCGGGGAAACACTGTGTTTCAAGACATACGCCGCCATAGGGCTCGTATGTTACTCCATCTTTGTAGTCATTACCCTTTGATGCTGATTTTGGTGTGTATACCTGAACACCCGGTCTGTCGGTGTACATCTCCATCAGTATTGCGGATTTGTCACCTATGAGAGTAGCTGCCCTGCGGTATCCAAAACCCCTTAGCACAAAATTGTGATCATATCTTCCAAATGCCGTAATCTGCGGATGGTCGGAGGAAAGTCCCTCACCGATAGATTTCGGCTTTGTAAAATCAAAGGGTGTACCCGATACAGACAGAATTTCTCCTGTTGGCAATGAGCTTTCGTAATTTGGTGTGTAAAAATCACTCTCAATCTGCAGTTTGTGGTTATCCACGCTGCCCGATGCATGTCCGTTAAGATTGAAGTATGTATGATTTGTCATATTGACAATGGTATCTGCATCTGCTACTGCTTCGTAGTGTATCATAAGTGCATTGTCTTTTGTCAGTGTGTAGGTCACCTTTACATCCGCATTACCGGGGAATCCGCAGTCTCCGTCGGGACTTTTAAGCTCAAGGACAAGTGTCGGTTCCTCGCTGTCACACTCACGGACATCCCATATTTTTTTTGCAAATCCGTTATATCCGCCGTGAAGATTGTTTCCGTTCTGGTTAGCATCAAGCTTGTATGTTATGCCGTCAAGACTAAATTCTGCATTGGCTATACGGTTGGAGCTTCTGCCGACAATTACTCCGTAATTTGCGATATTGTTTGCATATCCCTCCATACCCTCTTTGCCAAGTGCCACATCCACCCCATTGAACACAAGGGATCGGACCGTGCCGCCAAGGGTTATTATGGATGCGGAAAGCTTATTTCCGTTGTCGAGGGTGTACTCATAGACCTCACCACCGCTGTATATTCCGAAAAGTTTTTTTGTTATACTCATAGTTCCTCCGTTAATTCTATCAATTAGTTTTCTGTCTTTGGTACCTCTTTTTTTACAAACATATTTATAATCATTGCTGAAAAAACACCGATAAGAGTCTGTACAACACGCATTACGGCATAGAGGTAGATATCTTCCTCACTGTGTGAAACCATACATATTATTGTTATGATTGCCGCAATACCGCAAAAGTTTTCGCACTTTGCAGCTTCTGCCGACTGCAGAGAAATCAGTGTAGCCAACAAAATGAGAATAAGTTCCGCTATGAGTTTCCACATTTCTCCATCTATTGCGGATACCGCAAATACCGACAGGGTTATAAAGACAAGTCCTACAATCAAGCCTATAAAAGTTGCTTTGATTCGTAACAACCCGAATTTCTTTGTTTTGTCGAGGGTTTCACGAATTTCTATTACAGAATAGACATAAGCAAAAACAGGATGAACCTCCAGAGACGGAAGGAAAATACGCACAATCTGCCATATCACAAATGCAACTACCAGAGAAATAAGACTTTTTACCTTTCGCATACCGATATGAAGCTTCATATGCATACACCGTCCTTTCGATATATTTCATCATCTGCACACCTATTAAAGTACCTGCTTATTCTACCACAAAATTGCTTATTAATCAAGGAATTTTGCCGTTAGTTCAAACAACTGTTTTTATCTGTTCATCTTCTGCTTTTGTTCTCAAGATGATATGATTCCCGACATTACTCGTGTCAAATCGGGATAAATAGCATACTCAATTTGAATACCCAATAATATCGAACAAAATATCAGGATGTTATATCTCCACATGATTGTCATGTATCAAGTCAAGTCCTTCTGCGTACAGATGAGAAATATCAGAGAAACAAAGGCACTTGGGTGCGGTAACACCGTTAGCGTTGTTGGCAAATTCCAGCACCGTAACCCCTGTGTGAGTGTAGCTGAATGACGACCACATTATGTGGAGTGGTATGTGCAAAAGAGTGGAAAGCCATGCTCTTCCAAATGCAGAATGGCAGAAAAGTGCCACCTTTTCTTCGTTTTTGTTTATTATTCTGTACACGCCGTTTTCTTCCTTGTAGCCTAATCTTTCCAGAAATTCGTTGCCGTCTTTTTCTATACGGGCAACGGCTTCTGCCATACGGCTGTCCTTTATGCCTGTGCATTCGTAGGTTTTGTCATATGGCAGATTGATATTTCCGTTTTCACGGTAATAGGTATTTTGTACATCTGTGATAGACTTCATAACTCCATCGGGGAATGGTGTCAGTCTTTCGTCCTGAATTTCGTGTGCCCATTCTTCTATGTTCATAGGAAGTCCGAGAAGTCTGCAGGCAGGCTCTGCTGTTTCCTTAGCTCTACCCATGGGAGATGAGTAAATTGTGTTTATACCGGAATGGTATATACGTTTTCCCACGGCTTCTGCCTGAAGCTTACCTCTGGGAGTAAGCGAATCCGTTGAATAAACAGGATCTCCGTGTCTTACTATGTATAATAACATTTTTATATCACCTCAAACATAATTTCTTCTGTATTTTCGTCAGAATATTCTATCTCAGCAGAATACATTCTTGCAATTTCTGTCAGGCTGTTAAAATCCGCCTTGGAATAATCTCTTTGATGTCGTGAAAGCATTGCACCGATGAGTGTGCATCCCTGCAGAGCAAACCTTACCGCAGGCTCGTAATCCCACATACACTCTCCAAAATGACGGAAAATAAAATAAACTGCAAGATTTTCAAAAGCTATGGGGAACTTTTCAAAAATCTCTCCGTCAAAACAAAACCCTCTTAGTGCTTCAAGCTCATCAGTCCATTTTGCATCAAGTCTTTCCAGCGGTAAATAAACTTCAAGAAGCTTTTCGATATCCGATGTGATTTCCGTATCAAACCTTTCGGCAAGATACGAAAACCTCTCTGCTATTGTTTTGGTCCTGTTTTGCAAAATATCCAGTGCTGTACTTCTCTCTTCAAAGAAATCTTCTTCTTCATGGGTTAGGGGTACACCACCAGGAGGGGAAATAAAAAATTTTTCTTCTGCAGAAAGGATGATCCTTGCCGCCTCCTCGCAGGAAAGTCCCAAACCGACCTCGTTAAAATGAGTATAAAAGTTTTTGAACCTCGGATGGAGACTACATATGTCACAAAGAGCATCTTCACCAAAGCTGCAGATTATATCACAAAGACCGTGGCTGTTTAAAAATGCACAGCGTTCTCCGTCTTTTAGCTTAAAATGGTTTTCCTCTATGTTATCACTAAATTTAAAGCCTGTATCTTTTTCCAGAGATTTATATCTCTTCATGGTTTCTTGGTCTATATCTATTTCCCATCCTATACAACAGTTATGCTCACACTTGTCTGCAATGCATTTGAATTTGTCATAATAATTCGGAAATACCTCTGTCATAGTGCATCTCCCTTATACGGTTATTTTAACAATCTTGCCGTTTATCCTTATTTCGTTATCCGTGAGGGTTTTGTCCTCTTTGACATCAAGTGTAACAGAATATTTCTTTAAAAAATACTCTTTGTTGCATCTGCGGTGTCCCGATGTTTCCGACACTCTTTTTGGACTTACCTCCACAGAAAGAACATTACCTGACATATTGGCTTCAAGAATGTTTCTTATTATCCGTCCGCAGGCAAGCTCCCTTATGGCAGGATGATAAGGCCCGTCCACATTCCCTTCACTTATGTTATCCGTGGTCTGGAGTCCGACTCTTATTACCGATATGTTTTCCCTTTCAAACATGGGAATAATTTCGGAAAGGATATCTACTGTTTCCTCAAGTGTGAGAGGAGTATATGTACCCTTTTGGTACATTGACCATAGGGCGGTATCCTTTACAACCAGTGTAGGATATATCCTCACACATTCCGGCTTAAGCTCAATCAGGTCACGGGCGGTTTTGAGCATCTTTTCCCGTGTGTCTCCGGGCAGTCCCAGCATCATCTGAAGTCCAAGCTTTATTCCATAGCTTTTTATAAGCTTCGATGCCCTCACAACATCATCAAAGCTGTGTCCCCTGTGGCTTTTTGCAAGAACTTCGTTATCGGTGGACTGAACACCAAGCTCCACCGTGGTTGTTCCGAATCTTTTCAGGTTATCAAGGATTTCTTCGGATATATAATCGGCACGGGTGGAGCATCTTATGCCCTGAATTTCGCCGGACACAACATAGGGGTAAGCAGCAGACAAAAGTTCCGTCTGCTTTTCTATCTCTATACCGGTAAAGCTCCCTCCAAAAAAAGCCGCTTCTGTATATGAATTTTTATCCAAAGTGGGAAGATACTCATTTATTATTCTGTCTACATCTTCCCCTGTAACATCGACTGTTTGCCCTGTAATCTGCCTCTGATTGCAAAAAACACAATCGTGGGGACATCCCTTGTGAGGGACGAAAATTGGTATATGGTAATTTTTCACGGACTCACCGCCTAACAAAACTTATAGTAAGAATTATAGCACATTTAATAATTACCGTCAACGAAATATAACACTTATATAGCAACAAATCTTTAACTTTATTTTAACTTTGGCATGATATTCTTATATAAAAATGGAAAGGTGTTGCTATTATGAAAAAAAGAAATCTTACTATTCTGCTTCTTGTGCTGGCTGTAATTTTTGTCGGATGCGGAAAAGAAGTGAAAAACAGTGTTGAAATTCCCGATGTGACAGGAAAATTTAACTTTACGGTACTCAAGGCGGGGCAGGCTGATGCCATCATAATGCAGACACAAAATCACAGTATAATTATTGACTGCGGAGAAAAGGATGACGGTGATGAAATAGCCGAATATCTGCAGGAAGAAAATATCACCAATGTGGATTATATGTTTATCACTCACTTTGACAAAGACCATGTGGGCGGTTTTCCCGAGGTTATGGAAAATGTTACTGCAAGTAACATCTATGTACCCGAATATGAGGGAAACAACAATGAATACGAAACATATTTAAAAACTGTTAAAGAAAAAAATCTTACCATAACAAAGCTCAATAAAAATACTTCGTTTACGGTAGATGATGTTCTCTTTGAAGTGTCAACGCCAAAAAAGAAAACCTATTCAGAGGGCGACAATGATTTTTCGCTTGTTATTTCGGTAAAGCACGGACAAAACTCATTTCTCTTTGCAGCAGATGCGGAAGCTGACAGGTTGACAGAGGTAATATCGGAATTCGGTATGCAGTACGATTTTCTCAAGGTCCCCCATCACGGCAAATACAACAAAAACACAAAACGATTTGTTACAACTGTAAAACCCGCATATTCTGTAATTTGTGACAGTAAAAAAAATCCTGCGGAAGAAGAAACCATATCAATTCTGGAGTTTGCCGGAAGTGAAATTTTCAGCACAAAAGATGGTGATGTTTCTGTGATATCCGACGGAAATAAAATTGAAATTACACAATAAATTCCAAATTAACCCTGATTTAACCTTATGGAGGTAAACTAGCCTTACAGGAGGTGCAGATGGTGGCAATAGAAGTTTTTAACAGATACGAACACAAGTATATACTTGATAGGGAAACCTTTGAAAAGGTTATCGGGATTATGGATGAATATATGGTAACAGATTCTCACAGCGAGGGGCATACCACCTACACTATAGCCAATATTTATTTCGATACGCCGGATGACTACCTCATACGAACATCCCTTTCAAAGCCAAAATACAAGGAAAAACTGCGGCTTCGCTCTTACGGGGTGCCGGATGAAAATGCAAAGGTATTTCTTGAAATCAAAAAGAAGTTCAATGGCATAGTAAACAAGCGCAGAACCAAGATTAGATTGGATGAAGCATACAGATTTCTGGAATCGGGAAAGGCTCCGGTTCCAAAGGACTATATGAATAAACAGGTGATTTGCGAGCTTGAATATTTTTTGGAAATATACAATCTATCCCCCAAGCTTTATCTGGCATATGACAGAATTGCATATTTTGAAAAAGACAATAAGGACCTTCGGATATCCTTTGATACGAACATAAGGTCCAGGCGGTACGATCTGGCTCTGGAAAAAGGCGATTATGGTAAGAGGCTCCTGCCGGAAGATGTTTATCTTATGGAAATCAAAACATCCCTTGCAAAACCCCTGTGGCTCGCTCATATGCTTACAGACCTTGATATAAAAAGAACCGGCTTTTCAAAATACGGCACGGAGTTCAGAAATATGATAAATAAATCCACACACAAATACATGGAGGTAGTCTGATATGGATAATTTATTCAATAATATTTTAGCAAATGTTTCAGCAGACATCACGTTAGGCTCTGCGGTCATAACAATGCTCACAGCTATTGTTTTTGGTGCCGGAATAGGTCTTACTTACTACAAAATTCAAGAAGAAAGCTATCAGCGAAGTATGGCAATAACGCTTCTGATGCTTCCTGTAATACTTTCTGTCATTATTCTTTTTATCGGAAGCAACATAGCAAGGGCATTCAGTCTGGCAGGAACACTCTCTATCATCCGCTTCCGAAGTGCACCGGGAGATCCCAAGGATATCGGATTTATATTTTTTGATATAGCGGCAGGTCTTGCATGCGGTGTGGGACTTTTTGGATATGGTGCAATCTTTGTTGCATTACTTTGTATCATAATGATACTTACGGAAAAATTTAAATTTTTTGAAAAAAAGCAAATGCAAAAAACGCTCAAAATTACAATTCCCGAAAACCTCAACTATCAGGGTGCATTTGATGAAATCTTAAAGAAATACACAAAGAAATATTCACTTACAAGAATCAAAACAACAGATCTCGGTTCCCTTTTTGAACTCAATTACACTGTTATTATGCTTCACGATGAAGATGAACAGGAATTTATAAATGAGCTTAGGTGCAGAAACGGCAACTTAAATATCATACTTGCAGTTTCGGCACCGATAAAAAATAAGTAATGAGGTGAAAAGCTATGAAAAAATTATTATCAGTTATCCTGAGCTTGTGTCTTTGTATGTCCTTAATTGCAGGAAACATTTCGGTATTTGCCGATGAAATCACAGTTGAAATTGACGGTAAAAAAATCGAATTTGATGTAAAGCCCGAAATAATTGACGGTCGCACCATGGTTCCCATGCGAAAGATATTTGAGGAAATCGGTGCATCCGTAAAGTGGAATAACGATACCAAAACAGTATCTGCCAGAAAGAACTCAAAAACAGTTTCGCTGACAATTGATTCAACGGATTTGCAGATTGACAAGGGCGATAAAGATGATGAGGGAAATCCGATTATCGAAACAGTTACTCTGGAGGTTCCTGCACAGGCTGTGTCCGGAAGAACTCTTGTTCCTGCCCGTGCCATATCCGAAAGCTTTGGACTTGATGTAGAATGGGATGAAAACAATAAAAAGGTTGTTATTACCTCCGATGACGAGGAGGACGATTCCTGGAAAGAGAATGTAGGTTCAATAGACCTTGGCGAGCTCACATATGAGGGTAACGGCATAGAAATTGACGGCAATCAGATCAAAATTACCTCCGGAGGAGATTTTACCCTGACGGGAACTCTCGAAAACGGAAACATAATAATCTCCACAAAGGAAAAGGTAAAACTGCGTTTGTCCGGTGCAAAAATCACATCTGACAGTAACCCTTGCATCTTTGTGGAAAAAGCTGACAAGGCATACATTACCCTTACAGACGGAACGAAAAACTACCTCATTGCAAAAAACAGTGATGACGGTGCAATCTACTCAAAGGAAAACCTTGAAATAAAGGGTGACGGAAGTCTTGATATAATGTCCGAAGCAGGACATGGAATGAAAGCATCGGATAATCTGAACATAGAAAACGGAATCATAACAATAAACGCTTCCTCAGACGGTATTCACATAAACGACACCTTTAAAATGACAGGAGGAACTATTGATATAACCTCCGTCAATGATGGAATTGACTGCGAATCCATTGTTAATATTTCCGCAGGAACAATAAACATCGAAACCAACGGAACTCCAATCGAAACCGAGCAGCCTGCATCGGAAACTACAGAAGAAGTCCCCCGCAGAGGTATATGGGAAATGGATGAAGCAGATGTTGAGTTTGAAAAATCCACCAAAGGCATCAATGCAGAGTGGATGATGATTATATCAGGCGGTGAAATCAATGTAAATTCCGCATCCCATGCGATTCACTGTCAGGATGAAATCGAAATAAACGGCGGTAAATTAACCTTGAGTTCAAAATACGATAAAGGCATATCCGCCCACGGAAACCTTACCATAAACGGCGAAAATACAATAATAGATGTAACCAAATCCACTGAGGGTATTGAAAGCAAAAATGTGATGACCATAAATGACGGTAATATTAAAGCTGTTTCCACAGATGATGCCATTAATGCGACGGGCGGAAACAGCGGTATGATGCTCCCCCACGGAAACTTTGGCGGAAATAAAGAGAACGGCAACCGTGTTCCTCCGGAGGGCTTTGGCAAAATGCCAAAAGTCCCCGTTGACGGTCAGAGTATGGAAGCTAATCCTGATTTTGTAATTCCTGAAAACGGTGAATTTCTGCCGCCGTTCAGAATGCCGGAAAACGATGAATTTATCCCTCCCAAGGGAGCAAGACCACCAAAAGGCGGTGGATTTATGGGTAGCGGCAGAGGTGATATGAAAGTGTGCCTCATCATAAACGGCGGTTATCTGGAGCTTTGCGGTCAGGATGACTGTGTTGATGCCAATGGTAATATACTGATTAACGGCGGTACTCTGAAGGCTGCAAATCCCACAGGCTCTTTTTCCGGTAACTTTGGTGTCATAGATTCTGACGGTCAGACTACTATAGATGAAAAAGCCAGTATTATACTTGTATCCGGAATGGGAAATGAAAGAAGCCTGAAGCTTTCACAAAACACAATTACTATTTATTGCGAAAACAAGCACGAAGCTAATGACAAGATTTCCGTTTCGGACAGTGATGGAAATGTTGTATATGAATATGCCCCCAAGTGCAGTTTCAAGGCAGTTCTTATAGCTTCTGATAGCTTAAAAACAGGCGAAAAATATTCTGTTAATATCGGAAGCGAAGCTTTTGAAGCAGAAATTTCAGGACAGAGCACCGTCATTGGAACACCTGACACATTTGGCGGTATGAACTTTGGAAGAGGTAACAGGATGCAATAAAAAAGAGGCGGCTTTGTTTTTTTGCAAAGCCGTCAATTTACATTCGGCTATTTTTATTGTATAATAAAAACAAGGCAGGTGATTGTATGAGACTACTTATTGCAGAGGATGAAAAAAATCTTAATCAGACTCTCAGCGAAAGATTAGTGAAAGCAGGTTATACCGTTGACAGTTGTTTTGATGGTGAGGATGCACTTTACTATATAGAAAGCGCACAATATGACGGAATAATTCTTGATGTAATGATGCCGAAAATCAACGGATTTGAGGTTCTTCGGACAATCAGAAACAAAAAAATACTGACTCCCGTATTAATGCTTACCGCCAAAGACTCGGACGAGGACATAATAAAAGGTCTTGACAGCGGTGCCAATGACTATCTGACCAAGCCCTTTTCCTTTGCGGTATTATCCGCAAGAATTAGAGCTATGCTCCGTGTAAAGGAGAACATCACAGCAAGTGTTATGGAAATTGCGGACCTTAGTGTTGACACTACAACAAGACAGGTAAAAAGAGGAGATACCATCGTTGAACTGTCCTCAAAGGAGTATGCCATTCTTGAATACCTGATGCGTAATAGGGGTATTATTGTATCCAAGGAAAAAATAGAAGAAAACATATGGAACTACGAATACGAAGGTTCAAGCGATGTCATAAAGGTGTACATCCATCACCTCAGGAAAAAAATAGATGACGGTTTTCCCAAAAAACTGCTCCACACCATTAAGAATGTGGGATATGTCATAAAGGAAGATTAAAATGAAAAGATTCACTTCGATAAAAACAAGAATAACAATCTGGTACACAACTCTTATGTTTATCTTAATTGTTGTGGTGCTGTCGCTTGTTGGCGGTCTTTCCTACCAATTGGCAATAGACAGTGTGGAAAAAGATGTCATCTTAAAGGTTACACAGGTAACGGAAAAGCTGTCAAAAAGGCAACCGGATGTTTTTGATATAGTTGAAAACAAGGCGGAATTCAAAAGTGTCTCCATATATGAATCAAGCGGTAAATATATCATAGGTCAGTACAATTATGATGTGGCAAATATCCCGTTTTTGGAAGGACTCCCCCGAATGGAGAACATAGAAGGGAAAAATTATGTTGTCTACGATACCCACTCTCCGGGCCGTCCCGGCAGATATATGGGATTCTGGGTACGAGGTGTGGAATCTGTTAACTCCACAATACTTCTGGGACGCTCTGCAATCAGGGTTATGCTCATTCTTGTGCCTCTGATACTTATTCTGACAGCACTTGGCGGATATTATATAACCAAAAAAGCATTCAGCCCTGTAAATAATATTGTAAAAACCGCAGATAGAATTTCTGCTCAAAGGGACATAAAACAAAGAATAAAAATATCACCAGAGTCAAAGCATGACGAGCTTTACAGCTTGTCAGTTACTCTCAATCACATGCTTGACAAAATTGAAAGTCTTATAGAGCAGGAAAAACAATTTACATCGGATGCCTCCCACGAACTGAGAACTCCGGTCAGTGTAATACTGGCACAGGGAGAATATCTTCTGGATATTGCAGAAAACCAAAAGGAAAAAGAGCTTGCAGAAAATATAGTTGATAAAGCAAATCAGATTTCAACACTTATTTCAAGGCTTTTGCTTCTGGCAAGAATAGACACTAACAGACAGAAATTCAACAAAGAGAAGGTTGACATTGCCGCACTTATTGAAATAGCAATTGACAATATGAGAGATATGGCAGACAAAAAAGGTATTGTTCTGATTAACAACGCAGAGGACAATCTTATTGTGGAAGCGGATGAAGCTCTTCTTTTGAGTGCTGTTACAAATCTTATCAGCAACGGAATCAAATACGGAAAAAGTTCGGGTTATGTTTCCGTCTCTGCTTGCAGGCCGGATGATACGACAGAGATTACAGTCTCAGATAACGGTATCGGAATATCCAAAGAAAATATTGATAAAATCTGGAAGAGATTTTACCGTGTGGATAATGTCCGTAATGACGAATTTGCCAGCAGCGGTCTTGGACTTGCTATGGTAAAAAGTATAGTTGAGCTTCACGGCGGAAAAATCGCGGTAACAAGCGAGCCGGACAACGGAACAGAATTTGTGATTACACTTAAAAATCAATAGCTGCCTTCATTTCAATATAAAAGCATCACCCCCGCAGACCGTTACAGGCTTGCGGGGGTGATGCTTTGCCAAACAAAATCCAAATTAACTCATGGTACATTCTGCTTTGGAAATGTATATCAATTTTTATAAAGCAATCTTTTTAATATAGGATAAAGTCTGTCTGCCATCTGACAGAACCCGTAATCTGTGGGGTGATTGCCGTCAACAGTGCTGTTGTAGGGTTTATCAGTACCGAGCAGTGCCTCACCGTCTACAAAGTACACATTTTCGTCACCTGATTGTACCGCTTTTATATAGGATTCCATAACAACAATGCGGCGTTTCTTCATAACAGGTATAATCGGATTGTATTCATCAAGTGTGCTTATGGGTGCCGACATCATAATTATGGGAAGATGGGGGTTTTTCTTCCTGACTGTTTCATAAAAAGCATAATGGGTATTTTGGAGATGCTCAACAGAAAGTGCATTGTGGTCATAGTCCATAACAAAAACACTCATATCCATATCGGCAATATACTCTGCCATAAGCTGTTCTCCCTGCCCTGCCCCCGAAAAGCCAAGGTTAATGTGGTTGCAGTTTAATCTGCGGGAAAGAGTTGCAGTATATGCCGTGCCCGGTCTGGAGGCACATCCCCCCTGAGTAATGGAAGAGCCATAGAATACCACAGGTTTTGAAAACGCATATTCCTTTGGCTTCGTGAGGATGCATCCTGCCTTTAACCCCACATAAACCTCACTTACATTGTGATACAAAGGAAAATTCAGGGTTATGTTTCGGAGCTTTGAACACGGAAATTCATACATTCCGGCATAACACTTATTTTCATCAACTGCAGGAATATATACCTTTGCAAATGCCTCTTCATCCTGTGAGGCGTCATCAGACGCATACATATCAAATCCCATAACCGCCGTATCCGCTATATGGTGCATTATGTATGAGGTTTCCCCAAGGCGAACCCAAAGTGCCACATATGGGGAATCGGTGATAAATCTCACCTTGCCTCCTGCAGTATTTGTCATAACTATCTTTGCGGTGTCATTAAGCTCTGCAAGGTCCATAAACTCCATAGGAAGCCTTGTATATATTCCGGTTTCCTTTGGCATATAAAGTCCGTCTATTGCAAATGGCTCATCCAGAATATTATGAAATTCCACATCGGGATATTTACTTTTTACTGCTACAAAATTTTTGTCTGATTCTGCAATACCTTTTGACATAATATACTCCACCTCGCAGTTTTCAAAAGTATAGCATTTTAAGGTTAATGTGTCAATGCACAATATTTTCTTCTTTATATACAAAATTACTGGATAAACGCAATATCCGGTTTTCCGATATAATTTAGGCCGTATTTATTCACAAGCTCCATTGCCTTTTCAATTGATTTGTCATCACAGGAAGAACCGGCGCTGTGGCTGTCAAATCCAAAGGTTACACTGCACTCAGCCTCTCCGGCAATCTTCCAGAATATATCTCTGGGATACATTCTCCCTTCCCTTATACCAAGAAAATTAATCTCCAGTGGCACATTATACTTAATTGATGCTTCGCATATTTTGCTCATTTCACGAATGTATATAGCCTCGTCACCTACGAATTTTATTATATCAGGGTGAGCAACATAGGTAAAGGCTCCTGTCCCCATTCCCTCAGTAACGGCGGAAACATACTCCTTTAGCCTGTCCTCGCTGTCGGTAGCGGAAAAAGTATAAAAACTGTCCTCCTGTGATTCGTCGGATGTAAAATGCTCCCCGAGTATGAGATAGCGTGCACCAAGCTCCAATGCGGATTTGTACATCCTTTGAAAATCCCGTGGATAATACTCCATTTCAAAACCCGGTATTATGTCTATGTATTCCTTGTATTTATCCGCAAGGCACAGAACTGTTTCTATATACTTTTTGCCATCCTCAAGTGCTACCCTGTATGTGGACTGATGTCCGTCAGCACATACAAAAGGCATATGATCCGAAAAACCCATATGCTTTATTCCGCCCTCAATGGCTCTTACAACATATTCTTCCATAGTATCTCTTGCATGATTGCAAAGATATGTGTGAGTATGATAATTATAGTTCATGCAAAACACCTCTATTACAATATAAACCTTATTTCCTGCAATGTCAAGAAATCCAATACCTTTTAATACACAAAAAAGCCAAAGCAAACCAGCTTTGGCTTTTTGCGATTATTGATATGGAATTAACCTTCGTAAACCAGGTTCTTTTCTATCATTTCATCAACATTCTCTGCATTCCACCATGCACCGGAAATGTCAACCTTTTCTGTGATTTCTTTGCCTTCGAGAGCAAGGATAGCCTGTTCAGCAGACTGATAACCAATCTGGAAAGAATCCTGTGCAACAGAACCTACGAGCTTGGGACCTTCGATCTTCTTCATCCATTCAATCTGCTTTGTACCTGCATCATATCCGCAGAACTTGATTGCATCGTACTTATTGCCTGCAGCACCGATTGCATCGTAAACCTGCTTAACAACACCTTGGTTTGACATAAATATGCCGTCTGCACCCTTTTCGAAGAGAGCTTCAAGAGCTGCTTTGTATGCATTGTCTGCATCGCCGGGCTTAACTTCTTTTTCAATCTTGAACTTACCCTTTGTAGCTTCGTCAGCATTTGCAAGCTCTTCAAACTTATCGATAAAGCCCTGTGCACGGTCTATACCTGTCTGAGTTTCGTCGTGCTGGATAACGCCAACCACATACTCATCTGCTGCTGCAATCTCATCCTTAACTGCTGCAAAGAAGTTTTCTGCAACTGTATTTGCTGCAAAATAGTTACTTGTTGCAACAGAAGCTATGATAGGATTTTTGTCTGCCTTGTCAAGAGCCGCTACATCGTTTGCCCAGATACCGCTGTCAAACTGTACAACGGGAATACCCATATCCTTTGCCTGAGAAAGCATATCCACAAAGCCTTCGCCGATAGTTGCAAGAACTATTGCAGATGCATTGTTAGACAGTGCTGTCTGAACCATTTCTTTCTGTGAGGGAAGGTCTTTTGCAGATTCACTTGCAGGGCCTCTGAATGTAATCTTGTAGCCATATTTTTCTCCTGCTGCTTCTGCACCGGCTTTATCTGACTGCCAGAATGCATGGGACTCACCCTTTGCAACGACTGCAACTGTCTTTTCGCCTGCTGTGTCTCCACCGCAACCTGCAAAAAGTGCAACTGCCATTACCATTACCATCAAAATTGCCAAAAACTTTTTCATAAACTTACCTCCTGGTTTTATTATTAACGGGAAACCCGTTTTTTACTATTACAACTTTGCAATTTGTGCTTCAAGCTCCTTAATTTTTGCCTTTTTGTCTGCATCGCTTAAACCTGCATCCTTAAGGAGATTGTCTATTTCTCTCTCCTTTTCGTCTATAAGCTGTTTTTTGAGAGCTTTTGCTTTTTGCTTTTCTGTTTCTATCTTAACCTTGCCTGCATTTTTGTTCTTGATAACATCCATAAGAACAGCTACAACAACTATGATACCTGTAAGAACATATGTTACATATGTGGAGTTCAGGTTAAGATTGAATCTTGCAAGAACGAAGTTAAGACCGCTTCTTATGATAACAAGCATCATATTACCGATTACGGTGCCTGCTATGGAAGCAACACCGCCGGCAGCACTTGTTCCGCCGATATATACACCTGCAATGGCATCAAGCTCCATTCCGTTACCTGTAGCTGCCGCAACTGTTGTAAAGGATGCTGCCCAGAAAATAGCCGCAATACCTGCACCGATACCGCTGAAGGTGTATGCAATAACCTTGTACTTATCGGTATTAATACCGGAAAGTCTTGTAGCCTCTTCGTTACTTCCTATGGAAAGTATATATCTTCCTATCTTGCATTTATACATAAGATACATACAAAGAAGTGCAAAAGCAATGAGCCAGATAAGTCCGGTAGGAAGTCCGTTTGCATTGGAGAACACTCTGTTGAACCATGTTCCGTTGGGGAAGAAGATGTTGGGAGTGGAAACAAGAATTGCACTGAGTCCTCTCGAAAACATCATTGTGCCCAGAGTGGCTATGAAGGCAGGAAGCTTTAGCTTGGCAACGAGAATTCCGTTGATATAGCCAAAAATAGTGCCTACTGCAATCATAACAGGAATTGTAATCCACAGAGGCATACCGCCCTCGTAGAGCTTACCTGCTATAACTGCCGATGCAATACACACGGTACCTATAGAAAGGTCAATACCGCCGGTTGCGATAACAAATGTAACACCGAGTCCCAGAAATGCATAAGGTGCAAGGGACTGTGCCATACTTACAATATTGTATTTACTCAAAAAATTGGGGTTGAGCAGTGCAAAAATTAGTACAAGAACTGCAAGCGCTGCTATGATAATCATATTCTGCTTGCCTTTTGTTGCAACAAAATCCACAGTTTTTGCCTTGGTTCTTCTAATGGTTCTGCTCATGCTGAAATTTGACATTTTATTCTTCCTCCCTCATAGTGGCGTATTTCATTATTTCTTCCTGAGTTGCGTCTGCTATGTCGAGTTCTGCTGTTTTTCTGCCTTCGCACATTACGATAACTCTGTCGCTAAGGCGTTGAACTTCGGAAAGCTCCGAAGAAATCATAATTACGGATTTACCCTCCGAAGCCAGCTCCTCCATAAGAGTGTACATTTCACTCTTTGCACCGATATCTATTCCTCGTGTAGGTTCGTCAAATATAAATATATCGGAGTTTTTGAGAAGCCACCTTGCTATGATTACCTTCTGCTGATTACCGCCGGAGAGATTTCGTGTGAGCTGTTTGATTGAGGGTGTCTTGGTTTTAAGCTTCGCATTTTCTCTTACTGCATCCTCATCAATTTTTGCATCATTTATCCATCCGCACTTAATGTAATTATCCAGTGAACTTAATGCGGAATTTTCCGAAACTGATTTATCAAGAAGAAGTCCGTATCTCTTGCGATCCTCAGAAAGATAACAAATACCGAGCTTTACTGCCTCTTCGGGAGTTCTTATCTTTACTTTTTTTCCGTTTATAAATATCTCGCCGCTGTCAAATTCATCTGCACCGTAGATAGCTCTGGCAATTTCCGTCCTTCCCGAACCCATAAGTCCGGAAAAGCCGAGAATCTCGCCCTTGTGCAGACAGAAGCTGACATTTTTTATCTCCTTGCCTCTTGAAAGGTTTTTAACCTCAAGTACAACAGGAGCCCCCTCGGGCACGGTGCTCTTTTCCTTTTTGTCACCGTATATTACTCTGCCTACCATCATCTTTACGATTTCGTCCTTGGTGGTATCCTTGGTTATGAGCGTTCCCACATATTCACCGTCACGCATTACAGTAATGCGGTCTGATATCCTGTTGATTTCATCCATACGGTGAGATATGTATATCATACCTATTCCCTTGGCTTTCAGGTCATTCATAATATTGAAAAGCTCTTCAACCTCAACCTGAGTAAGTGCGGCAGTTGGTTCATCAAGAATAAGAATTCTGGAATCTCTGGAAACCGCCTTTGCAATTTCCACCATCTGCTGTTTGCCAACTGTAAGTGTGCCGAGAACTGCACCGGGATCAATTTTAACACCGATACGGTCAAAAAGTGCCTTGGCATCCTCTTCCATTTTCTTATCATCAATGTAGATACCGTTTATCATTGGTTCTCTGCCTATATAAATGTTCTGTGCAACTGTTAAGTGATTCATCATGTTGAGTTCCTGATGTATGATGCTTATGCCTGCATCCTGTGACTCTTTGATGCTTGAAAAATTGACTTTCTCCCCAAACAGGGTAATTTCACCGCCATCACGCTTGTGAATTCCGCAAAGCACTTTCATAAGTGTGGACTTGCCGGCACCGTTTTCTCCCATAAGGGCATGAACCTCTCCGGATTTTAACTCCAGATTTACGGATTTTAAAGCGTGGACTCCTGAAAATCTCTTGTCAATTTCTTTCATTTCAAGAATCGTATCCTTCACTTTCCTTCCTCCTTTACTGCTTTTTGCCCACAAAACTGAGCAGTTTTCCATGTGTACAATTCTACCACATATTTTTTGCAAAGTCAATCAATTTGTTGTAAATATGCACAAAAATTATTGCATAAAAATTTTTTATGCTGTATTTTTCAGTTGCGGATTACTACATAATATGTATAAAAATTACAGAAGTACATAATCATCTTTTTTTCGGCTTTTGCGGTTAATAATATCCTGAATGCTTATTTTGTCAAGGTAATTCTCTATTACCTCCATAAGTCCCTCCCATATGTAAAGAGTGTCACAGCCCCTTGCTCTTTCGCATTCGTTTTCATTTGTTTCAAGACAGCTCACCGGTGCAAGGCTTCCCTCTGTAACCTTGAGAATATCTGCAACACTGTAATAGGAAGGACGATTGGCAAGCTTGTAGCCTCCCTGAAAGCCTCTGCCTGTTACAAGATATCCGGCACTGTTGAGAGAGGGTACAATCTGCTCAAGATATTTTTTTGATATGCCCTGACGCTCAGAAACATCGTTTAAGGAAATAAATTTGTCTCCGCCGTTTTCTGCAAGGTCTATCATAAAACGCAGTGCATAACGGCCTTTTGTGGATATTTTCATTGGTAATTCCTCCATTTATATTTTATATCCTAATAATACCATAGAATTAGTAGGATTTCAAGAGCATTTTGACAACAACAAAAATTTTTAAAAAAAGATATTGACAAATTGCATTTTATACTGTATTATTTGTATTAATACAGTTGGTACATGGAGGTGATTTTGTGATACAATTGGATTTTGGGGACAGACGCCCTCTATACGAGCAGATAAAAGTTAAGCTTAAAGAGCTTATTATCGCAGGAATACTGACAGAACACGACAGCCTGCCATCGGTAAGGGAGCTTGCCTCGGAGCTTG
This sequence comes from Clostridia bacterium, assembly GCA_045545635.1. GTDB lineage: Bacteria > Bacillota > Clostridia > UMGS1810 > UMGS1810 > RGIG8748. The sequence goes on along the minus strand of JAZQBI010000164.1, from coordinate 14,781 downwards.
CTATTAATCCCAACACTATTCAGAAAGCTTACAAGGAGCTTGAAAACGAGGGTTATATCTATTCGCAAAAAGCTAAAGGAAGCTTTGTAAGTCCAAGGAGAGTTACTGCCGGAAGTGCAGATGTGGATTCACTTATGGATTCTTTCTGCCATACGGTAAAGGAGCTTATGTTTTTGGGAATCAGCTATAGCGAGCTTGCTTCTATCGCAGAAAAAATATATAAGGAGGAAAAGAAATGATTAAAGTTAAAGACCTCACCAAAACCTTTGACGGTTTCAGGGCACTTGACTCCATAAATCTCAGTGTGGAAAAAGGCTCTGTTTACGGTTTAGTCGGTCCAAACGGTGCCGGAAAGACAACTCTCATAAAGCATCTGTCGGGAGTATATACTCCGGACGTGGGAGAAGTGTATATATCCGGTGAAAAGGTGTTTGAAAATCCCGCTGTAAAATCAAAGACCATATATATAGGAGACGATCTGTACTTTTTCCCCTCATACAGCATTGAGGACGGAGCAAAATTCTACAAGGACATCTACCCTACATGGAGCGACGAGCGATTTGAAAATCTGAAATCCATATTTAAAATAGATACAAAGCGAAAAATCCGCAGACTCTCCAAGGGTATGCAGAAGCAGGTTGCATTCTGGCTTGGCATATGCACCTGTCCTGACCTTATGATACTGGATGAGCCCGTGGACGGACTGGACCCTGTGATGCGTCGAAATGTGTGGCGTGTGATAATGCAGGATGTGGCAGAATACGAGACAACTGTCCTCATATCAAGTCACAACTTAAGAGAGCTTGAGGATGTGTGCGACCATGTTGGCATTATGCACCGTGGAAAGATTGTACTGGAGAAATCTCTTGATGACCTGAAAGGAAACATACACAAGCTCCAGCTTGCATTTGACGGAGACTTTCCTGAGGAAATTACAAACGAAATTGAAATACTTCACAAACAGACCTCGGGCAGAGTTCACATGCTGATTACCAAGGGTGATATCGGAAAAATAAACGAGACGCTTTCCCGCTACAATCCGATTTTGTCCGATGCAATTCCTCTCACACTGGAGGAAGTATTCATATATGAGTTAGGAGGTATGGGATATGACTTCGAAAACATCATTATTTAATAAAGCCATCTTCAAATCCGACATAAAACGCTTCTGGTGGATTGGCGTGCTTGAAACAATTATGCTTCTGCTGGTTTGTGTAATGCCCGTATACGACACCTGCGTAAATCACGGCTCAGGCTTTGGCGGTCAGCCAAACTGGGAGATTGCCTTTCTTATTCCTTTGATTTTTGGTGTTGGTACTTCGGTTACACTTTTTTCCTATCTTAACTCCTCGGCACCGGTATCTACAATTCACTCCTACCCTGTTACGAGAACGGAAATCTTTGTTACAAAGCTTGTAGCAAGCAGTGTTCTTATGGTAGTACCGCTTGTAATAAACACCCTTATTTTTGTACTTATGTCCGTAAGTCCCATGTGTGCAGGCTCATTCTACCCCATTGATGCTTTTGTCTGGATGGGTGTGGGACTTATATACACCTGTATAATGTTTTCTTTGGCAACATTTACCGCTATGGTATCGGGCAGCAGTATAGCAACTCTGATTTTTACCGTTGGCTTTTCTCTCCTGCCGCTGTTTTTCTACGGTCTGTTTGATTTGGTGTTTTCCCACGAAATATACGGCTACTCACAGCTTGACATGGATAACATTATAATGAGTAACATCTATATAGGGCCCTACGGTCTTGAAAAAGGTGAAATGCTTTGGAACTACCCTGTGGCATCTGTCATACTCCTTACAGCGGCATATTTCCTATACAGAATCCGCAAGCTTGAATCCCACGGTGAGGTTATAGCATTCAAATGGCTTAAACCCGTATTTATTGCAATTATAGCAGTCCTTGCCAGCGGTGTAAGCTATGAATACTTCCGTGAATTTATGGATATCAAAAACATATTTACCATCATTCCTCTGGGAATTCTGGGATGCGGCATATCCTATATGATAGCAAAAAAATCTATAGACTTTAAGGGGGCATCCCGTGCAATAGGAATATATATTTTGGGTGCGGTTCTGTTTATTGCAGGCGTCAAATTTGATGTGACAGGTTACGAAAAGCGTATTCCCAAAGCCGAGAACATCAAAAGTATTACCGTAACTATTCCGAACGGAAAATACAATCAGAATTATTACTACCGTAATATGAATAACTTATTCACTTTTACAAAGGAAGAGGACTTCTTTATTGCAACAAAAGTCCATTCGGAGCTTATTTCCAAAAAGAAAACATATGGAAATGCTCCGTATACCGTGGAAATAAAATACCTTTTGAAAAACGGCTCTTATCTTGTGAGAAGTTACCCCTTTGATAATGAAAAGGATGCTGACACAATGCGTAAAATAGTGGAAACCGACGGTTTCCGCCGCACAGCCTTCTGTCTTCTCTACAACACCAATAATGAATATATTTCCGCATCCTTCCACGACAGAAGAAAATCAAATCCCGACATATTCTATCCTGACAGCGGCAATATGAAAAAGATAATAGATGCAGTAAAAAAAGATATGATCAGTATGCCCTACGAGGAATTTTTTGCACCAAGAACTTCTTCTGCAATAAATATTGAGTGGCATCAGAAAAATGACACTGGGGATAAGATTACTATCAACGAAGAGATTTACCTTTCCGACAAAACAGTACACACAAACAAGGTTCTTCGTGAAATTTTCGGAGAAAATATGTACCCATCGGCAGAAGATATATTAAGTGTGGAGGTTATGTTCCATAGCGAAAAGTCGGTACAAAGTGCAACTGTTACCGTTACCGATGCCGAAACCATTACAAAACTGTACGAGCTTTATAACAGTATGGTTATAGACAACCGATACGAAAACTATGAAAACATAACCATAGCAGAGCTAAGCTACAAAATGAAAAACGGTCACATCTTCCATGTATCCTGCAATTACAGTGAAGAGGATATGCCGAAAGTTTTTAAAGAGCTTCGCAAAAAAGCAAACTAAACCAATGAGTCTTTGGAAAAATAATCCAAAGGCTCATTTTTTATGTATAATCACCCAAGTGCAGCTAATACTAAATCAAAACTGCAAAAAGGAAGATGAGCATATGCAAAACCAAAAAAGTAAAAAAGAGATATTTGACAGAATACTTAAGAAGCTGGAAAACGAGCTTGCCCAAAGAAAGCTCATCAAAAAAGAAAGCAAGAAAAAGCTTTACTATATTTCTGCAGAATTCCTTATGGGAAGAATGTTTACAGATACCCTGATAAACCTTGGTATGTATGACGAAACGGAAAGAGAACTAAATTCCATAGGTACATCCCTTGCAGAGCTTGAATTGGCAGAATCGGAGCCATCCCTTGGCAACGGCGGTCTGGGACGGCTTGCCGCATGCTTTCTGGATTCTATGGCAAATCTTGGTCTCAATGCCGAGGGAATAGGAATTAACTATCATATGGGGCTTTTCCGTCAGGTATTCAGGGACAACCGTCAGAAGGAAGAGCCCAACCCCTGGATTTGCGAAAATCCCTTTATAAAAAAGACCTCCAAGGTATATCCTGTTGAATTCGGCTCATTTACCCTTAACACAAGAATGTACACAATTGATGTGGCAGGCAGGGGTGAAAGTGTCAATTCTCTTTGCCTTTTTGACCCCGACAGTACAGACGAAGGTTGTATAAGAGAAGGAATACAATTTGACAAAACCGACATACCAAAGTGTCTTACTCTCTTCCTCTATCCTGATGACAGCGACGAAAACGGAAGAATCCTGAGGGTTTATCAGGAGTACTTTCTGTCATCCTGCGCAGCACAGAAAATAGTGGAGGAGGCACTCAAAAAAGGCTCAACCCTGTACGACCTCCATGAATATGCCGTAGTTCAGATTAACGACACACACCCCTCTATGGTTATACCTGAGCTGATACGCCTTCTTACGGAAAAGGGACTTTCCTCCGATGATGCCATACGCACAGTATCAAAAACCGTGGCTTATACCAATCATACAATACTTGCAGAAGCTCTGGAAAAATGGCCCCTTGCATACATCAAAAAGGTGGCACCGAAAATCGTTCCAATTATAGAAATACTTGACAGCAAAGTGCGACGAAAATATGATAATCCTGCCCTGCACATTATAGACAATAGTGATACCGTCCATATGGCTCATATGGATATACATCTGGGATTCAGTGTAAACGGTGTTGCAAAGCTCCATACGGAAATACTCAAAAATTCTGAGCTTAATCACTTTTACAACATATATCCTCACAAATTCAACAACAAAACCAACGGAATATCCTTTGGAAGATGGCTCTTTAAGGCAAATCCCAATCTTGCCTCATTTATAGAGGAAATAATAGGTTCCAAATTTAAGGAAAATCATTCTGAGCTTATTCGTCTGAAAGATTATCTGGATGACGACTATGTACTGGATGGCATTAGTAAAATCAAATATCAGAACAAAATCCGGCTCAAAAACCATCTTATAAAAGCACAGGGAATCTCAATAAATGAAAATGCCGTGTTTGACATGCAGGTAAAAAGACTTCACGAATACAAGAGACAACAGTTAAATGCCCTCTACCTCATTGCAAAATATCTTGATATAAAACGGGGAATACTACCTCCAAAACCCATATGTGCCATATTCGGGGCAAAGGCATCTCCTGCATATACCATTGCCAAGGACATAATACACCTGATACTGTGCCTTGGTACCGTGATATCAAATGACGGTGATGCAAATAAGCACATTCAGGTGGTTATGCCTGAAAACTATAATGTATCTCTGGCTGAGGTTATGATTCCCGCCTGCGACATATCGGAGCAGATATCCCTTGCATCCAAGGAAGCCAGCGGAACAGGAAATATGAAGTTTATGTTAAACGGTGCCGTGACACTGGGAACAGAGGACGGTGCCAATGTGGAAATTCATTCCCTTGTGGGTGACGAAAACATATACATCTTTGGAAAAAGCTCCGATGAGGTTATAGAAAAATACCGAAGTGCTGACTACAGAAGCTACGATGTCTACAATTCCAATCCCGTTCTTAAGGAAGCTGTGGATTTTATAACCTCCTCCCCTATGACAGGTGTCGGCAACTGCGAATGTCTTGAAAGACTTAAAAACGAACTTATAAACAAAGACTGGTTTATGACTTTTCCCGACTTTGACGATTATGTTAAAACCCGTGACCGTGCACTATCCGACTATGCTGACACAAAAAACTGGGCAAAAAAGATGCTTATAAACACCGCCAACGCAGGCTACTTCTCGTCTGACAGAACAATTTCCGACTACAACAGAGATATTTGGAAAATATAAAAGGAGTGAATTCACTTGAATAAGCTACGAAAAAACAACACCTTCGATTTTCTGCAAAAGCTGGGAAAGGTGCTGATGGTGGTAATTGCCGTTATGCCTGCCGCTGGTATTATGATAAGTCTCGGTAAGCTCATTGCAATGCTTTCCGGCTCATGGGATATTGCCCTTAAGGTTGCCGCTATATTCGAGGACATCGGATGGGCAATCATAGGAAATCTCAATGTGCTTTTTGCAGTTGCCATAGGCGGTTCATGGGCAAAGGAACGCTCCGGCGGTGCCTTTGCGGCACTTCTTGCCTTTATACTGATAAACAAAATAACAGGCACGATATTCGGTGTAACTTCCGATATGCTCTCTACCGAGGGTGCCACTGTAAAAACCCTGTTTGGCCAGCAGATAGAGGTAAACGGTTACTTTACCTCGGTTCTCGGCTCACCTGCACTTAATATGGGAGTTTTTGTCGGCATCATTGCAGGCTTTGTGGGAGGTATTGTCTACAACAAATACTACAATTTCCGTTCTCTCCCCGATGCACTTTCTTTCTTCAACGGAAAACGATTTGTACCCCTCGTGGTTATACTCTGGTCAACGGTGGTTGCCCTTGTATTATCTGTTTTATGGCCCTTTGTTCAGCTTGGTATAAACAGCTTCGGTATATGGATTGCCAACTCTCAGGACACATCCCCTATTCTGGCTCCCTTTATATACGGCACACTGGAAAGGCTTCTCCTGCCCTTTGGTCTCCACCATATGCTTACAATCCCCATGAACTACACATCCTTTGGCGGAACCTACACCGTACAGACGGGAATAAGTGCAGGAACAGTTGTGTTCGGTCAGGATCCTCTGTGGCTTGCGTGGGTATCTGACCTTATTAACTTCAAAAATACGGGAGATACTGCCGCATACGAAAGCCTCCTTACAAGTGTTACCCCTGCCCGTTTCAAGGTGGGACAGATGATTGGCTCCAGCGGACTTTTGCTCGGTGTTGGCTATGCAATGTACCGACGGGTGGATAAAAACAAACGCCAAAACTACAAATCAATGTTTGTATCTACCGCTCTTGCTGTATTCCTCACAGGTGTCACAGAGCCTATTGAATTTATGTTTATGTTCTGTGCAATTCCCCTCTATATAGTCTATTCCATTCTTCAGGGACTTGCTTTTGCGGCATCAGGCATAATAAACCTCAGACTTCATTCCTTTGGAAATCTGGAATTTGCCACAAGACTTCCCATATCAATCCGTGCAGGTCTTACGGGGGATATAATAAACTTTGTAATATGCGTTGTGGTATTTTTTGCCGTCGGCTACCTTGTGAGCTACTATATGATAGGAAAATTTGGCTATGCTACTCCCGGCAGACTGGGTAACTACACAACCGACTCTGCCGAAGAGGAGAAAACCGTCTCCAAAACAAATGGTGACTCCCAGGCAGAAAGGATAATTGCTCTTCTCGGCGGCAGAGAAAATATAACTATTGTGGATGCTTGTATGACAAGACTTCGTGTAACTGTAAAGGACGAAACTAAGGTTGCAGAAGAACAGGAATGGAAAAAAGAGGGCGCACTGGGACTTATTAAAAAAGGTAACGGCATTCAGGCTGTGTACGGGCCAAAAGCAGATGTGCTGAAGTCCGATATAAATGATATACTCTGATGAAAATACTTTCATTAAACACCCATAGTCTTATGGAAGAAAGCTATGAGGAAAAATGCCGCATTTTTGTTGATGCCGTGACCAAAGCAGATATAGATATACTTCTTTTGCAGGAAGTAAACCAAACCTCGTCAAAACCCACAGCAGAGTCAATATACGGATTATCCGACATGCCCATAAAAGAGGATAACCACGCACTCAAACTTTCAAAAATGTTTGAAAAAGCCGGAAAACCCTACTATTTTGTCTGGATGGGAATTAAATGCGGATATGAAATGTATGACGAAGGTCTTGCAGTAATGAGCCGTACTCCTATACAGAATGTGAAAGAAATATTACTTTCAAAAAATGATGACTATACAAACTGGAAAACACGAAAAGCACTGATGGTAAAAACCGGCGGAATATGGGTATGCAACACCCATATGGGTTGGTGGGATGACGAGGAAGAACCCTTTAAGCTGCAATTTGAAAAGCTAAATAGTGCACTCATAAAATACAATGATGTTATTCTCGGAGGCGATTTTAATGCACCCGATACTGAAAAGGCATACGAATATGTACTGTCTCACGGATGGCACGACACCTATAGGGATGCAGAGAAAAAGCAGGGCTATGCCACAGTAAACGGCAAAATTGCAGGCTGGGAGAAAAACTGCAAAGGCATCCGTGTGGACTATATATTTTCAAAGCAAAAAAAATATATAAAAAATTCCGCTACAATTTTTGATTCCAAGCGGTATAATATAATATCCGACCATTTTGGTGTGATTTCAGAATTCTAAGAGGTGTTTTATGCGAAAATCAGGAGTATTGCTACCGATAACCTGCCTGCCATCCAAATATGGCATAGGTTGCTTTTCAAAAAGTGCATATGATTTTGTGGACTTTCTGGAAAGGAGTCATCAAAGCTACTGGCAAATTCTGCCCCTTGGTCATACCGGCTACGGAGATTCCCCCTATCAGGCTTTTTCCGCCTTTGCCGGAAACCCATATATGGTAAGTCTTGAAAAGCTTACAGATGAAGGACTGTTGTCAAAGGAAGAATGCGATAAAGCGTACTTTGGCTCCGATATGCACTATATTGACTATGCGGCAATATACAGTGCGAGATTTGACTTGCTGCGAAAAGCCTATAAAAGCAGTAGTTTTTCTTCTGAAGAAAAATTCAGAGAGTTTGAATCGGAAAACAGCCATTGGCTTGAGGATTACTGCCTCTTTATGGCAATCAAGAATCACTTTGGAGGCAAAAACTATATTGACTGGGACGAGGACATCCGAAACCGCCAAAGCCTCCAAAGATACAAAGAATTTCTCCTTGATGATGTGAACTTCTATAAATTCATACAATATAAATTCTATTGCCAATGGCAGGACTTGAAGGCTTATGCAAACAGTAAAAATATTAAAATAATCGGTGACATCCCCATATATGTAGCACCCGACAGTGCTGATGTATGGAGCAATCCCGAACTTTTTATGCTGGACAAATCAGGAAAACCCTCATTTGTTGCAGGATGTCCCCCCGACGGATTCAGCCCCTTAGGTCAAAATTGGGGAAATCCCGTGTACAACTGGCAGAGAAACAAAGAAGAGGGATATAAGTGGTGGATATCCAGAATAAGCCATAGCTTTAAGCTTTATGATGTGCTTAGAATAGACCATTTCCGAGGCTTTGAAAAATTCTACCGCATACCCTACGGTATGCCCGATGCCCGTGAGGGAAGCTGGGAACAGGGACCAGGTATTGAGCTTTTTGATGCAATAGAAAAAGCCCTGGGCAAAAAGGAAATAATTGCCGAGGACCTTGGTTTTATCACCGACGATGTTCGAAAGCTCCTTAAAGATACCGGCTTTATGGGAATAAAGGTTCTGGAATTTGCCTTTGACGAGAGAGACGGGGGTGCTTTTCAGGATTATCTGCCTCACAACTATCCCGGTCACTGCGTTGCATATACCGGAACTCACGATAATGAGCCTATATCCTCATGGTTCCGCAACCTCGGTGCCAATGCAAGGGAAAATGTACGAAGATACCTGTGGAACTTCTATACTCCCGAAAACAAAATGTATAAATCCCTTATATGCTCTGTAATGCATTCTCCGGCTTCTATTGTTATTCTGCCTATGTGGGATATACTGGGACTTGGCGAGGAAGCAAGGATAAATACCCCGGGCACCTTTGGACTTAACTGGAGATGGCGGATGAGTGAGGATATGCTATCGGATAAGGCAGTTGAATTTCTTGGGGGAATTACAAGGTTATACGACAGAATATAAACAAAATGGTGTAAAAATTCCAATGAATTTTTACACCATTTTGTTTTGCTAACCTGTAACTATTTCATTAATCATTTCATTTTCTGCAAGCTTTTCCTTGAGGGATTTCAGTGCTTTATCCACCAGTGCGGAAAAAGTGTCAAAGGGCATTATCGCTCCCATAATCGGATATACCTTGACAAACTCGGAATACACATCACGCAGCTTGAGATATCCCGTTCCGGAGCCGTATGTCATCTCTGCCTCGGCACACATACACACAAGCCATTCTATGATGTTTTTCCGTCTTACTGCAAGATAAAAAATTATGCTCACCAAAAGAAACAATGCTAAAAAAATGTACACACTATTCACCTACTACACAAAAAATATGCATATAAAATACCCGAGTACACCGCTTACAAGGGCGGTAACTGAGCTATTCACAAGTACATCGTACCTTCTTACAGGTCTTTGCTCTATATTCTCCACCCTTTCAAGCACATTGGTAAAGTCGCTACGCATCTCTCTCATTTCCGATGCAAGAGAATGTATTGAATCTGCAAGATGCTCAATACGGTCGAGTCTGTGATGTGCAGATTTAACACTGGACTCAACAAACGCCATCCGCTCCCATATTTCCTTTTCTTCCATATGACACCGCCTCACTGCATAACGCCCATTATGCGAAGCATAAGAACAAGACACCATATTCTGGTATCATCAAGATTGAGTTTCCCGTCAGGCGTGCCCTTGATGTAACCACTGTTTACTGCCGCCTTTATATACGGTTGCGACCAGAGGGGGCAGTCCTCTATTTTGTTATACATACCTTTTTCTCCCCTTTCGATTTGTTCCTTTCTTTCTACCAGACTGTAGTCCGGTCGTCCGTAGCCTGCAATCCTATTGTAACCTACGGAATATTTCTTTTTTGCAACTCCGCCGCCGTTTGCCACCACACCATTTGCACCGGAGGTGTTACCCTCCACGGTGGTTATAACTCCGTCTGCTACACTGCAGACAATGCCTGTGTGACATATGGTTCCTTTGGCATCTTTAAAAAACACCACATCACCTTTTTTGGGTGTGGAATGCCATTGATTGTGATTTTTGAAATACCCTGCGGATGTCGGTGTGTATGCACTCCAACCGTGTATAAGCTTAAGTGCTGTTTCGCTTCCGTATGCATTGGTAAAGCACCAGTCCACAAAGGTATCACACCATGCATAGCCGTTTGCAAAAATTCCCGGACTGTATTTACTCATATCATTGGCATATTTTGTATAGTTGGCGCTTCCGGAATTGCCCGTTTTGGAATACAGATTGGATTTTGATGACTTTTCCAGATATCCCACTTCGCCAAGTGCTGTTTGTATCACTCTTTCCATTCGTGTCCCTCCTCATTTTTCGAACCAAATATTCTCTTGATGCACAAAAGAAGAAGTTCACCGCCAAATACAGCGTGATTTGCCGTGATAAGTCCGGTTACCAAAAATTGATTGGTATCGGCTATCCTCATAGACCACACCTGCATTAACGCCATTTCCAGTATGCAAAAAACTACTATGAGTTTACTGAATATTCTTTTTTTCATATCATCTTTCCTTTTCTTCCTCACCGGGAATGTGTACCCGATAAAATCCCGCATCATTGAAATCCCTCTCCGTGGGATTGATAATCTGTATGTAATACATAGTTCCGTCTTCGTCTCTGGTATACCGCAGAATATCACCGTAGAATTCCTGTTCCACACCATTTACAACTCTTGCATACATATATATCGCTCCCTTTCCTAAATGCCTAAGGTTTTTCTTGCCGTTTTTACTCTGGAATCTGATGGAAGAGGAGATTTTGCCGAGGAGTTTTTTGTAATGGCAGGAGTTTCTTCCAAGCCTATTTTGGTGCCGTAGGCACGGTTTACAAGCTCTGTAAGCTTCTGAATTCTGTCGTTTAACATAGCTATTTCTCTGCTTTGTATGCTGTTTTCACTCACCTTGGAAATCACACTGTCCTTACCGTCGAAATCCATCATTTCCAGACAAACAAGAGCACTTTGTGCCATATTTGGATTAAACAGGCCTGCCGCATAAAGCTCTTTGGCAAGCTCATTCTGTGCGGTTTTTGAAAACGGACTGCTCTTCTGACTTGTAACGGATATATCGAAAATCGGCTTTTTCATCCTTAAGTCCCATCCTTGAAGATTGTTTGCAAAATCCACAAAATCCACACCGCCATCATCTCCTGTAATACGGAAGCTTCTGGTTTCACCGTAAAACTGTCCTATGAGCTCTATAACAAGGTGATTAATCTCCCGAAATGCCCTGTAAGAGCCTTTAATCATATCTCTTGACAGCTTGCTTCCTGCCTCCTGCAGGGCTGCTATGGCACTTGCCGCAGTAACGCCCGATGTAGTGCCGCCCTGTGAAACATCACGGTTTCCACTTGTTTCCTTGAGTTCTTCTATCTTTTGATTGAGTATTGCAATCACCGAAGAATCCAATTGGGATACCGTTATCTCCCGTATATTGCGGTCATCCATATTGCCTGCCACATGTACAAATTCTCTGGACCAATCGGCAAATTCCTCCTCATTGATACCACTGGAATCGGATATAAAAAATCTTCGCTTTCCTGCTTGAAGGGCATTGCGGATTATTATCTGATTGAGTTTGTCGATATACATCTGCACATCCTTCATAATATCAATATATCCAAATCCGCAGGGAGTTCCCTCCTCTATGAACATGGTGTCAAACACAAAGGGGTACTTTCCGTGTTCATAAAAACCCGTCTCGGCATAAAGAGGATCATTTTCTGATGCATAGAGAATGTTATCTCCCACATACTTGCAATAGTGAAGAACCGTCCGTGAACCGATATTTTTCTTGTAATACCAATCTATGACTGTACTTTTTTTGCTTGTATCCACTTCGTCATCATAGAGATATTTTGTAACCTCCACACCGCCGGAGGATATCTTGCCCTTTAGCTCAGGATACATTTTTTCCAGAATATCCGTATCCACAAGCTCTACCGTAAAAATGTTTCTGCTGTCCTGAATATCCTTTATTCCGCTTTCCCAGAAGATGTTGAGAATATCAATTTGTCTGATATCAATATCACCCAAACCTCCGAGAAGTGAGCTGTTCCAGAATACACCATAGCATCCTGTGCCGTTTTTCAGCTTGTACCACCACACATCGGAATAGGTTTTTTCAAAATCATTGTACTCCAAAACCACGGGAATAATTTTTGACAGCATTTTTGCCATTTCCATATCGCCTCTCTCCCTTGGCAGAATACACGGCTCGGGATAATTATCCATTACATCTGCATGCTTGTTGGCAATACTATTGAAAAGCCACGCCGATGCAGGCTCAGGATCTGAATAATTTTTTCTTCGTATAAGCTCCCAGTGACGCATCTTCCACCACTGCTCATTTTCGACAATTCTGCGTTCCAGATTTGTCTTGGCACGTTTGTAGGTGCCAAGGGTAGCCGTGGCTTCTCTTATGTGGTCTTTTGTAAGCTTTGGAATGTAAAGCGTATTTTCTTCCATATTTACCTCCCTGTATTTATTTGAAGATGTCCTACGCTTTTATTTTAATTCGTTTTCACTACGCAATTCGCCTACAAAAAAACAGAAAAAGCACTGCGTATTCGCAGTGCCTTTTCTGTTATAGACATAACCGCTCAATGCGGTTTTGTGACATTAGTTAAGTGCAGCGTTAGCCTTTTCTACCAATTCGGTAAAAGCAGCGGGATCTGCAATTGCAATCTCGGAAAGCATCTTTCTGTTGATGTTGATGTCAGCCTTCTTAAGACCGTTCATAAACTTGGAATATGTTGTTCCGTTGATTTTGCAAGCAGCGCTGATTCTGGTAATCCAGAGTCTTCTGAAATCTCTCTTCTTCTGCTTTCTGCCGATGTATGCATAGGATAATGACTTCATTACAGCTTCTTTAGCAGTTCTGAAAAGCTTACTCTTTGCACCTCTGTATCCTTTAGCGAGTTTTAAAACTCTCTTACGTCTCTTTCTTGTAGCCATAGCGCCTTTTACTCTAGCCATTTTAAAACGCCTCCCTCAATTTTATTTATAAAGTATCAGTCTCTTGATTGTAGCTGCATTAGCCTTAGCAGCATATGCCTGCTTTCTTAATGCTCTCTTTCTCTTGGTGGACTTCTTTGTCAAAATGTGTCTTCTGAAAGCCTGGTTAAGCTTTACCTTACCGCTCTTTGTAAGACCGAATCTTTTTGCAGCACCTCTGTGAGTTTTGATTTTAGGCATTGCATTTACACTCCTTCCGATTTTTAAAATCTAAATTATTTTACTTGGGTGCGACTACCATAGACATATTTCTTCCTTCAAGCTTGGCAGCCTTTTCAACATTTCCTGCTTCAGTTATAGCTTCGGCGAACTTGGTAAGAAGATCCATACCGAGCTGTGTGTGATGCAATTCACGACCTCTGAACCTTACAGTAACCTTGACCTTATCACCGGATTTTAAGAATTTGATTGTCTGATTAACCTTGGTATTGAAATCATGTACATCTATGGAAGGCGTAATACGAACTTCCTTGATATTTACTATACGCTGATTCTTACGGGCTTCCTTCTCTCTCTTACCCTGTTCAAACTTGTATTTACCATAGTCCATAATCTTGCATGCAGGAGGTTTTGCCTGCGGTGCAATAAGTACCAAATCCAAATTCTTTGCATCTGCCTTTGCTTTGGCATCTGCCAGGGGAAGTATGCCGAGCTGTGAGCCGTCGGAATCAATGACTCTGACTTCTTTCTCTTTGATTTCATCATTGATCAACATTTCCTTGTTACTGATGATAAAGCACCTCCAAAAATAAATTGCTTTGCAAAATCCGACTTTCCCAAAAAAAGAAAAGTGGGCGAAATCCACCCACTTATACAATAAAATACAAGTTATCTACCCTACCGATACCTTTAAACCGTAAGGTGAGAGGTGGACCTCTGCTTTGCTTTACCTAGATATATTACCATCAAAACTCCTTGTTGTCAAGTGTTTTTTCAAAAATTTTTCATCCTATGGTATATCCCTTGAAAAGAAGCTTTGATGCGAATTCCAGACTTGCATCTTCTGTATCAAATGCTATCTTTTTGGTATTCGGTACTTCTTTGAGATAAATAATTTTGTTGACGGAGTTTACCCACACACAGTACTTTTTGTTTTCTGAAATACACTCTTCGCTCATTACATTTCCTCCGTCTTAGTTTAATTTTATCATCCTTTTCAGTTTATCAAAGCATCTGCCATAAGGTCAATGCATTTACATATATTGCAAAAAGTATGCAATTTTTAGGAAATATCCGTAAAAATAATGTCACTATTGTAAATTGTCTGTTACAATTGTAAAATCGTTGTAATGTACTAAGGGATATTTTGATAAAATTATGTCTTTTAATTGAATTGAATTTTTATTTGTGTTAGTATATAATGAAAGAAAATTAAACCGACGGAGGTAAAG